>JAOZVV010000044.1 GCA_025869365.1 Pseudonocardia sp.
GCGGGCACTCCATCGAGTTCCGGATCAACGGCGAGGACGCGGGCCGCAACTTCCTCCCCGCGCCCGGCACCGTCTCCACCATCGCCTACCCGGCCGGCCCGGGCGTGCGCGTCGACGCCGGGGTCGAGGCCGGATCGGTCATCGGCGGCCAGTTCGACTCGCTGCTGGCCAAGCTGATCGTCACCGGCTCGGACCGGGCCCAGGCGATCGAGCGCTCCCGCCGCGCGCTGGCCGAGTTCCAGGTCGGCGGCTTGGCCACGGTCCTGGAGTTCCACCGCCTCGTCGTCACCGACCCGGCATTCACCGCGGACACCGAGGAGGACTTCACCGTCCACACCCGCTGGATCGAGACCGAGTGGAACAACACCGTCCCGCCGTTCGAGGGCGGCGCCGGGACCGACGAGGACACCGCACCACGGCAGTCCGTGGTCGTCGAGGTCGGCGGGCGACGCCTCGAGGTCTCCCTCCCCGGGGACGTCTCCTTCGGCGGCGGGGGTGGCGGCGGCGCGACGGCGAAGGCCCCGCGCAAGCGCTCCGGCAAGGGCGGCGGCGCGAAGGTCTCGGGCGACGCGGTCACCGCGCCGATGCAGGGCACGATCATCAAGGTCGCGGTCTCGGACGGGGACAGCGTCTCGGCCGGGGACCTGATCGTGGTCCTCGAGGCCATGAAGATGGAGAACCCGGTCACCGCGCACAAGGACGGGACCATCACCGGGCTCTCCGCGGAGGCCAGCTCGTCGATCACGCAGGGCACCGTCGTCTGCGAGATCAAGGACTGAACCTCTGGGGGTGGGGGACGGTGCGCGAGCCCGTCCCCCACCCACAGGGCGGCCGGGCTGCGGACATGGATCCCGTCGAGATCGACGCCGGGGGCTGGCACCTCCGACCCCCGCGCCACGACGAGCGCCTCTCCGACGTCCCGGCGGTCCTGGAGTCCGCCCGGGATCCGGAGATCCTCCGCTGGCGCCACCGGCCCCCGCCGACGCCCGCGGCGGCCGTCCTCTACATCGAGGAGCGCGCCGCCGCCTGGGCACTGGACCGCGCCTACACCTGGGCCGTCTGCGGACCGACGACCGGTGAGATGCTCGGCGAGGTCGCGTTCGCCCACCTGGATCTGCCGATGGGCGTCGCCGAGGCGACCTGCTGGGCGCTGCCCCGGGCCCGCGGCCGCGGCATGATCTCCACGGCGCTGTCCGCCGTCCTGCGGTTCGGCTTCGCCCCGTCGGCCGTCGGTGGCCTGGGCCTCGCGCGGGTGTCCTACGCGTGGGCCGTCGGGAACGACCCGTCCGCGCGCGTGGCCGAGAAGTGCGGCTTCGCCGTCGAGGGCACGCAGCGCTCGGCGTGGGTCGTCGACGGGCGGCGGGTCGACTGTGTGATGGCCGGCAGGCTCGCCACGGATCGTTGATCCCGTGGCCGTTGACGACGGCCGGGGCCCCGATTAGCGTCCTTCTCCGCCAGGCCAGTTCCACAGCACGCCACCGTGTGCTGCACAAGTGCACAGTGGACAGCAGTGATGTTCCGTGTGACCACCGACCACGGGGCCCGGTTCGTTTCCGCCACGCGGAGCTGACCGCGCCGCGGATCCGTTCGTCACGCCGGCTCAGCCGCGTCGCGAACACGTCCCCTCACTTCGGCGACCTTGGATCCGTCATGCCCCCCGAGACCGTGTACGTCACGACCCACATCCACACCGACGGCCCGATCCCCGGGCCCCATTCCCTGCTCACCCTGGCCTCGGCCGCGCACTCCGCGTCCGGCGCCCTGACCAGCACGTTCACCGCCAACCTGCGGGAACTTCCCGGTGCCACCCTGCACCCCGCCGCGCTCACGAACTGGCGCAGCAGGGCGGAGGACTGGCTCATCACCCGCCGGGCCGCCAGACCCCCGGCGCTCGTCGCCGTCGCGTACGCGCGCTGGGTGTCGCAGTTGCCGGGGCAGGCCGTGTTCGTCTCGGACCCGGACGAGCCCGACCACTTCTTCTGCAACTGGTACCTCCACCGCTTCGCCGGGCAGTGGCCGTTCACGCGGACCACGACCACCGCGGACGTGGAGGCCCCCAGCCGGTTCGCCGCCGAGACGCTCTGCGCCCTGGCCGGCTGCCGGGCCCGCCTCGCGCAGGTCGGCTGAGCCGGCGGCGGAGGACGCACGACACGACGAGAGCCCCGCCGGACCCCGGCGGGGCTCTCGTCGTTCGTCCCGGGTCGCTCCCCCGAGTCCCCGGGACACCCGCTCCCCGCCCCCGCGAGTCGCGGTATCTCCGTCGCCGAGTCGCGCTCGATCCGTCAGTCGTGCGGCCTCAGCTCCGGGCGCTTCGCGACCGCGCCCGCCACCCCGGCGACGACCGTGAGCCCCGCCAGCAGGATCGTGAGCAGCCCGAACCCGCCGATCAGCAGGCCCAGCCCGGCGGAGACGGCGCCGACCGCGAGACCGGTCCGCGCGACCGCGGAGCCGTGCATCTCGCGGGTCACGAACCGAGCCGCGCCGGCGGTGAGCGCGAGCGCGATCAGCGCCGGCAGGACGGGGACGTCGGGCAGGAAGGCGAACAGGACGTCGTCGGTCAGCTGGGCGGCGGCGCCCGCCACCAGCACGGGGACGACGGGAACGCCGGTGCGGACGGGAGTGGTCATGGCTCCGAGCATCGCCCCGGCGCGCGGACCCGGCATCAGGGAAGTCCCTGATGCGACCCCGATCTCGGCCCCGTGAGTGCGATCAGTCCAGGTCCGAGTGCTGCATGAGCTGGCGGCCCGCCTCGGTGATCGAGCCCGAGAGCGACGGGTAGACCGAGAACGTGTGCGCCAGGTCGTCGACGCCCAGGCCGTTCTGCACGGCCAGCGCGATCGGCAGGATCAGCTCGCTCGCCACCGGCGCGACCACGACACCGCCGATCACCACGCCCGACGCCGGGCGGCAGAACAGCTTGACGAAGCCACGGCGCAGCCCGCGCATCTTCGCCCGCGGGTTCGTGGTGAGCGGGAGCATGACCGTGCGGGCCGGGACCTCGCCCGCGTCGATCGCGCGCTGGCTGATGCCGACGGTCGCGATCTCGGGGCGGGTGAAGACGTTCCCCGCGACGGTGCGCAGCCGGATCGGCGCGACCCCCTCGCCGAGCGCGTGCCACATCGCGATCCGGCCCTGCATCGCCGCGACGGACGCGAGCATCAGCAGGCCGGTGCAGTCCCCGGCGGCGTAGATCCCGGGGACGGACGTGCGGGACACCCGGTCCACGGGGACGAACCCGCCGCGGTCCGGCTCGATCCCGACCTTCTGCAGGCCCAGGTCCCCGGTGTTGGGCACGGACCCGACGGTCATCAGCGCGTGCGAGCCACGGACGGTCCCGCCGTCCGCGAGGGTGACGACGACCTCGTCGCCGTCCCGGAGGACGGACTCCGCGCGGGCCTTCGGGAGGATCCGCACGCCACGCTCGATGAACACGTCCTCGAGCACGGCGGCCGCGTCCGCGTCCTCGCCGGGCAGCACGCGGTCCCGGCTGGAGATCAGCGTGACCTGGCAGCCCAGCTCGACGTAGGCGGAGACGAACTCCGCGCCCGTCACCCCGGACCCGACGACGATCAGGTGCTCGGGCAGCGCCGGCAGGTCGTAGAGCTGGCGCCAGGTGAGGATGCGTTCACCGTCCGGGCGGGCCGAGTCCAGCACGCG
This sequence comes from Pseudonocardia sp., assembly GCA_025869365.1. Classification (GTDB taxonomy): domain Bacteria; phylum Actinomycetota; class Actinomycetes; order Mycobacteriales; family Pseudonocardiaceae; genus Pseudonocardia. Next base: position 3,658 of record JAOZVV010000044.1, read on the forward strand.
CGGGGTGGCCCCGGTGGCGACCAGCACGACGTCCGCGGGAAGCTCCTCGACCTCGCCGCCGGCGTGCGTGGCCTCGACGAGGTGCGGTGACGTCGGCCCGGCCTCCAGGAAACGCGCGGTGCCGTTGATGATCCGGACGCCGTCGCTCTCGACCCGGTTGCGGATGTCCGCGGACTGGGCCAGCGCGAGGCTCTTGACCCGGCCGTTGACCTTGGGCAGGTCGACGCCCGCGGTGTTGCGGTCCAGCAGCACGCCGAGGTCCTCGGCGCGGTGCAGGTCCACGCGGACGGCCGCGGAGGAGATGAAGGTCTTCGAGGGCACGCAGTCGTGGATGACGCAGGCACCGCCCATGCCGTCCTGCTCCACGATCGTCACGTCACTTCCGTGCTGGGCCGCGACGAGCGCCGCCTCGTAGCCGGCGGGCCCCCCGCCCATGATCACGATGCGGGTCACGTGCCGCTCTCCGATCTTCTCTGGTGGGAATCGATACAGCGGGCCCTGACCGGCCCGGACATACCGTACGCGTGACCGGTGATCCGCCCGGCGGTACCCGCAACGGCCGGCACCGATACCCTGTGCCCGTGCCGCTGTACGCCGCCTACGGGTCGAACATGGATCCGCAGCAGATGAAGGAGCGCGCCCCGCACTCGCCGATGGCGGGGACGGGGTGGCTGGTCGACTGGCGGCTCACCTTCGGCGGTGAGGACTACGCCTGGGAGGGCGCCCTCTCCACCGTGGTCGAGAGCCCCGGCTCGCAGGTCTTCGTGGTGATCTACGACGTGCCCGAGCAGGACGCCGCCCAGCTGGACCGGTGGGAGGGTGGTGAGCTCGGCCTGCACAAGAAGCTCCGGCTCCGGGTGCAGACCATGGAGGGCAGCGTGCTCGCCTGGATCTACGTGCTCGACGCGTACGAGGGCGGGTCCCCGTCCGCCCGGTACCTGGGCGTGATCGCGGACGCGGCCGAGGCCGCCGGTGCCCCCGCGGACTACGTGACCGATCTGCGCAGCCGCCCGAGCCGCAAGTCCCTCTAGCGCCTCACCGGCGCGGCGGGCCGCGCCTGCGCCGCGTCCGCGCGAGTCGCGATCTGAGGCCACGCGAGTCGCGATCTCAGACCGCGCGAGTCGCGATCTCAGGCCCTGCGAGTCGCGATCTCAGGCCCTGCGAGTCGCGATCTCAGGCCGCGCGAGTCGCGAGGAAGTGCCGTCCGCGCCCGACCTCGGTCGAACTACACGACCTTCTCCCGATGATGCTGCCCCCGCAACATCCCGGGCCGACGCCGCAGCGTCAGGCCCCGGCGTCGAAACGCCTCGTCCAGCGCACCCTCCACGCGGTGGAACGAGCCCAGGTCGGTGGCGTCGACACGGATGACGATCCAACCGCTCCGCTCGAGGATGACCTGACGATCCCGGTCGGCGTCGTCCCTGCCGAGGTGGGCGAGATATCCGTCGTACTCGAGGGCGATCCGGTACGTCGGCCATCCGAGATCGAGCCGGAAGATCTCACGCCCGTCGAGGTCGGCGAACGGCAGGTTCACCTCGGGAACCGGGAACCCGACGTCGACCACCTGGAAGAGCACCCAGCTCTCCGCCGGGGACGCCGCGAGGCCCGTCGCGACGTCGAGGAGCGCGGTGGCCCGGCGCCGGCCGCGGGGATCCGCGCGGCGGGCGAGTGCCTCGCCGATCCGGTCGCGCAGCCGTTCGCGTCCTGCTGCACCCGCCAGCCCGAGCGCCTGATCGACGACCGCGAGCGCGTCCGGTGGGCTGTCCCGGCACAAGAGCTCCGCCAGCACGGGCTCCAGCCCGAGCGCACGCAGCCCCGCAACCGTCGTCCGGTCCTCAGCCATGGGACGCCCGTTGTGCGCCACCAGCCCCGGCCGGTCGCGCAGCCAGTGCCCGTACGGCACGAGGAGATGAACGGGCAGTGCCGGCACGGCGGTACAGCCGAAGAGGTGTGCCGCTGTGCGGCCGGTCACCAGGGCGTCCTCCCCCGCGAACGTCGACGCGGCGGCGATCACGGTGAGAGGTTCGGCGGCGCGGTCGCTCTCGACCAGGACCCCCGGCCATGCCGCCCGCCACCGTCCGGAATCCACGGCACGGCGTACGGCGGCGCGGCCGAGCACCTCGATCGCGGCGGCCCGGCGGCAGGCGCCGTGAACCCAGAGAAGCTCGTCTGCCATGCCTCGAGAGTGAGACCCCGGGCGTGGATGACGGGCGATGATCAGGACTCTGTGGATGAGTGCGGGCGCGTGTGGACAACTACGGACGAGAAGCCCTGCCAGGGACGCACCCAGGCCCGCGACGATCTACGCTGCCGCTCCCGCCGGGACCGGACTCCCGACTCGCCCGGCTTCAGATCCCGACTCGCGGGGCCTCAGATCCCGACTCGCCCGGCCCTACGTCCCGACTCGCGGGAGTCGGATCAGGCGAGGGCGGCGAGGGCGGCGTTGACCAGGATCCGGACGCCGACCGGGAGGGCCCGCTCGTCCAGGTCGAACGTGGGCTGGTGGATGTCCTTCATCGGGCCCACCCCGGGCCACACGCCGAGCCGGGCCATCGCGCCGGGGACCTTCTCGAGGTACCAGGCGAAGTCCTCGCCGCCGCTGGACTGCTCGGTGTCCGCCGCCGCGTCGAGCCCGCCCAGCGTGATCGCGGCGTCCCGGAGCATCCCGGAGCTGATGGCGTCGTTCACGACCGGCGGGACCCCGCGGGTGTAGTCGATGACGTACCCGACGCCGAGCGGGGCGAGGACGGCCGCGACGAGCGCGCGGAACTTCTCCTCGATTCCGGTCCACGTCTCGTGGTCCGCGGTACGGAGCGTGCCGCGCAGCAGGCCGCCCTGCGGGATCGCGTTCGCCGCGGCGCCGGCCTGCACCGCACCCCAGACGAGGACCGTGCCGGAGCGCGGGTCCACCTGGCGGGTGAGCAGCAGCGGCAGCTGGGTGATCAGCAGGCCCAGCGCCTCGACCAGGTCCGCGGTGAGGTGCGGCCGGGCGGTGTGCCCGCCCGGCGAGGTCAGCCGGATCTCGACCACGTCGCAGGCCGAGGTGATCGGCCCGACGCGGGTGCCGAGCCTGCCGACCTCCAGGCGCGGGTCGCAGTGCAGCGCGAAGATGCGCTCCACGCCCTCCATCGCGCCGTCCGCGACGACGTCCAGCGCGCCGCCGGGCTGGATCTCCTCGGCCGGCTGGAACACCAGCCGGACGCGGCCGGGCAGCGTCGGCGCCGACGCCAGCGCGAGGCCGGCCCCGAGGACCATCGAGGTGTGCGCGTCGTGCCCGCAGGCGTGCATGACGTTCGGGGTGCCGGAGGCGAACGGGAGGCCCGTCTCCTCCTGCAGCGGCAGGGCGTCGAGGTCCGCCCGCAGTGCCACGCAGCGCTCGCCGTAGCCGACGTCGCACACGAGGCCGGTGCCGCCGGGTAGGGTGCGCGGTTCGAGGCCCGCCGCGAGGAGCGTGCGGGCGATCATGGCCGTGGTCCGGTGCTCGGCGCGGCCGAGCTCGGGGTCGGCGTGCAGCAGCCGACGGCAGGTGACGAGGTCGTCCCTACGGGTGGAGAGCCAGCTGTCGAGCCACTCGGGACCGGTCCCGGCACCGAGATCGATGACGGGTCCGTCGGGGCCGGAAAGCTCCGGGCGCGCCTGCAGCACGGTCATCGAGCCTCACCGGCCCGGACCACCCCGCTGGGGCTCTTCGCTCTTTCCTGCATGGCACCATGGTGCTCACCCGGACAGCGGTGTACCAACCCGAATCCAGCACTTCACCGGGTATGCGCGCCGAGGGGTCGGTGATCTGCTGCGGGCGGACGGCGACCCTGTGGCGAGCGGTCAGCGACGAGTGCGACGAACGGACGACGCAGCCGCTCACCGCCCTGCGAACGGGCCACCGGGTGTCACTGAGTGTGCCTGAAGCATGCCACTCCGCGTCCGTTCGGGGCCGGGCGGGGTGCGGGGAGGGCCGCAGCCCGCCCGGGCCCGTCCGGGCTCGGGACCCCGTGGACCGGGGCCGTTGCCGCAGCGTGACCGGCTCCGGGGAGAATGGCCGTCGTGTCCACCCCGGGGGATGAGGAACAGCGCCTCATCGGCGGCCGTTACCGGCTGTCGTCGAAACTCGGCAGCGGGGCGATGGGCACGGTCTGGTCGGGCTACGACGAGGTGCTCCGGCGCCGGGTCGCGGTGAAGGAGCTGAAGGTCCCGCCGGGCATCCCGCAGGGCGAGGCGCTGGCGATGCGCGAGCGGATGCTGCGCGAGGCACGCGCGTTGGGCGGGCTCTCGCACCCCAACGTCATCACCGTGTTCGACGTCGTGGACGTCGAGGGCCAGCCGATGGTCGTCCTCGAGATGGTCCCGTCGCGCAACCTCGCCATGCTGATCACCGAGCAGGGCCGGCTCTCCCCGGTGCAGGCCGGGGTCGTGGGCTTCGCGACCGGGGCCGCGCTGCGCGCGGCGCACCGGGCGGGCATCACCCACCGCGACGTCAAGCCGGGCAACGTCCTCGTCGGCCACGACGGCCGCATCAAGCTCACGGACTTCGGCATCGCCCGCAACATCGCGGACGCCCCGATGACCACCGCGGGCCTCGTCCTGGGCTCCCCCGCGTACATCGCTCCGGAGGTCGCCGCCGGACAGGCCGTGACGCCGGCGGCGGACCTGTGGGGCCTCGGCGCCACGCTGTTCGCTGCGATCGAGGGCCGCCCGCCCTACGACGTGCACGGCGATCCCGTCTCCACGATCACCGAGGTCGTCGACGGCGAGGTCCCCCGGCCCAGCGGGTCCGGCCCGATCACCGAGGTGATCGCCGCGCTGATGGTCAAGGAGCCGGAGCACCGGATGCCGCTGGACGAGGTGCGGCGGAGGCTGCGCCCGCTGCTCGCGGACCCGGACGACCCGCTCTACCCCGGTTCCCCGGACGCGCCCACCGTCGCCGCGCTGATCACCCGGCCCGGCGACCGGGTCCCCGCGCCGCGCTCGTCGTCGTCCGGCGCCGTGACCGAGCACCCCGGTGAGCGGTCGCAGCGCGCCGGATCCGTCGGCTCCCGCCCGGCGCCGCTCGCCCCCTCCCCCGGACCGCTCCCCACGGGGCTGGCCGGGGGGCCCGTCGGCGCGGGACCCACCGGCACGGGGCCCACGGGAACGAGCCAGCGGGCCACCGCGGTCGTGCCCGCCGGCACCTCGGTGGGGATGCCGCACGCCACCACGCCCCGGGCCGCACGCTCGCGGACGCAGCCGATGCCCGGCTGGCTGTCCGCGGTGCTCGCCCTCGCGGGAGCCGCGCTGGTGATCGCCGGCGCGGTCGGCGGCTACGCCGTCACCCGCACGATCGCCGGGCAGCCACCGCTCTCGACGGTCTCGGTGACGACGGCGGACAGCCCCACCGTCACGCACACGGACCCGCTCGGCTTCTCACTCGACGTCCCCGCGGACTGGGCCCAGTACCGGTTCGAGCCCGGCGCGGGCACGGGCGAGGTGCGGTTCGTCAGCCCGGACGGGACCGAGGAGCTCGGCGTCCACCACGCACGGGCGGCCGCCGAGATCACCGACGCGCTCACCGCCGAGGGGCTCGGCGTCGATGCGGTCGACGACGGACAGGCCACCGGGGTCAGGACCGCCGCGAACGCCGAGCAGCGCTTCTACCGCACCCGCAGCGGGGACCAGCAGCGGGCGAACCTGGTCCGGATCATCCCGGACGCCACGGGGGTGTGGGCGTTGACCCTCAGCGTCCCGGACGGCCGGCAGGGCGACCGCGCGAGCGAGCTGATGGACGCCCTCTCCGCGGGGTTCACCGCGACCGGCGGCGGGACCTGATCCCCGTAGGGTGATCGCATGACGAGCGCGACCGGATCCGGTTCGGACCTCTCGGCGGATGCGGCGGCGGATGCCGCGGGCGCCCTGGCCCGGGGCACCGGGGTCCCCCGGCACGACGTGGCCGTCGTGCTGGGTTCCGGCTGGCGTCCCGCCGCCGACGTGCTCGGCACCGCCGAGGCCGAGGTGTCCGTGAGCTCCCTGCCGGGCTTCGTCCCGCCCGCGGTCGAGGGGCACGGCGGGACGATCCGCTCGGTCCGGGTCGGCGGGACCCGCGTGCTCGTCCTGCTGGGGCGCACGCACCTCTACGAGGGGCACGGCGCGGACGCGGTGGTGCACGGCGTGCGGACGGCGGCCGCCGCGGGCTGCCGCGCGGTCGTGCTCACCAACGCCGCCGGCGGTATCCGCGAGGGCATGTCCGTGGGGCAGCCGGTGCTGATCTCGGACCACCTCAACCTGCTGGCGCGCTCGCCGCTCGTCGGGCCGCGGTTCACCGACCTCACGGACCTCTACTCCCCCCGGCTGCGGGCCCTCGCCCGCGAGGTGGACCCCTCGCTCGAGGAGGGCGTCTACGCCGGGGTCCCGGGGCCGCACTTCGAGACGCCCGCGGAGATCCGCATGCTGCGCGGGCTCGGCGCGGACCTCGTCGGCATGTCCACCGTGCTGGAGGCGATCGCCGCCCGCGCGGCGGGCCTCGAGGTGTTCGGGATCTCCCTGGTCACCAACCTGGCTGCGGGGATGACCGGGCAGCCGCTGGACCACGAGGAGGTCCTCGAGGCGGGCCGCGAGTCCGCGACGCGGATGGGTGAGCTGCTGCGTGACCTCGTCGGACGGCTCTGACGTGCTCACCCCCGCGCTCCGGGACGCCACCTACCGCTGGATCGCCGACGACCCGGACCCCGGCACCCGCGCGGAGCTGCAGACGCTGCTCGCGGCGGCGTTGGCCGGCGGGGACGCCGCGGAGCTCGCGGACCGGATGTCCGCCACCCTGCGCTTCGGGACGGCGGGGCTGCGCGGGCCGGTGCGGGCCGGGCCCGCCGGGATGAACGTGGCCGTGGTGCGACGCGCGACGGCCGGGCTGGCCGCGTGGCTCACCGGCCGGGGCGACGGCGGGCGCACCGTCGTCGTCGGGCGGGACGCGCGGCACGGCTCCGAGGCGTTCGCGCGGGCGGCCGCGGAGGTGCTCGCAGGTGCCGGGTTCGCCGTGCACGCGCTGCCGGGCCCGCTGCCGACCCCGGTGCTCGCGTTCGCCGTCCGCCGGCTCGACGCCGCCGTGGGCATCCAGATCACCGCGTCCCACAATCCACCGGCGGACAACGGGTACAAGGTCTACCTCGCCGACGGCGCGCAGCTCGCGCCCCCGGCGGACGCCGAGATCGAGGCCGCGATCACCGCCGCGCCGGGGGCGTTCTCCGTTCCCACCGCGTCCTCGTGGTCGGTCGTCGACCCGGTGGAGGACTATCTCGCGCGGGTGGCCTCGCTGCCCCGCGGCGGTGCCCGCGGCCTCCGGATCGCGTTGACCCCGCTGCACGGGGTCGGTGGCGGGACCGCGGTGCACGCGCTGGCGCGGGCGGGGTTCACCGACGTCCACGTCGTCTCCTCGCAGGCGGTGCCGGACCCGGACTTCCCCACCGTGACGTTCCCGAACCCGGAGGAGCCCGGCGCCGCGGACGCGTTGCTCGCACTGGCCGCCGACGTGGGGGCGGACCTCGCGATCGCCCTGGACCCGGACGCGGACCGGTGCGCGCTCGGCGTGCCCGGCCCGGACGGCGTGTGGCGGATGCTGAGCGGGGACGAGACGGGCGCGCTGCTGGGCGATCACCTGCTGCGGTCCGGTGGGTACACGGACCCGCTGGTGGCGACGACCGTCGTGTCGTCGTCGATGCTCGGGCGCATCGCGACGGCGTACGGCGCGCGCTACGCGGAGACCCTGACCGGCTTCAAGTGGATCGTCCGCGGCGGACCCGGGCTGGTGTTCGGCTACGAGGAGGCGCTGGGCTACTGCGTGGACCCGGAGGCCGTGCGGGACAAGGACGGCATCGCCGCGGCGGTCCTCGCGGCGGACCTCCTGGCCGGGCTGAAGGCCGGCGGGTCGACGCTGCAGGGCCGCCTCGACGAGCTCGCGGCCGCCCACGGCGTCCACCTCACGGCGGGCGTCTCGGTGCGGATGGAACCGGCCGCCCGGGACGAGGCGGTCGCCCGGCTCGGCGCGGAGCCGCCGGCGGGCTGGTCGCTCGACCGCCCGGCCCCGGACGTCCTGCGCCTGCGCCGCCCCGGCGAGCGGCTGGTCATCCGCCCGTCCGGCACCGAGCCGAAGCTGAAGGCGTACCTGGAGGTCGTCGAGCCCGTGACGGACTCCCTCGACGCCGCCCGGGCCCGCGCGGCCGAGCGCCTCGCCGCGCTGCGGGCGGACCTGCCGCTGCGCGAGCCGTGAGGCTCCTCGCCGTCAGGTCGACCGTTCCCGCCCAGGAGCACCGGAGGTGCCATGGCCGTCCCGCCCAAGCGGCTGCTGATCGTCCACCACACACCGTCGCCCGGGATGCAGGAACTGCTCGACGCCGTGGTCCGCGGCGCGAGCGACCCCGAGATCACCGGGGTCGAGGTGGTGCGCCGGGCCGCGCTGGCCGCCACCGCGAGCGATCTGCTCGCCGCCGACGCCGTCGTGCTGGGCACCCCGGCCAACATCGGGTACGTCTCGGGTGCCCTCAAGCACTTCTTCGACCAGGTCTTCTACGTGTGCGCGGACGACACCCGGGGTCTCCCGTTCGGGGCGTACGTGCACGGCAACCAGGGCGTCGAGGGTGCGGTGGCCGCGCTCGCGACGCTGACCTCGGGCATGGGGTGGAAGGCCGCGGCGGCGACCGTCGAGGTGCTGGGGGCGCCGGACAGGGCCGCGCTGGAGGCCTGCTGGGAGCTGGGCGCGACCGTGGCCGCGGGGCTCTCGCAGTAGCGGCTAGGACCGCTCCGCGGCCGAGGACGCCGCCTTCTCCTGCGCGAGCCAGCCCTCGATCTCCGTCGCCCACATCGCGGCGATCTTCCCGTAGCCGCGGGCGTTGGCGTGCAGGGAGTCCGTGAAGTCCCGGGCGTCCAGCAGGTTGGTGTTGTCGACATAGCGCACGGACTGCCCACGGGCGGTGTGCTTCGCGACCACCCCGGGGGTGAGCCTGGCCAGCTCCGCACGGGCGCTCGCCCGGTTCGGGAACTTCGCCCAGACGCCCGCGACGATCACGTGGGTGGCGGGGGACGCGGAGTCGATCTCGTCCAGGAAGCGGTCCAGCCGATCCGCGACGACGGCTCCGCTCGCCCCGCTCCCGATGTCGTTGGTGCCCATGTGCAGCAGGATCACGTCCGGTTCGGCCTTGCGGACCCAGCCGGCGACCACGGGTGTCATCCGCTCCAGCGTCCAGCCGGAGTGGCCCTCGTTGTCCCGGTCCCGCAGGCCGGCGGGCCCGCTGCGCAGGGATCCGACGTAGTCGATCGCGACACCGTCCCGGTCCAGGGCGGCGAGCAGCGGCCCGCGGTACCCCGCGGTCGCCGGGCTGCCGATCCCCTCGGTGCTCGACGCCCCGAGGGGCATGACGCGCAGGACCTGCAGCGGCCCGCCCGGCCCGACGCCGACCGTCCGCACGCTCGGCGCCGCGATCTCCGTGTCCCCGCCCGGCAGGGTGACGAACACGAGCGCGACCAACAACAGCACCGAGAAACGCAGATGTGTCACCGCGAACCGCATCCGGTCCTCCCCGAGCCCCGACGCGGTCCCCCTACCGAGGGACCCGAACTGATCTCTGGTTGGAGAGCCGTTCCGTTACGCGGCGCGCCCTGCACTTGGACGATAGCCTCCGAATGTGCCAAGGCCCAAGGTCCACGACGACGCGTTGCGTACGCGGCTGCGGGATCGCGCGGGTCAGCTCCTGTCCGCCGACGGGGTCGAGGGACTGAGCCTGCGCAGGCTCGCCTCGGACGTCGGGACGTCGACCACCGCGGTCTACTCGTTGTTCGGCGGCAAGCCCGGTCTGGTGAAGACACTCGTCGACGACGCGTTCCGCCGGCTCGAGGTACGTCTCGTCGCCGTGCCGGACAGCGGGGATCCCGCGGCGGACCTGGTCGCGTTGGGGCTGGCCTACCGCGATGCCGCGCTCGACGACCCCCATCTCTCCGACGCGATGTTCGGCAGCGCCGAGCTCGACGACGAGACCCGCGCCCTCCGCGACGCCGCCTTCGAACCGCTCGTGGTCGCCGTCGAGCGGGCGATGCGGGCGGACGTGCTGCGGGGCGACGCGGACGCCGCGACGGTCGCGCTCGGCCTGTGGGCCGCGTTGCACGGCCTGGTGTCCCTGCAGCTGCGCGACGCGATCCCGGCGGGCGGCGGGGACCCGGGCGAGGGTTTCGCGGCGATGGTCCGGGCGGCGGTCGACGGCTGGCGGCCCTGAGCCGGCCGCACGAGCGGGGCAGCAGCCTGAGGGCGTCGTCCGTCGGCGGAGCCGGGCCGGGAGCGCGACGTTCTCAGACGGCGCCGAACTGGCGGTCCCCGGCGTCGCCGAGCCCCGGCACGATGTAGGCCGAGTCGTTGAGCCGCTCGTCGATGCTCGCGGTCACGAGCCGGACCGGCAGCCCGCTCTGCGCCAGCGCCTCGACGCCCTCGGGTGCGGCCAGCACGCACACCGCGGTCACGTCGTCCGCGCCGCGGGCGGTCAGCAGGCTGATGGTGTGGACCATCGAGCCACCGGTCGCGAGCATCGGGTCGAGGACGAACACCGGCCGTCCGACGAGGGACTCCGGCAGGGACTCCATGTACGGCGTGGGCCGGTGGGTCTCCTCGTTCCGCGCGACGCCGACGAACCCCATCTGGGACTCCGGGATCAGGTTCTGCGCCGCGTCGGCCATGCCCAGCCCGGCCCGCAGCACCGGGACCAGCACCGGCGGGTTCGCGAGCCGGTAACCGGTGGTCCGCGCGACCGGTGTGTGCAGCGGCCCGGTCGTCACCGGGGCGTCCCGGGTGGCCTCGTAGATCAACATGAGCGTGAGCTCGCGGAGCGCGGCGCGGAAGGCGGCGTTGTCCGTCCGCGCGTCGCGCATCGTGGTCAGCCGGGCCTTGGCCAGGGGGTGGTCGACGACCTGGACGTCCATGTCCCGGACCCTATCCGCCACCCGCGTCCGGCCGAGGGACGCTTCACCTGCGGGTGTGCCCCGGGACACAGACCGTGACCACTTCCGGGGAGGCCGACCACGCACGGGTCATCGGCGCACCGCCCGGTAGGCCGACGGTGGGGCCCCCGCACAGGGGCGACCGGGTGATCCGCCGGAGCACGGTGACGCCCCGGGAAGCCGGAACGCGCGGTACACGTAAACGATCACAGCGAGTACCCGCGCGGTGAGCACCATGGAGTCGATGCCCGGTTTCCTGCGCTCTGTGTCCCCGCATCCGTACCTTCAGTGATCGTCCGAGATATTCACCCTGACCCGAACGGGTGGTAAGCGCGAAAGACTGTCACGCCGGAGGCCCCCGCGACGCTGTACTAGTGACTAGGAGGTGATCCGGTGCCGGAGAACACGACTTCAGACGAGCAGACGTTGGTCGCTGCTGCTGAGAAGCTCACTCAGTGCGACGGTTATGTGGTGCTCGCCGTCGACCCCCAGACCGGGGAGGTGGACGCCCACGGCCCGTTCGACGGGCTGACCGCGACGGTGA
>JAOZVV010000045.1 GCA_025869365.1 Pseudonocardia sp.
CAGGACAGCCAGGCGACGCTGGCGCGCTGGTATGGCGCGGCGCTCACCGTCGGCCGCTCGGACGTCCTGCCGGAGGACAACCTCGTCATGGCCGCGCGACCGGATCGCGGACCGATCAGGAATCGAGAAGCGCCGGTCGCCGGGTCGCACCTAACGTGATCCCCACGGACGTCGGCGCCGCCGGGTCCCGTCGGCCCGGACGGGTGAGGCAACACTCCCGCCGGCGCCGACGATCAGATAGACAGCGACCACCGCCCGGAGCCGACGAGGCCGCGAACGCGGGCCCGCGCAGCAGATGGAGACACGATGAGCACGGACACGAGGACGGACCCGCAGCCGGCCGCACTGCACGAGGCGGACAGCCACGATCTGATCCGCGTGCACGGCGCGCGCGTGAACAACCTCAAGGACGTCAGCGTCGAGATCCCGAAGCGCCGGCTGACGGTGTTCACCGGCGTCTCCGGCTCCGGCAAGAGCTCGCTGGTCTTCCACACGATCGCCGCGGAGTCACAGCGGATGATCAACGAGACCTACAGCGCCTTCGTGCAGGGCTTCATGCCCACGCTGGCGCGGCCGGACGTCGACGTCCTCGACGGGCTGACCACCGCGATCATCGTCGACCAGCAGCGGATGGGCGCGGATCCCCGCTCCACGGTCGGCACCGCCACCGACGCCAGCGCCATGCTGCGCATCCTGTTCAGCCGGCTCGGCCAGCCGCACATCGGCTCGCCCCAGGCGTTCTCCTTCAACGTCGCCTCGATCAGCGGCGCGGGCGCGGTCACCCTGGAGAAGGGCGGCCGGACGGTCAAGGAGCGCCGCGAGTTCAGCATCACCGGCGGCATGTGCCCGCGGTGCGAGGGCCGCGGCGCGGTGAACGACATCGACCTGACCGCCCTGTACGACGACAGCAAGTCGCTCAACGAGGGCGCGCTCACGATCCCCGGCTACAGCATGGACGGCTGGTTCGGCCGCATCTTCCGCGGCTGCGGGTACTTCGACCCGGACAAGCCGATCGCGAGGTACACCAAGAAGGAACTGAACGACCTGCTCCACCGCGAGCCGACGAAGATCAAGGTCGAGGGCATCAACCTGACGTACGCCGGGCTGATCCCGTCCATCCAGAAGTCCTACCTCGCCAAGGACATCGACGCCCTGCAGCCGCACATCCGCGCGTTCGTGGAGCGGGCGGTCACCTTCACCACCTGTCCCGAATGCGGCGGCAGCCGGCTCAGCGAGGCGGCCCGGTCGTCGAAGATCAACGGGATCAACATCGCCGACGCGTGCGCGATGCAGATCAGCGACCTCGCCGTGTGGGTGCGGGACCTGGACGAGCCGAGCGTGGCGCCGCTGCTCACGACGCTGCGGAACACCCTGGACTCGTTCGTCGAGATCGGGCTGGGCTACCTCTCCCTGGAGCGCCCGTCGGGCACGCTGTCCGGCGGCGAGGCGCAGCGCACGAAGATGATCCGCCATCTCGGGTCCTCGCTCACGGACGTCACCTACGTCTTCGACGAGCCGACGATCGGCCTGCACCCGCACGACATCGCGCGGATGAACAACCTGCTGATCCAGCTGCGGGACAAGGGCAACACGGTGCTCGTCGTGGAGCACAAGCCGGAGGCGATCGCGATCGCGGACCACGTCGTGGACCTCGGCCCGCGGGCCGGGAGCCTCGGCGGCGAGGTCGTCTTCGAGGGCACCGTCGAGGGGTTGCGGGCCAGCGGCACGCTCACCGGGCGGCACCTCGACGACCGGGCGTCGCTCAAGGAGTCGGTGCGGACCTCGTCGGGGGCGTTGGAGGTGCGCGGCGCGGACAGCCACAACCTGCAGGGCGTCGACGTGGACATCCCGCTCGGCGTGCTGGTCGTGGTGACCGGGGTGGCGGGCTCGGGCAAGAGCTCGCTGATCCACGGCTCGGTGGCCGGCCGGGACGGGGTCGTGGCCATCGACCAGGGCGCCATCCGCGGCTCGCGGCGGAGCAACCCGGCCACCTACACCGGGCTGCTGGAGCCGATCCGCAAGGCGTTCGCGAAGGCCAACGGTGTGAAGCCGGCGCTGTTCAGCGCCAACTCCGAGGGCGCCTGCCCGAACTGCAACGGCAACGGCGTCATCTACACGGACCTGGCGATGATGGCCGGGGTCGCCACACCCTGCGAGGTGTGCGAGGGGAAGCGGTTCGACGCGGCCGTGCTCGAGTACACGTTCGGCGGCCCGGATGACCCCAAGGACATCAGCGAGGTGCTCGCGATGTCGGTGGCCGAGGCCGAGGCGTTCTTCGGTGCGGGCCCCGCGAGGACCCCGGCCGCGCACAAGATCCTCGAGCGGCTCGCCGACGTCGGGCTCGGCTACCTCACCATCGGCCAGCCGCTGACCACGCTGTCCGGCGGTGAGCGGCAGCGGCTGAAGCTGGCCACACACATGGGTGAGAAGGGCGGCATCCTGATCCTCGACGAGCCGACCACCGGGCTGCACCTCGCGGACGTCGAGAACCTGCTTGGCCTGCTGGACCGGCTCGTCGAGACCGGCAAGTCGGTGATCGTCATCGAGCACCACCAGGCCGTCATGGCCCATGCGGACTGGATCATCGACCTCGGGCCCGGTGCCGGCCACGACGGCGGGCGGATCGTCTTCGAGGGGACACCCGCCGCGCTCGTCGCGGACCGCTCGACCCTGACCGGCCAGCACCTCGCGGCCTACATCGGCGGCTGAACCGGCGGCGGTGCACCATCGCGCTGACGACGGCGATGCCCGGGGGTCGGTGTACTGCCACGGGCCTGCGCGACGGCGTCGAGGCCCGCGGCGGGCGGTGATCCCGCGGCGGTCCGCTCAGCGGACGAGTCCCTCCCAGGACCAGCAGGGGACGGGCAGCGTGCCCGGCACCCGGGAACCCCGCGGGGCGTACTCGAGCACGTCGGACACGGCCCACTCCATGTAGGAGCGCAGGACCTGCCGCAGCTCCGGGTCCGCCGGCAGTCGCGCGTCGTCCGCCGCGGCGACGAAGCACTCGACGAACCGCGAGCCCATGCTCTCCTCGGGCTCGCTCCCGGCGTGGACCCGGAGCATCGACGGCTGCCCGCCGCAGGTCGTCGAGTACTCGGGCGGGCCTCCGAACACCTCGGCCCAGTACCGGCCGAGCCGGGCGACGTGGTCAGGATGGCCGCCGTGCGAGAAGGGATGTTCCAGGATCGGATCCTGCAGGCAGCGCTCATGGTGCGCGGTGGCCAGCGCGAGGAAGGCCTCCGCCCCGCCCGCTGCCTCGTACACCGACGGCCGGGTCATCGGCGAATTCTGGCAGGTGTGCGGGATCCGTCAAGCGCCGTCGGGCCGCGCCGCCGACCACTCCCCGGCACCGGGACCGCACCCGTCCGCTCCTCCGGCGCGCGGTCGGCACCACCGCCGTCGCCCGTCCCCGGGCATCCCGGGATCAACAGCCCGGCGGCGTCCGCCCCGCCCGCAGCAGGTCCAGGTCCGCGACCGCGTCGGTGAGCGTGTCGACCCTGACCAGCTGCAGACCGTCCGGCGGGTTCGCCTTGGCCTCCTCGCAGTTCTGGCCGGGGACGAGGAAGACGGTGGCGCCCTCGCGGTGGGCGCCGATGAGCTTGAGACCGATGCCACCGATCGGGCCGACCGTGCCCTCGGAGGTGATCTCCCCGGTGCCGGCGATGTTGCGGCCGCCGGTGAGCTCGCCCGGCGTCAGCTTGTCCACGACGGCCAGGGCGAACATCAGGCCCGCCGACGGGCCGCCGATGCCGCCCAGCGAGATGGTGATCTCGTCGTCCGTCATGGGCTTGGCCACCGGCCCGATGCCGAGCGCGCCCTGCGCCGAACCGGCGAGCTGGGTGAGGGTGACCACGACGTCCTGCGGGCCGGCGTCCTCACGCTGGATCCGGACCGTCACCTGCTGTCCGGGCTGCGTGCCCGTCAGCGCGGCGCGCACGTCCTCCACCGAGTCGATCGGGTGCCCGCCGACGGTGAGGATCTGGTCCCCGGTCTGCAGCGCCGGGTTGGCCGGCAGACCCGGCGGCTGCGGTCCGACGAACACCCGCGTCGGCATCTTCAGATACGTCAGCGCGGCCGCCGCCGCGTTGGTCTGCGAGTCCGTGAAGTCCTTGTCGTTCTTCTGGTCGATCTCCTCCTGGGACTCGTCCGGAGGGAACAGCGACGCCCGCGGGACGACCTGGCGCTCCGGGTTCGCCCACATCTCCAGCGCCTTGAACAGGGTCAGGCCGTCCGTGATCTGGACGGTGGTCATGTTCAGGTGCCCGGACGTCGGGTACGTCGGCAGGTTGGTGGTGATGACCGGCTTGCCCTCGGAGTCCCCGAGGACGTTGGGGGCCGGACCGGGCCCGATCGCCACCCAGGGGGTCGGGACGGTCGCGCCGATCAGACCGACGAGCAGCACCAGCACGCACGACGAGAGGAACGTCGCCGTCCGCCGGTCGAACCGGGGCGGGCGCGGATCGGCGGTGGCGTCGCTCTCGGCTGCCCGACGGGTGGCAGGCGCCGGCAACCGGCCTAGCGACAACGGGACTCCCAGGTGGACGGCGACGGGCGGCGCCGGGACGAACTCAACCGGCCCGACAGTACTGCCTCGCCCGGTGAGGCGCGGGTGAGCAGGGTGGCGCCGCGGGCCGGCCGCGGTGTCAGACCGCGCGCCGCACCCGGACCGCGGCGGCGAGCCCGTCGAGCAGGCCCGCCGTGGTCTCCCAGTCCATGCAGGCGTCGGTGACGGACTGCCCGTAGGTCAGCGACGGTCCGAGGTCCTGGCGCCCCGCGGCGAGGAAGCTCTCCATCATCAGCCCGGTGACCCCGTGGTCCCCGCCCGCGATCCGGGCCGCGATCTCGCCGACGACCGCGGCCTGGCGGACGTGGTCCTTCCCGCTGTTGCCGTGGCTCGCGTCGACGACGACCCGCTCCGGCAGCGCCGCCTTCGCGAGCCGCCCGCGCGCGGAGGTCACGTCGGACGCCGAGTAGTTGGGTCCGGCCGAGCCGCCCCGCAGGATCAGGTGCGCGTCCGGGTTGCCGGTGGTGCGGACGAGCGCGGCGAGACCGTCGGCGTTGATGCCCATGAAGACGTGCGGGGCGGCGGCCGCGCCGATGCCGTCGACGGCGACCTGGACGTCCCCGTCGGTGCCGTTCTTGATCCCGACGGGCATGGACAGTGCACTGACCAGCTGCCGGTGCACCTGCGACGCGGCGGTCCGGGCACCGATGGATCCCCAGGTCACGGTGTCCGCGATGAACTGCGGCGTGATCGGGTCCAGGAACTCGCAGCCGACCGGCAGGCCGAGCTCGTTGATCTCCAGCAGCAGCCGGCGGGCGGTGCGCAGGCCGCGGTTGACGTCGAAGCCGCCGTCGAGGCCGGGGTCGTTGATCAGGCCCTTCCAGCCGACGGTCGAGCGCGGCTTCTCGAAGTAGGCGCGCATGACGATCCGCAGCTCACCGGCGACGCCCTCGGCGTGCGCGGCGAGGCGGTGGGCGTAGTCGAGCGCGGCCTCGGGGTCGTGGATCGAGCACGGGCCGACGACGACGAGCAGCCGGTCGTCCCGCCCGTCGAGGATGTCGACGACGTCCGCGCGGCTGCGGGTGACGACGTCGCCGACGCGTTCGCTCGTCGGCAGCTCGTCCCGCAGCAGGGCGGGGGAGATCAGCGGACTGATCCGCGCGGTGCGGTGATCGTCCAGGGAGGTGGCGGTGTGCAGAGGAGACATGACGGACGGGGTCCTTTCGAGGGCCGTCCGGAGGCCTCGCGGGAGTCCCGCCGAGCCGGCCCGTGGGGGTTCCGGCTCGAGGGGATGGGGGTCAGCGCAGCAGAGTGCGTGCCGACCCATCCCGGGCCGGCTCGCTAAACCAGTATCGCTGAGCCATGTCGAGGACTGTAGCGAAGTGATCCAGGGGCGCGCCATGCACTCTCCCGAATACGGGGGAGCGCCCGACCCGACGGTCGGGAAATCCCGACTCACGGGCCGCAGACCGCGAGTCGCGCTGTGGGGCCGCGCGAGTCGGGGCGAGGGGCCGTGAGGCGCGGGTCAGCCGATGGGGTCGGGCATCCGGTCGACGCTGTAGCCGAGGTCCAGGACCTCCCCGGTGGCCGGGTCCTCGAGCTCGACCCGCCAGCCGTCCGCGAACTGGTCCGCGCCGGACACCATCGCGACGGTCCCGGAGAGCAGGACCGTCCCCGGGGTGAGCCAGCCGTGCCCGTGCAGCACCTCGACCCAGTAGGCCGGCGGCAGCAGCGCCTCGAGCGTCGAGTCCTGCACGAGCGCCTCCCGCTCGCCGTGCCGCACCCAGGCGCGCAGCCGGATCGCGTCCAGCCGGTCCTCGACGTCCGCGAGGCGCCACGCCTTCGCCCCCAGGACGTCGAGGCTCGCGTTCTTGCTCCACGCGACGCCGTGCACCTCGAGGTCCCGGTCGGTGTGGTCGCAGGCGACGGTGAGCAGCAGGTCGCCGCCGTCGTCGACGACCAGCGCCCATTCGGCCTCGCCGGAGGTCCGGCCGTGCTGGGCCGGGACGGAGGTCACCTGGGCGGCCAGGTAGGGGGAGACCGGGTAGAGCGCCGGGGTGACCGACGGCGCCGGGACGCCGAGCTCGGCCAGCTCCGCGACATGCGCGGCCACCTCCTCCTGGGCCCGCCCGGCGTACCCGGCGTTGAGCAGTCGCGAGACGGTGACGGAGCGGGTGGTGCCGTCGGGCAGGGCGAAGTCCAGCGCGGTCATGTGTGGTCTCTCCTCGGGACGGGTACAGGTTGCGCACCACTCGCCGGCGACGCCGGGCGGACGTCCCGAACGCGTTCGGGATCGCACCAGCGATTGCGCATATTCACTGTATACAGAAAGTATGTAGAGGAGTCAGTCCAGACCGCACACGTCAGGAGCCTCAGATGTCCACCCAGGAAACCGCGCGGACGGACCGGCGATCGCTGGTCAGGGCGTTCGTGGCGAGCCTGTCCGGCACGTCGCTGGAGTGGTACGACTTCGCCGTCTACTCCGCGGCCGCGGCGCTCGTCTTCCCGCAGCTGTTCTTCCCCGGATCGGACCCGCTGACCGGCACGCTGCTCGCGTTCTCCACCTACGCCGTGGGGTACGTGTCCCGGCCGCTGGGCGGGTTCGTGTTCGGCCGGCTCGGGGACGTGATCGGCCGCAAGCAGGTCCTCGTGATCACGTTGATGCTCATCGGCGTCGCGACGTTCGCGATCGGGCTGCTGCCCACCTACGCCACGATCGGTGTCGCGGCACCGATCGTCCTGGTGCTGCTGCGTTTCGCGCAGGGCGTGGGTGTCGGTGGCGAGTGGGGCGGCGCGGTGCTGCTCTCCAGCGAGTACGGGGACCCGGCCAAACGCGGCTTCTGGTCGTCCGCGGCGCAGATCGGCCCGCCGGCGGGCAACCTGATGTCCAACGGCGTGCTGGCCGTGCTGACCGCCTCGCTGACCGACGAGGCGTTCGCGTCCTGGGGCTGGCGGGTGGCGTTCCTGCTGTCCGGCGTGCTCGTCGCGTTCGGGCTGTGGATCCGGCTCAAGCTGGAGGACACGCCCGTCTTCAAGGCGATCCAGGAGAAGGGCGACCGGTCGGAGGCGCCGATCAAGGAGGTCTTCCGGACCGAGGGCCGCGGCCTGTTCTCCGCGATCCTCAGCCGGATCGGCCCGGATGTCACCTACGCGCTGTTCACCGTGTTCGTCCTGAGCTACGGCACCACGCACGGCTTCTCGCGGAGCCAGGTGCTCACGGCGACGCTCGTCGGCGCGGCGTTCCAGCTCGTACTCATCCCGGCCGCGGGCGCGCTGTCGGACCGGGTCAACCGGCGGGCCGTCTACGGCCTGGCGACGATCGGCGCCGCGGTGTGGCCGTTCGTGTTCTTCCCCGCCATCAGCGGCGGCTCGACCTTCCTGCTGATCCTCGGCGTCGTCGTCGGGTTGATGTTCCACTCGCTGATGTACGGGCCGCAGGCGGCGTTCATCATCGAGCAGTTCACGCCCCGGCTGCGCTACACCGGTAGCTCACTCGCCTACACGATCGCCGGGATCTTCGGCGGCGCCATCGCCCCGCTCGCGTTCACCGCGCTCGACGGCGGCTTCGACAGCTGGGTGCCGGTCGCGCTCTACGTGGCGGTGGCCTGCGTGGTCTCGGTCGGCGGGCTGGCGCTGGGGCGGAACCCGGACCGGTCCGAGGACGACGCCTACCTGGCCCGCGGATCCGTCACGCCTCGAGCAGAACCCGCAGTGTGAGCTCCAGGTGCTCGTCGATCGCCGCGTGGGCGGCGGCTTCGTCGCCCGAGGCGAGCGCGTCGACGATCCGGCCGTGCTCGGTGCACACCGAGCGCCGCCGGTTCGCGGCGCGGTACAGCGCGGTGACACCGACCCGGCGCTGCCGGACCCGCAGCCCGGCGTAGGTGCGGGTGATGGTGCCGTTGCCGACCGCGTCGATCAGGGACTGGTGGAACGTCATGTCCCAGTCGATGAAGGCGGTGGCCGTGGCGAGGTCGTCCCCGCCGTCGGGGCCGGCCGGCACCAGCTTCTCCTGCTCGGCCAGCGCCTCGTGCAGCGCCGGGAGCGGTACCGTCGCGTCGGTGAGGGTCCGGGTGGCGGCGTGGCGTTCGAGGACCCCGCGCAGCTCCATCAGCTCGCGGATCTGCCGGCCGGACAGCGGCGGGACGTACGCGCCGCGGCCGGGCATCATCTCGACCAACCCGTCCGCCACCAGCAGGAGCAGGGCCTCGCGCACCGGGGTCCGGGAGACGCCGATCCGGGTTGCGAGCTCGCCCTCGTTGAGGAACGTGCCCTGCACCGCGGGGTCGGCCAGCACGGTTTCGCGGAGGTAGTGGACGGCCCTGTCGCGTCCTGACTCCCTGACCGGCATACCCAAGATATACAGCAACAGGACCTGGAGGTTCCCGTGCGCGTCGCGCTCGCCCAGATCGTCTCCACCCCCGAACCGGAGGCGAACCTCGGCCTCGTGACGGACCAGGTCCGTGCGGCCGCCGAGCAGGGCGCCCGGATCGTGGTGTTCCCCGAGGCGACGATGTGCTGCTTCGGGGTGAAGCTCGGGCCGATCGCGGAGCCGCTCGACGGGCCGTGGGCCACGGACGTGCGCGCGATCGCCGAGGAGTCCGGCGTCACCGTCGTCGCGGGGATGTTCACCCCGAGCCCGGACGGGCGGGTGCGCAACACGCTGCTCGCGACCGGCCGTGGCGTCGAGGCGGCCTACGACAAGATCCACCTCTTCGACGCGTTCGGGTTCGCCGAGTCGGACACCGTCGCGCCGGGCACGGAGCTGGTCACGATCGAGGTCGACGGCCTCACCGTCGGCCTCTCCACCTGCTACGACCTGCGGTTCCCCGGGCTCTACCAGGCGCTCGGGGACCGCGGCGCCACGCTGATCGTCGCGCCGGCGTCCTGGGGCGCCGGGCCGGGCAAGCGCGAGCAGTGGGACCTGCTGGTGCGGGCCCGTGCGCTGGACTCCACGACGTTCGTGGCCGCGTGCGACCAGGCCGACCCGACGACCGTCGGCCGGGAGGCGGGCAGGGCGCCGACCGGGATCGGGGCGAGCGCGGTCGCGGGGCCGCTGGGCTCGATCGTCGCGCAGCTCGACGCGGAGCCGGGCCTGCTGGTCGTGGACGTCGAACCCGACGAGGTGGACGCGGCCCGGAAGTCCGTGCCGGTCCTGGCGAACCGGAAGTTCTGAACCGCTCACCGCATCGCCGCCCGGACATGCGGGCCGTCGGGTAACGGGCGTGTTACCGGGCGCGAGCCCGAGGTTGTCACCCTCGACCTCGGAGTGCCGATGACCTGCACGGAGATCGACGTTGCCGCACCTGCTCGCCCGGCCCCGGGCCGGCATCGGAGGTCCGGTGCGCCGCTGGAGCGGGCGCGTCGCGTCGTCGTCGCGGCCGTCGACGGGCGCGAGCTCCTGGCCGAGGCCGGCGGCCTCCTGCAACGCCTGCACGGGCGCCGGATCCCGCTGGAGATCGTCTTCGCCGCCGGTGGGGACCTGGTCCCGTGGGAGTTCGCCCGGTGCGGCCTCGCGGACGTCCCGCGCAGCCGGCTGGGCCTGCGCCGGTCGGCGCTGGCGAGCTGCGACGACATCGTGCTCGCCGCGCTGAGCGAGGTCGTCGGGTTCGACCCGGGGGCGGGGGTCGGGCTCCTCGCGCCGGGCCCGCTCGTCGCCCGCGCGGACCGGGACGCGGTCGCCTCCGCGGCGGCCAGGGCGGCCCGTGCCTACAAGGGTGACCTCGTGTGCACCATGCCCGGGATCCCCTCCACCGGCGCCTTCCGGGGCTACCTGCTCACGCCGGGGGAGTCCCGCCGGAAGGCCTACGCGCTCGGGCCCGGGGCGTCGTCGGTGGAGATGTTCGCCTGCTGAGGTTCAGGAAAGCCACGTTCATGCCGGATTCCTGCAGGAAAGTGGCTTTCCTGCCAAGATCATCCGTTGAGCTGCCAGATCCCGAAGTTCAGCGCGGCCGCGAAGGTGACCCAGGCCAGATAGGGCGCCAGCAGGCCCGCGGCGAGCTTGTGGATTCCCGCGAACGCCACGATCGTCGCGACGACGGCGAGCCAGAGCACCACGATCTCGGCGAACGCGAGCCCGGCCAGTCCCGCGCCGAAGAACAGCGGTGACCACAGCATGTTCAGCACGAGCTGCACGGCGTAGACGATCAGTGCGGTGCGGGCGCCCGCGAACCCCGCACGTCTCCAGACCAGCCAGCCCGAGATCGCGATCAGGACGTAGAGCACCGTCCACACGGGTCCGAACAGCCAGGACGGCGGTGCCCAGTCCGGCTGCTCGAGCGAGGCGTACTGCTCGCCGGCCGAGGCGGACGCGAGCCCGCCGACGACCGCGACGACGAGGACGGCGAGCCCGAACCCGAGCAGGCCCAGGGCGGCGGGCCGCCGCGGCACGACCGAGGAGTCCATGTCCACGAGACTCGCGCATCGGGGGACGTCCCGCGAGTCGAGCCGGACGAACTGGCAGGAAAGCTGCCTTCACACCACATTCCGGCGGGAGGGTGGCTGTCCTGCCGAGATCGAACTCAGCCGCCGGCCGCCGCGATGTGCTGCGAGATCACGCTCGCCAGGTCCGTGTCCTTGGCGGTCAGCCCGCCCTCGGAATGGGTGGAGAGCCGGAAGGTCAGGGTGCGCCAGCGGACGTCGATGTCGGGGTGGTGGTCCCGGGCCTCGGCGTCCTCCGCGACCCGGTCGACGACGGCGATCGCCTCCGGGAAGGACGGCAGCTGTGCGGTGCGGACGATCGAGTCGCCGTCCCGCTCCCAGCCGGGGAGTCCGGCCAGGGCGGCGGTGACGGCGTCGTCGGAGAGGAGTTCGGCCATGCGCGCCATCATGGCGCGCTCCCGGGGTTCTGGTGGCCCCTGCGCCGGACCGATGCGCGCCGAGTGGTGCCATGCGCGCGGTCGACACCGCGCGCCGCGCCACTCCGCGCGCGTCGCGCCGGGCCGCGGGCCGGGCCGTCAGGCGTCCCGGCGCTGCATCCTGATCGCCGTGAAGCCCAGCCCGATCGCGACGTAGCAGAGTGCGCGCAGGGTCGACTCGCCCAGCCCGCCCAGCGGTAGCGGGTCCCGCAGCGCGTCGGCCGCGCCGGCCCAGCCGGACGTCAGCAGCCAGGGCTGGAGCCAGTCCAGCGCGGGGATCGCGCCCAGCACGCCGAACACGATCAGCCCGCCGAGCACGGAGGCCAGCACCACCAGCGGGTGCTCGGTGAGCGACGAGATCGCCAGCGCGACCGCGCCCACCGCCGCGAGCTGCCCGACCACCCAGACCGCGACGAGCGCGACCCGGCCGAGCGCCTCGCCCATGCCGAGCGTGGTGCCGGACAGGGTGACGACGTCCCCGCCGCCGCCCACGATCAGGCTGCCCGCGACCACCCCGACGACCGAGATCACCAGCACGGCGAGGAACGCGACGACGAGCACGCCGAACGCCTTCACCCCGACCAGCCGCAGCCGGCCGACGGGGGCGAGCAGCAACCCGCGCAACGTGCCGTGGGCGGCCTCGCCCGCGATGGCGTCCGCCGCGGACATGGTGACGGCGAGGGGGAGCAGCAGGGTCAGCGACAGGGTCAGCGCCGCGATCGGGAGCACCAGGCCGTTGCCGGCGACGGCGCCGATCAGGCCGCCGCCCATCTGCCGGTCCGCGATCACGATGCCGATCGCGATCACGATCGGGATCAGCGCGAACAGCCCGAGCATGACCAGCGTGCGGGGCCGGCGGAGCACCCAGCGGACCTCGGCGGCGAGCAGCCGGCCGAGCGGGGCGGCGGTGCGGGTCGGCCGGGCCGTGTCCTGCTCCACGAGTGAGGCGGTCACGACGATCCCTCCGTGAGCTGCGCGAACAGCTCCTCCAGGCGCGGCCGACGGCGGCGCGCCTCGTGCACGGCCACCCCGGCCCGGACCAGCAGTGCGACGATCTCGGGGGCCTCCGGTCCGTCGCTCACCACGACGGCGGGCTCGTCGCCGGCGTCCCGGAACGCGGTCGCGCCGGCGTCCCGCAACGTGGTCAGAGCCAGGTCGACGTCCGGGGTGGCGACGACGAGGCCGCCCGTCCCCGCGTCGAGCAGGGACCGCAGCTCCCCGGCCGCGACCAGCGACCCGGACTGCAGGACGGCGACGTGGGTGCACGTCGCCTCGACCTCGGCGAGCAGGTGCGAGGACACGATGACGGTGGCGCCCCCCGCGTGCAGCTCGCCGATGATCCGCCGGACGTCCCGGGTGCCGGACGGGTCGAGGCCGTTCGTCGGCTCGTCGAGGACCACGAGCTTGCGCGGGACGAGCAGCGCCCCGGCGAGGCCGAGCCGCTGCTTCATCCCGAGGGAGTAGCCGCGGAACCGACGGTCCGCCGCATGGGTCAGGCCCACCCGTTCCAGTGCGGAGCCGACGGCGCCCGGGATCGCCGCGCTCGCGAGCAGCGGCTCGGCGGCCGCCGCCCGGCGCAGGTTCTCCCGGCCGGAGAGGAAGGGATGGAACCCCGGGCCCTCGACGAGCGCGCCGACGTGCGGCAACGCGCTCGCCGCGGCCTCGGGTACCGCCGAGCCGAGCAGCTCGGCGGTGCCGGCGCTGGGCCGGGTGAGCCCGAGCAGCATCCGGATCAGCGTGGTCTTGCCGGAGCCGTTCGGGCCGAGCATGCCGAGCACCGAACCCGTCGGGACGTCGAGGTCGATGCCCTCGACGGCCACGGTGCGTCCGTAGACCTTGCGGAGCCCGACGGCGCGCGCGGCGAGGGAGACCGCCCCGGCCGCCGAGGAGGTGGCGGCCGGGGCCGTGCCCAGATCGGCCGGGCTGGACAGACTCACTTGGCGAGGGCCTCGGTGAGGACCTGCTCGGGGACGGCACCGGCGGCGACGCGGCCGTCGTCGGTCACGATCGCGGTCGCGACCGCGGTGGTGATCAGCCGTCCGCTGCCCCAGCTGCCGCTGACCGGCGTACCGAGCGAGGAGAGGTCCGGTGCGCCGCCCTCGTCTCGTCGTCGCTGGTCAGGAGCGGCCTGCGCACCGGGCTTCGGCATCGTCCCGACGACCACGGTGTCCCACCCGTCCCCGACGACGGTGGTCCCGGCGGGCGGGCCCGGGTGGGCTCCGGGGGTGCCTTCCGGCGTGCCGGCCGGAGCGGGCTCGTCCTTCACCGTCGTCCCCGCGGGCGGGGTGAAGGTGAACAGTGAGGGGTCCTGCGGGCCGAAGGTGAGGTCCGTGAAGCCGATCTGCACCGCCGGGTCCGTGGACCCGTTCGCCAGCACGGTGAGCTGGAGCGGGACGCGCTTCTCGGCGTCGACGGCGATCCGCACCTCGCGCAGCAGGGTGCGCTCGGAGGGGTTCGGCGCCAGCACCAGGGCGTAGGCCGGGCGGCCCGCGACCTCGGCGGTGCCGTCGACCGTGATCGTGCTGGTCTTGCCCAGGGTCTGCAGCGCCGCGGCCGCGGCGGCCGCGGGATCGGTGGCGGAGCGCTGTCCCGGGCCGCGCTCGCCGGGCACCAGGGTGTGCTTGGTGGCCGTGCGGTCCGCGGAGTCGTAGGCCCACACCGTCGAGCCGTCGGACACGAGGGTCTGCTCGTCGGCGCCGGACGGGATCGACAGCCGGCCCTTGCCGTCGTCACCGGACCAGACGCGGGCGGTGCTCTTCCCGTTCGCGAGCTGGGCGGGGGCGCCCGGGATCGCGGGGAGGCCGAGCGCGTTGTCCAGCTCCACCGTCCCGTTGAAGGGACCGGGCTTCGCGGTCAGCACGGAGCTCACCAGATCCTGCGCCGACACCGGCGGGAGCACCGGCGCGGCACCCGCACCCGCGGGGATCGCCACCAGCCCGAGCCCGACGGCCCCCACGAGGGCCGCCCCGACACCTATCCGTGACCACGTGCGTCCTGCCGTCATGGGTTCAGCCTGACGCATGACGGCTGAGAGTGTTCTGAAACGCTGAGAGTGTTCTTAAGGTGGACCCGCCGACCCCGTCCGTGGGCCCGGTACGTTTCGGCCGATGGCACGAGTGCTGGTGGTGGACGACGAGCCCGGGGTGCGCACTGCGCTGGCCCGCGGGCTCACCGCCGAGGGCATGGAGGTCGTCGCGCTCTCGGACGGGCCCTCCGCCCTGCGCGCGGCCCTGACCGGCGGTTTCGACGCGGTCGTGCTGGACATCATCATCCCGGGCCTGTCCGGTTACCGGGTCCTGGAGCAGCTGCGTGCGGCCGGGGTGGACACCCCGGTCCTGCTGCTGTCCGCCAAGGACGGCGAGGTGGACCAGGCGGACGGGCTGGACCTCGGTGCGGACGGGTACCTCGTCAAACCGTTCTCGTTCGTCGTGCTGGTCGCGCAGCTCAAGGCGATGCTCCGGCGCCGGGACGCGACGCTGGGCCGCACGGGGCAGCGGGTCCGGCTGGGCGCGCTGGTCGTCGATCCGGCGTCGAGGTCGGTGACCTGGGAGAGCACCGCGATCGAGCTGTCCCCGCGGGAGTTCGAGTTGCTGCACGCGCTGGCCAGCCGGCCGGACACGGCTGTCGCCAAGGACGAGCTGCTGCGCCTGGTCTGGGGGGACGAGCAGGCGGCGAGCCGCAACGTCGTCGAGGTGTACGT
>JAOZVV010000046.1:0-3165 GCA_025869365.1 Pseudonocardia sp.
GGGGGGGGGGCGGCGCTCGCCAACCCGGCCTCCGGGCGTGCCCCCCCCCCCGGGCCGGGGGTGGTACTCTGGGACCTCCCCCCTGTGCCCCCCCCGCGGGGTTCAGTGCGTGATCATCCCGCCGGTGACGTTGAGCGCCTGGCCGGTGAGGTAGCGGGCGTCGTCCGAGGCCAGGAACGCCACGACCCCGGCGACGTCCTCGGGCTCGCCGAGACGCCCGAGCGGGGACAGGGCGCTCCAGGCCTCGATCTTCTCCGGGGTCCGGGTGGCGGCACCCATCTCGGTGGGCACGTAGCCCGGGCACACGCAGTTGACGCGGATCCCGTGCGGCCCCAGCTCCGCCGCGGCCGCGCGGGTCAGCGCGATCACCGCGGCCTTCGACGCCGCGTAGTGCGCCTGCCCCGCCCCGCCGGTCTTCCCGCCCATGCTGGCGCTGTTGACGATCACCCCGCCGCTCCCCTCGATCATCACGCGCGCCGCGACCTGGGTCGTGACCAGCATGGACCGCGTGTTGACGGCGAAGACGTCGTCCCACTCGTCGGGGTCGATGTCGAGCAGCGCGGCGAAGCGGAGGATGCCGGCGTTGTTGACCAGGACGTCGATCCCGCCGAGCTCCCCGATCGCCCCCGAGACCGCCGCCCGGGTGGCGCCGACGTCCCGCAGGTCCACCTCGTGCGCGATGCCCCCGATGTCCCTCGCCACGCCCTTGGCCTCGACGGCCAGCCGGTCCAGCACCGCGACCGTCGCGCCCTCGGCGGCGAACCGGCGGGCGATCTCCGCGCCGATCCCGCGGGCGGCACCGGTGACGACGACGCGGCGGCCGTCGAACCGCCCCCTCACGCCGGCGGGGCGGGGTCGAACCGGGCGACCTCGGCGAACGCCGCGCCCAGGTACTCGACGCTGCGCTCCGCGCGCTCCTTGCCGCGTTCGGGCGTCGCCGCCGTCGGGTCGCCGAGCACACCGCTGGGACCGAAGTCGTCGGAGAGCCAGCCGAAGGACACCGAGCCGCCGAACCGGACGTGCCGGTAGTCCGCGAGGTGCTCGGGGACCCACCGCTCGGCCTTGTCCAGGTCGACGAGATCGGGCCGCAGGTGCAGCATCAGCGACGTCTCCTCGGTGCCGCCGTGCACCCCCATCCCCAGCTCGTCCGCGGGGCTCGCGCCGCCCTGGTCCGGCGGGAGCCCGGGGTGCAGGGTGAACGTCCGGAGCCCGAACTCCCGGCGCAGCTCCCGGTTCGCGACCTGCAGCAACGCCGAGTTCCCGCCGTGTCCGTTGAGGAACGCGAGGCGGCGGGCGGGCGTCGCCGCGACACTGCGTCCGATGTCGGTCAGCACGGCCATCAGCGTGCTCGCGGAGAGCCAGAACGTCCCGGCGGACCACGCGTGCTCGTCGGACTTCGTGTAGGCGAGCGGCGGGAGCAGCCAGAGGTCCAGCCCCTCGCCGTACTCGGCGACGGCGCGCTCGGCCATCGCCTGCGCGATGATCAGGTCCGTCGCGACGGGCAGGTGCGGGCCGTGCTGCTCGAGGGCCCCGGTCGGGAGGACGAGCACGGAGTCCGGCCCCAGCGCCGAGGCGATGCCGGGGGCGGAGAGCTCGGTCAACAGGCGGGTCACGCGGGAGACGCTACGTCCGATGCGTTGCGGCCGTGTCAACTCCGGCGCCGCCCCGGCCGCTCCGGAGGTTCAGGAAAGCCACATTCATGTAGGAATCCTTCATGAATGTGGCTTTGCTGAACCTCGGGAAGGCGGCTCGGTGCTGACCGTCCGCGGGGCCGAGCTGGTGTGGGACGGGGTCGACGAGGTGTCCGGCGGGGTCGTCGCGTGTTCCGACGGAGTCGTGGTCGAGTCGCCGACCGACGGCGGCCCGGAGCTCGACGCCTCCGGCTGCGTCGTCACCCCCGGTCTGGTCAACGCCCATCACCATCTCCTGCAGACCGCCTTCCGCACCTTGCCGGGCACCCGCGGTGTCCCGATGCGGGACTGGCTGCCCCGCATGGCCTCCGCCTACGCGGCCGTCGGCGTGGACGACGAGCTCGCCCACGCCGCGTCGGCCGCCGGGCTGGCCGAAGCCCTGCTCTGCGGCGTCACGACGGTCGCGGACCACCACCTGACCTGGCCCGCGTCGACCGGCGACGGCGTGGGGATCGCCCGTGCGGTCGTCGCGGCCGCGGCGGGGCTCGGCGCGCGGATCGTGTTCGTCCGCGGGAGTGCGCGGGACGACCCGGAGACCGCGGCGGCCTCGGCCGACGCGATCGCGACGGCGCTCGCCGGAGAGCCGCACGTCCAGGTGGCGGTCGGCCCGGCCGGGGTGCACAGCGACGGGTCCGAGACGTTCGCGCTGCTCGGCGAGGTCGCGGCGAGACACGGGCTGCGCCGTCGCACCCAGGCCAACGAGCAGGTCGACGTCGAGGTGGCGCGGCAGCGGCACGGTCGCCGACCCCTGGACCTCCTCGACGAGTGGGGCTGGCTCGCCCCGGACGTCACCCTCGCGCACCTCTGCGACGTGACCCCGGCGGAGATCGCCCGGATCGCCCGCGCCGGGGTGAGCGTCACCCACGCCCCCGGCTGCGACCTGCCGATGGGCTGGGGGATCGCGCCGATGGCGGCGTTCACGGACGCGGGCGTCGCCGTCGGGCTCGGGACCAGCGGCGGCGGCAGCAACGACGCCGGGCACCTCCTGGCGGACGCACGGCTCGCGATGCAGGTCGCCCCGCTCGTCGGCCGTCCGGTGGCGGCGCGCGAGGTCCTGACCTGGGCGACCGCGGGTTCGGCGGACGGGCTGGGGCGCCCGGAGCTGGGCCGGCTGACCGTGGGATCGGCGGCCGACCTCGTGTGCTGGGACGTCACGGGTGTCGCGGACGCGGGCGTCGCGGACCCGCTGGCGGGACTCCTGTGGGCGTCGCCGGGGCGGCGGGCGAAGCACGTCGTCGTCGGGGGCGAGGTGGTCGTCCGCGACGGCGAGCTCGTCCGCCGGCCCGAAGGGGAGGTGGTGGACGCCCTCCGCGCTCTCCTCCGCATCCGGCCCGCGGACACCTGACGCGGGCGAGCGTCGCCCGGAGGTGACGCTTGAGTGGGGGGGGCGGGGGTGGGGGGGGCGCGGGCCCCACCAACGGGGGGGGGGGGGGGGGGGGGGGGCGGCGGAAGCCACCGCCCCCCCCCTGGCAGG
>JAOZVV010000046.1:3175-73522 GCA_025869365.1 Pseudonocardia sp.
CAGCCGGCCCGCGGACCCCTGCCGGGGGCGTGCGCCGCCGGGTGGTGACGTTGGCGTGGCTCGCGCGGGGTTGCGTGGCGCGCGAGCCACACAAGCGTCGGGGAGGGAGGCGGGGGAGGCCGTCTACTGCACCGGCAGCCCGATGCTCTGGTCGATGAACTGGTTGGTCACCAGGTCCGCGGCCTTGAGCCCGTCCTTCACCGGCGTGCCCTGTCCGGCGAAGATCGGGGTGTCGATGTCGATCGTCCTCTGCACCCGGTCCAGGTCGAAGTCGCCGATGTAGGCGTTGGACCCGTTGCTGATGATCCCGAGGTCGCGCTGCGCCTTCACCGAGTAGTCCGCGACGCCCTGGGAGTACACCCAGCCCGTGTCGAACTGCGTGACCAGGTCCAGGATCAGCGAGTTCACCTTCGCCGGGTTCGCCATGTAGTCCACCTGGGCCTTCTGCAGCACCGGCACCAGCTCGGTGAAGCAGGTGGTCAGCTCCGGCAGCGCGGCGGTCCGGGCGGCCAGCACCGACTGGTAGTAGGGGTATCCCGCGTCGTTGACCAGCTGGTACCTGACCGGCTTGCCCCAGGCCGAGACCTCGTTCTGGTAGATGTAGGGCTCGGCGGTGGCGAAGCCCTGTTGGGCGTCCTTGCCGGCGGCCGCGACGAAGCTCGCCGGGGTGCCGTCGTAGCTGCCGTCGACCTCCGCCTTGTCCAGCACGCCGGCACCGGTGAAGTAGTCCATGTACGCCGAGCCGTCGAAGAAGCGGACCTTCGCGTCCTTGGCCTTCAGCTGCGCGATCGTCGTGACGTCCGGGTAGGTCGCCGGGTCCCACATGATCATGAGCGGGGACTTCTCGAGCGGGGCCATGATCCCCGTGGTCGGCTGGGTCGAGGAGAGGCGCGCGGCCTCGTCCGTCTGCACGTAGCCGAGGGTGATCGAGGGATCCTGGTAGAGCTGCGAGGTCACGGTCTGGAAGCCGATGGCCGGGCCGCCGGAGCGGACCTCCAGGTTGACGCCGGTGAAGGCGCCGGCCGAGTCGACCAGCGGACCGGAGACACGCTTCTTGCCGGCATCGATCCGCGGGTCGCTGCCGAGCATCTGGTAGAGCCCGCCGTGCTCGGACTCGGGGTTCCAGTCCGTCTGGATGACGACCGTGTCCGGGCAGCCGGCGGCCTTCAGGTCGGTGGCGCCGATCGCGCCGGTCGCGGTGGCGCCGGACGACGGGCCACTGTCCGAGCCGCTGCTGCAGCCGGCCACGGCCGCGGCGGCACAGAGCCCGGCGGCGGCGAGGGCGAGGGAACGGGAGGCACGCACGTGAGATCTCCTTCGGGGTGGAGCGGAACGCCGCGGGCCCCGTCCCGGGCGGACGGGGTGGTGGAGGGGGAGGGACCTAGCCGGCCTTCGAGGTGTCGTACCAGCGGCCGACGACGCGGTTGGCCAGCCAGCCGAAGAAGGTGAACACGGCGATGCCGAACAGCGAGGCGATGATGATCGCCAGGAACAGCTCGGGGGACTGCAGCCGGGCCCGGTAGTTGTCGATCAGGATGCCGAGGCCGGGATCGCCCTGCTTGAAGAACAGGTCGCCGACGATCGCGCCGATGACCGAGAGCCCCGCCGCGATCCGCAGGCCGGCGAAGATCGCCGGCATCGCCGCCGGGAACTCCAGCTTGCGCAGGGTGGTCCAGCGGCTCGCGCCGTGCAGGGCGAACAGGTCCCGTTGCCCCTTGTCCACGGACTGCAGCCCGAACAGCGTGTTCGACACGATCGGGAACAGCGCGATGAGGACGCAGACGATCGTCCGGGACAGGAAGCCGAAGTCGAACCAGAAGCCGATCAGCGGGACCAGGGCGAGGATCGGGATGCACTGCAGGGCGACGGCGTAGGGGAACAGCGAGCGTTCGACCCACCGCGCCTGGCTCATCGCCACGGCCCACGCCATGCCGATGACGATGGCGATCGCGAGCCCGACGAATGCCACCCGAGCGGTGCGGCCGAGGGCCACGAGCATCCGCTCAAGCGTCGTCCGATCGAACAGCGCGTCGGTGACGACCAGGTCCGGGGGCGGCATGAGGAAGCGTCGCTGCTCGTCCAGGACCCCGTAGGTGATGGCGTACCAGAGCGCGACGAGCGCCACGAACACCAGCAACGGGGGGAGCCAGGACCGGAGCCGGATGCGGCGGCGTGGCCGGGCGGCGGGTGGTCCGGGCGCGACGATCTCGTCGGGGGCCGCCTCCGCCGGGCTGTCCGTGAGACTCACGAATGTCCCTCCCGCAGCGCACGGGAGACCTCGCCGGACAGCGCGGCGAACTCCGGGGTGAAGCGCAGGTCGGGGCTGCGCGGGTAGCCGAAGGGCACGTCGAAGGTCTGGACGACGCGGCCCGGCCGTCCGGACATGACGACGACCTCGGTCGACAGGTACACGGCCTCGCTCACGGAGTGGGTGATGAACAGGGCGCCGAAGCGCTGCGTGCTGAACAACCTGATCAGCTCGTCGTTCAGGCGCTCACGGGTGATCTCGTCCAGGGCGCCGAACGGCTCGTCGAACAGGAACAGGTCCGGCGCGAGGGTGAGCGAGCGGGCGAGCGAGACCCGCATCCTCATGCCGCCGGAGAGCTGGCGGGGCAGGTGCTTCTCGAACCCGGTGAGCCCGACGAGGTCGATCGCGTCCTTCGCGGCGGCCTTGCGGTCGTTCTTGGGGCGGCCCGAGAGCTCCGCGACCAGCTCGACGTTCTGCGCCACCGTGCGCCAGGGCAGCAGGGTCGCGTCCTGGAAGACGTAGCCGAGGTGCCGGGAGTCCACCGTCGAGGTCCCCGCGGTGTGGGGTTCGAGCCCGGAGGCGATGCGGAGCAGCGTGCTCTTCCCGCACCCGGAGGGGCCGACGACCGTGACGAAGTCCCCGCGGCGGACCTCCAGGTCCACGTGCTCGAGCGCGGTGGTGCCGTCGGGATAGGTCTTCGCGACGTCGACGAAGCTCAGCACCACCTCGCCCTGCCCCGGCGAGTCGCTGGTCGCCATCGTTCCGCTCTCCGCGTGTCCTGCCGTCCGGACCGGCATACGTGCTCACCTCGGGATCGGGGTCGTTGTCAGCGACCACCGTCATTCGCCGACGTTTCGACGATGTGTTCCGTGTGTGAAGCCTGGCCGTGCCACGGGCACGGATCGGTCTCGGCCCGGACATATGTCACGGAGCGTGCAACTCCGGGAACTCCTGTGTCACCACCGTCCGGGCGACGACGCGGCCGCGGTGCACCACGACGCGACCGGTCGCCGAACCGGAGACGGCGTCGTCGAACGTCTCCGCACGCAGCGCCAGGAGCTCGGCCGGAGCGCCCCGGACCAGGGCGGGAGCCGGCAGGCCGAGACAGGCGCGGGCCCCGGTCCCGACCGCGGCCCACGCCTCGGAGCTGCTCAGGTGCCCGGAGGTGACCATGAGCGACGCGGCCTCGGTCGGGTCCGCACGGCCCATCGGGTTGAAGGGGTCCCGGAGGTTGTCCCCGCCGGCGCCGAGGGTCGCGCCCGCGTCGAGCAGCGTGCGCGCGGCGGTGAGCCCGCGGGGTGTGGCGACCGGGACGTCCCGGCCCTGCAGGAACAGGTTCGTCTGCGGCAGCGCGACGACGCCGACGCCCGCCTCCGCGACCGCCTGCGCGGTCTTCCGCGCCACGGACAGCTCCTGCACGCCCAGGCTCACGCAGTGGCTGGCCGTCGCGCCGAGGTCGAACCCGGTGTCCGACACGCGCCCGGCCAGCGTGGACAGGCCCCGGGACGTCGGGTCCAGGGTCTCGTCGGTGTGCAGGTCCAGCGGCAGGCCGTGGCGCTGCGCGGCGTCCCACGAGAAGTCGAAGCCGGCGTCGCGGTCCGCCCACATGTGCGGAGCCCCGCCCACCAGGTCCACGCCCAGCTCCACCGCCTCGGCGAGCAGCCGCTGCAGCCGCCCGGTCTCCTCCGGCGTCGCGGGCCGCCCGCACAGGGCGACGACCTGCACGTCCATCCGCCCACGCAGCGCGTCGCGCACCTCCACCAGGGCCCGGACGTGCCGGACGCCGGCGTGCTCGCCCAGGTCCGCGTGCGTGCGGACGGCCGTGGCCCCGGCGGCGAGGTAGCGCAGTGCCGCGCGGGTGGCCCGGTCCACGAGGTCCGCGTGGGTGAACTCCGCGGCGATGCGCTGGATCACCGTGACGGCACCGGCGAGGTCACCGGTGGGGTTGACGGCCCGGTCCGACGTCAGGGACTTGTCCAGGTGGGCGTGCGGCTCGGCCGGGGCGGGCAGCAGCAGGAACCCGGTGAGGTCCTCCACGGCCTCGCCCGGTCCCGCCGCCAGCTCCGGGGCGACGTCGGCGACGAGCCCGGATCCCGGGTCGACCCGGACGTCCACCCGGGCGCCGCCCTCGTCCAGCGCGCCGTGCAGCAGCATCAGGTTCCTCCTCCGAGCTCGCGGCCGATCGTCGCGAGTGCGCGGGCCGTCGTGAGTTCCTCGCCCGGGACGGGCACGCCGGACAGGTCGACGCCGCGCACCCCCGGGAGGTGCAGCAGGGCGCTGCCGAGCGAGACGGCCGCGGCGACCCCCGCGGCGGCCGGGTCCCGGGCGTCCACGATGTCCTGCAGGTAGCCGGGCGGCGCCGCGAACCCGCTGAACGCCGAGATCAGCTCGGCGGAGCGCCGGTCCAGCACCACCGGGAGGCAGGCGACGAACGGGACGTCCGGGAGACCGGCGGCCCGCAGCAGCTCGCGGGTCTCGGCCACGAAGTCCGCGACGGGGCCGGCGCCGCCGCAGTGGTCCACGACGGCGACGTCCGCCCCGGCGCGCACCTTCTCCACCAGCCGCGCGGGCCGGCGCTCCCGGGGCGGCCCGGCGGGCGCCTCGGCGACCGAGACCGGGACACCCGTGGCCCGGGCCAGCGCGGCGAGCCGCGTCGAGTCCAGGTCGAAGACCGGCGCGGCGTCCGGCCGGTCCCCGAGGGCGGTGTGGTCCCCGGTGACGCAGTGGACGGCGGCGACGCCCACGTCCGCCAGGGCGGCGAGCTCGCCCTCCAGCGCGACGCGGTTGCGGTCCCGGCAGTTCAGGCCCACGCAGGGGGCGAGCCCGGCGTCGCGCAGGAGCAGTGCGCGGTACGCCGGCGGGAACTGGACGCGCGCGCCGCCGTGGTCCCCGGTGAGTCCGGCGTCGACGGACCCCGCGAGCAGGGAGGCGATGTGCCGCAACGCCTCCCGGTCCATCGGGGGCGCCGGCACGTCCGCGATCACGGCGCCGCCGCGGGCGAGGGGCGCGGGGATGCGCAGCCGCGGGTCGACGGGGCCGGACCAGGCGACGGGCGCGGCGGTGACCCACGGGCACGGGAGCGGCCCGACCTCGCACCCGCCGTCCGACCGCACCCCGCCGCACGGCCCGTTGACCATGTGCTTGGGGCACGCCCCGCCGGGATCCATGGCGCCATCCTCACCGGCCGGTGTTGCCGTCGTGTGTCGCGGCTACCGGTACTCCATCAGCAGGACCGCGGTGGTGCCCGGCTCGAGGGCGCGGTAGCTGTGGGACCGGTCGCCGGGGAAGTACGCGTAGTCCCCGGGCCCGAGCTCGACCTCCTCACCCGTCGGCCCGCAGAGCCAGCGCCCGGCGGTGACGAGCAGGTGCTCGCCCGTGCCGGGGATGTGCGGCTCCGCGGTCCGGGCGGGTCCGGGCTCGGCGGTGATCACGTGCAGGTCCCGGCGGACGCCGGGCGGGCTCGCGGCCAGCAGCGTGCCGGTGAAGGGGGAGTGCTCGGACGGGATGGCGACGTGCTCGGCCGCCCGGACGACCCGCACCCCGTCGTCCGGGGGGTCGACGAGCCGGCTGAACGGCACGTCCAGCACCACCGCGATCGCCCACAGCGTCTCGACGCTCGGGTTGCCGGCCCCGGCCTCCAGCTGCGACAGCGTGGACTTGGCGATGCCGGCGCGGCGCGCGAGCTCGCCGAGGGACAGGCTCATCCGCTCCCGTTCGCGGCGCACGGCGGCGGCGATGATCGCCAGGGGTTTCGTTCGGTCCATCGGTCCTCGTGTTCGGCTTGACGAACGGCGTCGATGTGTTCAGTGTAGGGAACCATGTGTTCGGTACAGCGAACGATACGGTCCCTCGATCGCGGCGACCTGCGGGACGCGCTGGCCCTCGCTGCGGCGATCACCGTCGTGGGGATGTCGTTCGGGGCCCTGGCGGCTGCGGCCGGGGTGCCGTTCGGACTCGCGGTCGCGATGTCGGTGCTGGTGTTCGCGGGCGGCTCGCAGTTCCTGGCCGTCGCGGTCGTCGCGGCGGGCGGCGCCCCGCTGGCGGCCGTGGCGGCCGGCCTGCTGCTCAACGTCCGGCACCTGCCGTTCGGCCTGGCGGTCGGCGAGAACGCGGGGCGGTCCTGGCCGGCGCGGTTGCTGGGCGCCCACATCATGATCGACGAGGTCGTCGCCTTCTCCCGGGCGCGGCCACCGGAACGCGCGGGTCTCGCCTACCGGCTGTGCGGGATCCTGCTCTTCACGGGCTGGAACGTCGGTACCGTCGTCGGGCTCGTCGCGGGGGCGGCGGTCCCGGACCCGGACGCGTTCGGCGTCGACGCGGCGTTCCCGGCGGCACTCCTGGCGCTGCTCCTGCCGTCGCTGCGGGGGGCCGACGCCAAGCGGGTCGGCCTGGCCGCCGCGGTGCTCGCGCTCGCGGCCACCCCGTTCCTGCCACCGGGGCTGCCCGTCCTCGTCGCGCTCGGCGGCCTCGTGCTCGCCGGCCGTCCCGCCCGCGGATCGGGGTGAGCGGGCGATGACCTGGACCGCCGTCCTCGTGCTCGCGGGCGGGACCTATCTCCTGCGTCTCACCGGGATCCTGCTCCGGGGCCGGGTGACGATGCCGGAACGTCTCGAGCGCCTCGTCGACCTCGGCGCCACCGCACTGCTGGTCGGCCTGGTCGCCGCCGCGGCGCTCACCGAGGCGGGCGGATTCTCGGGCTGGGCGCGTCCGGCCGGGGTGCTCGTCGGGGGGCTGGCGGCGTGGCGGAAGGTGTCGTTCGTGCTGGTCGTGGTCCTGGCCGCGGGCACCACCGCCCTCCTCCGCCTCGCCGGGATCCCCTGACCTCCCACTCGCTCCGGCTCCCGCAGCCGGTGCACCGCGCCCCTCCCCGGGCGCCGCCCCGCCCCCCGGCGAGTCGCGCTTTGGGGCCGGGCGAGTCGCGTTCTGGGGCCGGGCGAGTCGCGCTTTGGGACCGGGCGAGTCGCCCTCTCACTCCCCGCGAGTCGTGCTCTCAGGCCCGGAGAGTCGTGCTCTCAGGCCCCGCGAGTCGTGCTCTCAGGCCCCGCGAGTCGTGCTCTCAGGCCCGGCGAGTCGTGCTCTGGGGCCGGAGAGTCCGAGTCCGGTCCTGCGAGTCAGGGTCCGTGCGAGTCGGTCTTGCCCGTAAGCGTGTCGGGGCGTCCGAGCCGCGCACGTCGGATGGTCGGATTCGGAACGTTCCGGAGCAGGCGCCCGACCTCGGTGGTGCGGCCGTCCCGACCGGCCCCGCGATCATGATCGCTCCGAGCGCGTCGCCAGTGCTCCCGGGCCCGCGTCCCGGCGCCTGCCGGACGATCATCGAGCTGGTGATCCACACAAGGGAACCTGCTGGTCGTCGCGAGTGCGCAGGTCGCGCTCGAAGCGATCAACTCGAGGACGTCCTGACGCCGACCACGGCGACTCGCATGGCTCCAGATCCCGACTCGCATGGCTCCAGAGCGCGACTCGCGGGGTCCCAGAGCGCGACTCGCGGGGTCCCAGAGCGCGACTCGCGGGGGCTGAGAGCGCGACTCGCCCGGACCCGGAGCGCGACTCGCGGTGGCTCGGCGGGCGGGGGCGGGCCGGGTGGGCCACGATCGGCTCGTGCGCGTTCTGGTGATCGGCGGGACCGGCTATGTCGGTGCCCGGCTCGTGCCGCGCCTCCTCGCGGACGGCCGCACGGTCCGCTGCCTGGTCCGCGACCCCGCGAAGCTGGCGCGCGAGTCGTGGGCGGGGCGGGTCGAGGCCACGGTCGGGGACGTCGCCGACCCCGCGGTGGGCGCCGAGGCCTGCCGGGACGTCGACGCCGTCGTCTACCTCGTGCACTCGATGGACGGGCCGGACTTCGCCGAGCGGGACGCCCTCGCCGCGACCGCCCTCGCAACCGCGGCGCGGGACGCGGACGTGCAGCGCATCGTCTACCTCGGCGGCCTGCAGCCGAGCGGCGGCAACGGCACCTCCGAGCACCTCGGCTCCCGGGACGAGGTGGGGCGGATCCTGCTGGGCTCGGGCGTCCCGACGGCGGTGCTGCGCGCCGGGATCGTGGTCGGCCGCGGGTCGGCGAGCTTCGAGATGATCCGCCACCTGACCGAGACCGTGATGGGCGGCCTCCCGGTGCTCACCGTGCCCGACCAGGCATGGAACCGGGTGCAACCCGTCGCCATCGACGACGTCGTGCACTGGCTCGCGGGCGCCCTCACGCTGCCCGCCGAGGTCTCCCGGGCCTTCGACGTCGGCGGCCCGGACGTCGTGCGCTACCTCGACCTCATGAACGACTACGCCCGCGAGGCCGGCCTCGCCCGCGCGTTCGTGGTCCCCCTCCCCGTCTCGGCGCCGCGGCTCGCGGCGCGGGTCGTCGGCCGGCTGACGCCCGTCGACCGCCGCCTCGCCGCGCCGCTGCTGGAGTCCATGGCACACGAGCTGGTGATGCGGGACGACGATCTCGCGGGCCTGGTCGGCGAGCCGCCGGGGGGCCGGACGTCGTACCGCGCCGCGGTGCGCCGCGCCCTCGCCGAGGACGGCCCTGCGGGCGGGTCGCCGAACGACCCGACCGGGTCCGGACCCGCGGTCCTGGTGACCGAGGACGTCGAGGAGGTCGCCGCGCCCGCCGACGTCCTGTGGTCCGTGATCGCGGGGCTCGGCGGCGACGAGGGCTGGTACACCGTCCCGGGCGTGTGGCGGCTCCGCGCGCTGCTCGACGGGCTGCTGGGGGGACCGGGGGTCCGCAGGTCCCGGCCGGCCACGCTCGTCGCCGGTGCGGCGCTGGACTGGTGGCGGGTGGAGGAGGTCGATCCGGGGCGGTCGATCCTGCTGCGCGCCGAGATGCGGCTGCCCGGCACCGCGCGCCTGGAGATGCGGGCCGAACCCGCGGGGGAGGGCCGCAGCCGCTACGTCCAGCGGGTGACGTTCGCCCCCCGCGGGCTGGCCGGGCGCCTCTACTGGTTCGCCCAGCGCCCCGCGCACGACCTCGTCTTCGGGGTCATGGCCCGGACCGTCGCCGGGGTCGCGGGCGGGCGACGGCGCCGCCCGCGGCTCACGACACCTCGGACCAGCTCGACGGGCGGCGGCTGAGCCTGGCCGTCCCGGACGTCAGGGCCCGCAGCTCCGTCGGGTAGCGCAGCAGCTCCGCGCAGGGCACGTCCGCGCGGACGACCGTGTGCCCCGGCGTGTCCACGTCCGTGCCGAGCACCCGTGCCCGCCGGCCGGCGAGGTCGCCGAGCACCGCCCCCAGGTGGGAGTCCAGGATCCGGACGGACACCTCGTCGACGGGCTCCAGCAGGACGGTCCCGCAGGTCGCGGCCGCCTCCCTCAGCGCGAGGGCGCCGGCCGTCCGGAACGCGGCGTCGGAGGAGTCGACGCTGTGCGCCTTGCCGTCCACCAGCCGGGCACGCACGTCGACCACGGGGTACACGGGCCCGTCCGGGCCCGCGGGGAGCCCCCGTTCGAGCTGGGCGCGGATGCCCTTCTCCACACTCGGCACGAACTGGGTGGGCACGGAACCGCCGACGACGGCGGACCGGAACTCGAACCCGGCCCCGCGCGGCAGCGGTTCGAACTCGACGTGGCAGATGGCGTACTGGCCGTGCCCGCCGGACTGCTTGACGTGCCGGCCCGTGGCGCGGCCCGCGCGGCCGAGCGTGACCCGCATCGGGATCCGGACGTCCTCGGTGTCGACGGCCGCGCCCGCGGCCCGCAGCCGGGACAGCACGACGTCCGCGTGGGCGTCGCCCATGCACCACAGCACGGTCTGGTGGGTCTCCGCGACGCGTTCGAGGCGCAGCGCCGGATCGGCCGCGACGATCTTCGCGAGGATCCGGACGAGGGTGTCCTCGTCCCCGCGGTTGTGGGGGACGATGCCGACCGGGAGCAGCGGTTCGGGCAGGTCCCAGGGGCGCAGCAGCAGCGGGTGCTCCACCGCGGACACGGTGTCCCCGGTCTCGGCCGCGGTGAGCCGCGTGAGCGCGCACAGGTCCCCGGCCACGCACGCGTCGATCTCGCGGAGCGTGCCGCCGAGTGCGGTGTAGAGGTGCGCGACGCGCTCGTCGGCGTCGTGCCCGTCGTCCCCGGCGCCCGCCTCGCTGCCGGGGGCCGGTGGCTCCGACCGGTTCTCCGGGCTGGACCGCGGCGCCGGGACGTGCCCGCTGACGTGCACGGGGTGATCCGGCCGCAGGGTCCCGGAGAACACGCGGACCAGCGAGACCCGCCCGACGTAGGGATCGGTCGAGGTGTGCACCACCTCACCGGCGAGGGGCCCGCCCGGGTCCGCGGCGAGGGGCGGGTGCGCGGTCCCGTCGATCCCGCTGACCTCGGGCACCCCGTGCTCCCGCGGCGAGGGGAAGGCGCCGACCAGCAGGTCCAGCAGCGCGTCGAGTCCCGTGCCGCTCGCGGCGCAGACGGGCACGACCGGGTGGAGCGTGCCGCGCAGGACGGCGGTCCGGAGGTCGCCGACCAGGGCGGCGGTGTCCAGCTCGTCGCCGCCGAGGTAGCGCTCCAGGAGCATCTCGTCCTCGGACTGTTCGATGATCCCCTCGATCAGGGCCGCCCGGGCGTCCTCGCCGCCGTCCGGGACGGCGCCGTCCCCGGGGGCCTCGGTCAGCAGCCCGTAGAGCCCGCGCAGGCCGCCGTCCTCGCCGGGGACCGGCAGGTAGAGGGGCGCGACGCCGGTGCCGAAGGCCTCCCGGCAGGCCTGCACGGTGGCGTCGACGTCCGCCTGGGCCTGGTCGCACCGGGCGACGACGACCGCCCGCGGCATCCCCACGTCCCGGCACTCCTCCCAGAGGCCGACGGTCGCCGGGTCCACGGCGCCCTCGCGGCCCTCCACGGCCGGGACGACGAAGAGCGCGGCGTCCGCGGCGCGCAGGCCCGCCCGCAGCTCGCCGACGAAGTCCCCGTACCCCGGCGTGTCGATCAGGTTGATCTTGGTGTTGCCGTGTCGCAGCGGCGCGACCGCGAGCGCGACCGACCGCTGTTGCGCGACCGCGGCGGGATCGTGGTCGCACACCGTGGTCCCCGAGGTGACGCCACCCTGCCGGGCGATGACACCGGTGTGCGCCAGCAGCGCCTCCACCAGGGTCGTCTTGCCGGAACCGGACGGCCCGACCAGCACCACGTTGCGGATCCGGGCCGGGTCCGCGACGGCGCCGGCCACGCCCTCGTCGACCCCGGCGGCGGCTGGACCGACGGCCATGGGGACCACCTCCGCGAGCGCTCCCGCGGCACGCCGGTGTGGCGCGGGTCACCTGCGATCGAACCCCGTGACCCCGCCCGGCACAACCCCCGAGGGGACTTCTCGCTCAAGAGCCGCTCAAGCCCGTCCGGCCGTCGGCGGGGCCCGCGGAGCCGCGCGAGTAGGGTTCCCGGGTGCCCATTCCCGGTCCCGGTTACGCCATCATCGTGCGCGTCGAGGCGCCGTCGTCCGCCAGCGCCGCAGGGGACCTCGCGGTCGCGGTCGGCCGTGTCGGCGGCGTCGTCACCGCCTTCGACGTCGTCGAGTCCCGCTCCGAGTCGATCGTCGTCGACATCAGCTGCAACGCCCTCAACGAGGCCCACGCCTCGGAGATCACCGACGCGCTCGGCGCGATCGACGG
This sequence comes from Pseudonocardia sp., assembly GCA_025869365.1. Taxonomy (GTDB): domain Bacteria; phylum Actinomycetota; class Actinomycetes; order Mycobacteriales; family Pseudonocardiaceae; genus Pseudonocardia. The sequence goes on from JAOZVV010000046.1 coordinate 15,005, forward strand.
CGTCACCGTCCGCAAGGTCTCCGACCGCACCTTCCTGGTCCACCTCGGTGGGAAGATCGAGATCCAGTCGAAGGTCAGCCTCCGCAACCGCGACGACCTCTCCCGCGCCTACACCCCGGGCGTCGCGCGCGTGTGCCAGGCTATCGCGGCGAACCCGGCGGACGCCCGGCGCCTGACGATCAAGCGCAACACCGTCGCGGTCGTCACCGACGGGTCCGCGGTGCTCGGGCTGGGCAACCTGGGCGCGGCCGCGTCGATGCCGGTGATGGAGGGCAAGGCGGCGCTGTTCAAGCGCTTCGCCAACGTCGACGCCTGGCCCGTCGCGCTGGACACCCAGGACACCGAGGAGATCATCCGGACGGTCCAGGTGATCGCCCCGGCCTACGGCGGCATCAACCTCGAGGACATCGCCGCCCCGCGCTGCTTCGAGATCGAACGCCGCCTGCGGGACCTGCTGGACATCCCGGTGTTCCACGACGACCAGCACGGCACCGCCGTCGTCGTCCTCGCGGCGCTGCGCAACGCGCTGCGCGTGGTCGGGAAGGACTTCACCGAGGCCACGATCGTGGTCTGCGGCGTCGGTGCGGCGGGCTCGGCGATCATCCGGCTGCTGCAGTCGGAGAAGCCGGGAGACGTGCTCGCCGTGGACATCGACGGGATCGTGCACGCGGACCGGCCGGGCCTCGACGACAACCTGGTCTCGATCGCCTCGCACACCAACAACTCCGGCAAGCAGGGGAGCCTCGCGGACGCCCTGGCCGGCGCGGACGTCTTCATCGGGGTCTCGGCGCCGAACCTGTTCGGGGCCGAGGAGGCCGCGACGATGAACGACGACGCGATCATCTTCGCCCTCGCCAACCCGGACCCCGAGATCGACCCGGCGATCGCCCAGCACCACGCCGCGGTGGTCGCCACCGGCCGCTCGGACTACCCGAACCAGATCAACAACGTGCTCGCCTTCCCCGGGATCTTCCGCGGGCTGCTGGACGCGGGGGCGCACGACATCACCGACCGGATGCTGCTCGCCGCGTCGGCCGCCATCGCGGACGTCGTCACCGAGCCCAACGCGTCCTTCATCGTCCCGAGCGTGTTCGACTCCTCGGTGGCCCCCGCGGTCGCCGAGGCCGTCCGGGTGGCGGCCCACGAGGCCGCCGCGGCGGGCGAGGTGATCGCGGGCCTGTAGCGCCGACCCCGCGAGTCGCGGTATCGGCGTCACCGAGTCGCGCGATATCCGTGCGCCACCTGGGTGAACGGCGTCACGGACTATCCTGGCGGACGTGATCGAGTCCGGCCCGACCGTCGGTGTCCTCGCCCTGCAGGGCGACGTCCGTGAACATCTCGCCGCGCTGGGGAGCAGCGGCGGGATCCGTGCCGTCCCCGTGCGCCGCGCGTCGGAGATCGAGTCCGTGGACGGGCTGGTGATCCCGGGCGGGGAGTCCACCACCATGAGTCGGCTGCTCGGCGTGTTCGACCTGCTCGAGCCGCTGCGCGCCCGCCTCGCCGGCGGGATGCCGGCCTACGGCTCGTGCGCCGGGATGATCCTGCTGGCGTCGGAGGTGCTCGACGGCCGGCCGGACCAGCAGCAGCTCGGCGGGCTCGACGTCGTCGTACGGCGCAACGCCTTCGGTCGCCAGGTGGACTCGTTCGAGACGGACCTGGACGTCGCGGGCGTCGACGGCGGCCCGGTCCGGGCCGTGTTCATCCGGGCCCCGTGGGTGGAGAAGGCCGGCGCGGACGTCGAGGTGCTCGCGACCGTGCCGGCCGTGGGCAGCGAGGGCCAGGACCCGGGAGCGGCGGCCGGTCGCGCGGTCGCGGTGCGCCAGGGCAACGTCCTCGCGACGGCCTTCCACCCGGAGCTCACCGGGGACGGCCGGGTGCACGCGCTCTTCGCGGGTATCGTCCGCGCGGTGGCCTGACCGCCCGTCGGGCACCGGTCCGTCCGTCGGGCACCGGTCCGGCGGTCCCGGCAGGGTCCGGACGTGCGCAGGGACACCGGAGGGCGTCCTCGATCGACAGTTCCCGGGGCGCGGGCCGGACCTGCGCCCACGTCGGTAACATGGACGGGATCTGGCAGGCCCCCGCGCGATTCTCGGGTAGGCGCCTGCGTGCCCGCCTCGGGCCGCCGGCTTCGACGGCGCTCGCCGGCAGGGCGGTACGGGAACCAGCAGGAGGGACGGGGCAGCCGATGAGTGGCCACTCCAAATGGGCGACGACGAAGCACAAGAAGGCCGTCATCGACGCCCGGCGCGGCAAGATGTTCGCGAAGCTCATCAAGAACATCGAGGTCGCGGCCAGGACCGGCGGCGGTGACCCGGACGGCAACCCGACGCTCTACGACGCCATCCAGAAGGCGAAGAAGACGTCGGTGCCGAACGACAACATCGACCGCGCGGTCAAGCGCGGCTCGGGCCTGGACGGCGGCGGCGCCAACTACGAGACGATCACCTACGAGGGCTACGGCCCCAACGGCGTCGCACTGCTCATCGAGTGCCTCACGGACAACCGCAACCGCGCGGCCACCGAGGTCCGCACCGCGATGACGCGCAACGGCGGCGCCATGGCGGACCCGGGTTCGGTCGCGTACCTCTTCACCCGCAAGGGGGTCGTGGTGCTGCCGAAGGCGGGCCTCAGCGAGGACGACGTGCTGCTCGCGGTGCTCGACGCGGGCGCCGAGGAGGTCAACGACCTGGGCGAGAGCTTCGAGGTCGTCTCCGAGGCCACGGACCTGGTCGCGGTCCGCACCGCGCTGCAGGAGGCCGGGATCGACTACGACTCCGCGGACCCCACCTTCCTGCCGTCGATGCAGATCGAGCTGGACGCCGAGGGTGCGAAGAAGGTCTTCAAGCTGATCGACGCGCTCGAGGACAGCGACGAGGTCCAGAACGTCTACTCGAACTTCGACGTGTCCGACGAGGTCCTCGAGGAAGTCAACGCCTGATCCGGGCGGCCTGCTGCCGCCTGCCGACCCCCCACGGGCGACAGGCGGCAGCGGCCTTCTCCGGGGCTCTCGGCCCCGGCGGTCACGGGTCGTCGACGCCCGGGCGGCCGCGCGGCGTGATGACCCGTTCGGCGAGCAGGACGCAGGCGGCCCCGCACAGGGCTCCGGCGAGGGCGCAGATCAGCAGGATCGTCATCGTGGCTCCTCCGGACGGGCGTCGTCGTGCTGGCCGAAACGCTGCCAGCGGGAGCGGTCCCGCGGAATGGGGAACGCCCCCGTGGTGCGGGGGGAACACCCCGCCCGAGCTGGGGAAGCCCCTACCACGGGCGCCGCGCGGCGCGGGAGGGATCGCCCGGCCGGGAATTGTCGGGGGTCGGTCCTAGACTCGCCCCCGATGAGCCCCACGACGGAAACCCCAGTGACCGAGACGCCAGCTGCGGAGACTCCGGCGGCGTCGCCGGCCGCGAAGGCGCCTGCCAGGAAGGCGCCGGCGAGGAAGCCGGCCGCCAAGGCCGCGGCGAAGCCCGCCGCCCCGCCGCCCGGCAAGCGCCTGCTGCTGCTCGACGGCCATTCGCTGGCCTACCGGGCGTTCTTCGCGCTGCCCGCGGAGAACTTCCGCACGGGCACGGGGCAGACCACGAACGCGGTCTACGGCTTCACCTCGATGCTCATCAACCTGCTCCGGGACGAGCAGCCGACGCACCTCGCGGTGGCGTTCGACGTCTCCCGCAAGACCTTCCGGTCGGAGCGGTTCAGCGAGTACAAGGCGAACCGATCGTCGACCCCCGATGATTTCCGAGGCCAGGTGGACCTCATCAAGGAGGTCCTCACGGCGCTGTCCATCCCGTTCTTCGCGGTGGACAACTACGAGGCGGACGACGTGATCGCCACCCTCGCCACACAGGCGGAGGCGGCCGGCTTCCACACGCTCATCACCACCGGGGACCGGGACGCGTTCCAGCTGGTCACGGACAACATCACGGTGCTGTACCCGAAGCGCGGGGTGTCGGACCTGGGCCGGATCGACCCGGCGGAGGTGGACACCCGCTACGGGCTCACCCCGGCCCAGTACCCGGACTTCGCGGCGCTGCGCGGGGACCCCAGCGACAACCTGCCCAGCATCCCCGGGGTCGGGGAGAAGACCGCGGCGAAGTGGGTCCGCGAGTTCGGCTCGCTCGCGGAGCTCACGGACCGGGTGGACGAGGTCAAGGGCAAGGCGGGGGACGCGCTGCGCGCCAACCTGGCGAACGTGCTGCTGAACCGGCAGCTCACCGAGCTGGTCCGGGACGTCCCGCTGCACTCGGTGCCGGACGAGCTCGAGGTCCGGCCCTGGGACCGCGACGCCGTCCACCGCCTGTTCGACGAGCTGGAGTTCCGCGTCCTGCGCGAGCGCCTGTTCGCCACGCTGCAGAGCGCCGAGCCCGAGGCGGACGAGGGCTTCACGGTGCAGGGCGCGACGATCGCGCCCGGGGGCCTGCGGGCCTGGCTGGACGGGAACGCGCGGGACGGCCGCAGGGTCGGGCTGGTCCTGTCGGGGCTCACCGGCGGCATCACCGAGCGGGACATCAGCGGCATCGCGTTCGCGGCCGGCGAGCCGAGCCTGGAGGCGCGCGCCGGCGGTGCCGAGGCCGGGGTGCCGCAGGCGGGCTACGTCGCCGTGCAGGACCTGCTGCCGGACGACGAGGCGGCGCTGGGGGAGTGGCTCGCGGACCCGTCGGTGCCCAAGGCGGTGCACGACGTCAAGGCGTCGCTGCACGCCCTGCGCGCCCGTGGCTGGACGCTCGCAGGGCTGACCAGCGACACCGCCCTGGCCGCCTACCTGGCCCGGCCCGGTCAGCGCAGCTTCGACCTGGCCGATCTCGCACTGCGCTACCTGCGCCGCGAGCTGCGCCAGGAGGGCGAGGCCCCGGACGGGCAGCTGTCCCTGCTCGGCGGCGAGGAGGAGGCGGACGCGGAGTTCGCGGAGGGGCAGATGGTGGCCGCGTCGGCCGTCGTCGAGCTCGCGGACGCGCTGGACACCGAGCTGGCCGAGCGCCACGGCACGGAGCTGCTCGCCGGGTTGGAGCTCCCCCTCGCGTTCGTGCTGGCCGATCTGGAGACGGCGGGCATCGCCGTGGACCGGGACCTCCTGGAGTCCCAGGAGAGCGAGTTTGCCGCGCAGGTGAAGCAGGCGGCGCAGGACGCCTACTCGGTGATCGGCAAGGAGATCAACCTCGGCTCGCCGAAACAGCTGCAGGTGGTCCTGTTCGACGAGCTGAACATGCCGAAGACGAAACGCACCAAGACCGGCTACACCACGGACGCGGACTCGCTGCAGAGCCTGTTCGAGCAGACGGAGCACCCGTTCCTGCAGCATTTGCTGCAGCACCGGGACGCCACGCGGCTCAAGGTCACGGTGGACGGGCTGCTGAAGTCGATCGCCCCGGACGGCCGGATCCACACCACCTACAGCCAGACGATCGCGGCCACGGGCCGGCTCTCCAGCACGGACCCGAACCTGCAGAACGTGCCGATCCGCACCGCGGCCGGCCGCCGGATCCGCGAGACGTTCATCGTCGGCGCCGGGTACGGGCAGCTGATGACCGCGGACTACAGCCAGATCGAGATGCGGATCATGGCGCACCTGTCCGAGGACGCGGCGCTGATCGAGGCGTTCAACTCCCAGCGGGACTTCCACTCGGAGACGGCCTCACGGGTCTTCGGCGTCGACGCCGCCGCGGTCACCCCGGAGCAGCGCGCCAAGATCAAGGCGATGAACTACGGCCTGGCCTACGGGCTGTCGGCCTTCGGCCTGTCCGGGCAGCTGCGCATCTCCACCGAGGAGGCCAAGGGCCTCATGGACGACTACTTCGAGACCTTCGGCGGCGTCCGGGACTACCTCCGCTCGATCGTCGAGATCGCGCGCAAGGAGGGCTACACCGAGACGATGCTCGGGCGTCGGCGCTACCTGCCGGACCTCACCAGCGACAACCGCCAGCGCCGCGAGATGGCCGAGCGGATGGCGCTCAACGCCCCGATCCAGGGCAGCGCCGCGGACATCATCAAGGTCGCGATGCTGAACGTGCACCGGGCCCTCGCCGGCGAGGGGCTCCGCAGCCGGATCCTGCTGCAGGTCCACGACGAGCTGGTGCTCGAGGTGGCGGACGGGGAGCAGGAGACGGTGGAGACCCTCGTGCGCCGGGAGATGGGCGCCGCGCACGAGATGTCCGTGCCGCTCGAGGTGTCCGTGGGCTACGGGCGCAGCTGGGACGACGCCGCGCACTGATCCGGCAGCCCCGGCCCGAGGAGTTCCAGGACCGCCCGGCCGGGGCGCAGGACGCCGTCGGAGAGCGGCTCGCACCGGACACCGCCGCGCCCCCGGAGTGCCGCGAAGGCACCCGGGGCGAGGACGACGTCCATCCACCGGCACGGGGTCGCGGGCCGGTGGGCGCGGAAGCGGACGGGCCCGTCCCCACTGTCGAGCGTGAACTCGGCGCCTGTTCCGCCGCGCGGCGCGGCCAGCTCGTCGACCGGGAAACCCCTGGTCACGATCGTGCGCCGGGCGAGGACCGGATCGAGCGCGGGGATGCCGAGCTCCGTCGCGACGGCGTCGAGGGACTCGGCGGCCAGCAGCGTCACCGACGCCCGCCGGTGCGCGGCGTGCCCGAAGTACCGGTCCCCGACGACCCCGAGTCCGGCCCGCACCTCGATCCGCGGGCGGGAGGGGTCCCCGGGATCGGGCCGGGGCCCGTCCGCGGGCCGGCCCTCGAACGCGTGCACGGGCGACGCCGCCAGCGCGACGATCTCGATCTCCACGCCCTCATGATGCGCGCCCGGCGCGACCGGGATCCACGAGCGGGCCGCTCGGGGCGTCACCCGCCCCGAAAGTGCCGTTCGTGCTGCGTGGCGGGGCGGGGGAGCCCGCGGGCGGGCGGTAGCGTCGGCGTGGGCGCTCCCGGAGGAGACGCCAGGCGACTGCGGGGAGATGCTGGTGCGGGTGCTCGGAGTCGACCCGGGGCTCACCCGGTGCGGGCTCGGCGTCGTCGACGGAGGCGTCGGCAAGGCCGTGACCTGCGTCGACGTCGGGGTGGCCCGCACCGGTACCGAGCTGTCGATCGACCAGCGGCTCCTGGGCGTCGCGGACGAGGTGGAGCGCTGGATCACCCGGCACCGCCCGGACGTGGTCGCGATCGAGCGGGTGTTCAGCCAGCACAACGTCCGCACCGTGATGGGCACGGCGCAGGCCAGCGGCGTCGTCGCGCTCGTCGCGGCCCGCGCGGGGCTGCCGGTCGCGTTCCACACCCCCAGCGAGGTCAAGGCCGCGGTGACGGGCGAGGGCCGGGCGGACAAGAACCAGGTCACCGCCATGGTCACGCGGCTGCTGCGGCTCACCGAGGCCCCGAAGCCGGCGGACGCCGCGGACGCCCTCGCCCTCGCGATCTGCCACTGCTGGCGGGCGCCGATGATGAGCCGGATGGCCGAGGCGGAGGCGCGGGCCGCCGAGTTCGCCAAGGCCCACAAGGCCCGGCTCGCGGCGGCGCAGAAGGCCCGGCTCGCGGAGGCGCAGAAGGCCCGGCTCGCGGAGGTTCGCGCACGCCGCTGACGCGGCGCCACCGGGTTCCGCGTGCCGGGGCGCCCCTGTGACGGTGGCGTGGCAGTGGTGGTGGCGTGGTGGTGGCGTGGCGGCTGCGGGGGTGTCGGACCCGACCGGTAGCCTCCGGCCTCGAACGACTGTTCGTAGCAGAGGGGAACCAGAGTTGATCGCGTCCGTACGGGGTCCCGTCCTGGAGATCGGGCTGGACCACGCGGTGGTGGAGGTCGGCGGGGTCGGCCTGGCGGTGCACGCCACGCCGAGCACGCTCGCCGGCCTGCGCCGCGGCGTCGAGTCCCGGCTGGCCACCACGCTGATCGTGCGCGAGGACTCGCTGACCCTCTTCGGCTTCGCGGACGCGGACGAGCGGGAGCTGTTCCTGCTGGTCCAGACGGTGAGCGGGATCGGCCCCCGGCTGGCCCTGGCCACCATCGCCGTCCTGGAACCGGACACGCTGCGCCGGGCCCTCGCCGAGGGGGACCTCACCACGCTGCAGCGCATCCCGGGCGTCGGGAAGAAGAGCGCGGAGCGGCTCGTCGTCGAACTGCGGGACAAGGTGGCGGTCCCGACAGCGGTCCCGGCCGGTGCCGCGGCCGCGCCGGTGGCCGCCGGCGGCATCCGCGAGCAGGTGGTGGAGGCCCTCGTCGGGCTGGGGTTCACCCCGCGCCCGGCGGAGCAGGCCGTGGACGCCGTGCTGGCGCAGTCCCCGGACGCCGCGGCCGCCGAGCTCCTGAGGTCCGCCCTGTCCGGCCTGGGCCGGTCCCGATGACGGAGGCGTGTTGACGGTGGAGGACGACGGCTCCCGGGACGTCTCCCCGGACGTCATCGAGGAGGACCTGGAGGTCGAGAACTCGCTGCGCCCGCGCCGGCTGTCGGAGTTCATCGGCCAGCCCCGGGTCCGGGAGCAGCTGGAGCTCGTCCTCGAGGGCGCCCGCCGCCGGGGGGACCCGCCGGACCACATCCTGCTCTCGGGCCCGCCCGGGCTGGGCAAGACCAGCCTGTCGCTGATCATCGCCGCGGAGCTGGGCGCGGCGATCCGGCTGACCTCGGGCCCCGCCCTGGAGCGGGCCGGGGATCTCGCGGCGATGCTGTCGAACCTGCTCCCGGGGGACGTGCTGTTCATCGACGAGATCCACCGCATCGCCCGGCCGGCCGAGGAGATGCTGTACCTCGCGATGGAGGACTTCCGGGTGGACGTCGTCGTCGGGAAGGGGCCCGGCGCCACGTCGATCCCGCTGGACGTCGCGCCGTTCACGCTGGTCGGAGCCACGACGCGGTCCGGTTCGCTCACCGGCCCGCTGCGGGACCGCTTCGGCTTCACCGCGCACATGGAGTTCTACGAGCCGGACGAGCTGGAGCTGGTCCTCAAGCGGGCCGCGACGATCCTGGACGTGGACCTGCACCCGGAGGGCGGCAGCGAGATCGCCCGCCGCTCCCGCGGCACGCCCCGGATCGCGAACCGGCTGCTGCGCCGGGTCCGGGACTTCGCGGAGGTCCGCGCGGACGGCGTCGTCACCCGTCAGGTGGCCCGGGACGCCCTCGCCGTCTACGACGTGGACGAGCTCGGCCTGGACCGGCTGGACCGCGCGGTGCTCAGCGCCCTGGTCCGCTCCTTCGGCGGCGGTCCGGTGGGCGTGTCGACGCTCGCGGTCGCGGTCGGGGAGGAACCCGGTACCGTCGAGGAGGTCTGCGAGCCCTACCTCGTGCGGGCCGGGATGCTGGCCCGCACGCCGCGGGGCCGCGTCGCGACGCCGGCGGCCTGGACACACCTCGGTGTGACACCGCCGCCGGAGATCCCCGGGATCTCGCCGCTGTTCTGATCCCGGAGGGGTTCCGGGCACGGGCGGGTCGGCACGAACAGGGCCGGGGCCTGCGGTGATACCGGTGGACGCGCCTGAGGCGTCGCGGAACCGGACTGGCACACTCGATACCTCACGCGCGTCATGAAACGGAGAAAACGGACACGATGGACATCAGCTTGCTCTTCCCCGTCCTGATCCTCCTGCTCTTCATCCCGATCTTCCTGTCGGGCCGGAAGCAGAAGCGCGCCCTGGCGCAGACCCAGGAGATGCAGTCGGCCCTGGACACCGGGGACGTCGTCGTGACGACCTCCGGCCTGCGGGCGACGGTCGTCGACGCCTCCTACGAGGAGACGATCGACCTGGAGATCGCCGACGGCGTCGTCACCACCTGGCTGCGCGCCGCGGTGCGCGAGAAGGTCGACCCCACGCCGGAGGACTTCAGCACCCCGGGCGAGCTCGCCGGGTCGGACGACCTCTCGAAGGACGTCACGGACACCACCGCCGGCCCGGACACCACGGACACGACCCCCACGGACAGTTCGGACACTCCGGGCGCCGACGGCCGGTCGAACGGCCGGAGCTGACACACCGCACCCGTCCGGTGACGGGGGCGCCCGACGACGCCCCTCGGACGTGCGGCAGCATGCAGGACTGCAGCGGCCGTCACCGGCGCCCTGACGCGCGTCCCTCCGGGGCCGCGCCCGGCGGCACCGGCCGGGCCGCGGCGAGGTAGTAGGACCAGGCCGCCCCCGGGTGCGAGACGGGGCCGCGCCGCAATGCCGGGAGTGAAGAAGAGAGTGGCAACGACCCCGGGGCGCATCAGCCCCTGGCGGTACCTGACGGCGTTCGCCGGCATCATCGTCGTCCTGTACGCCCTGGTGTTCTTCACCGGCGGCGGGAAGCCCACGCCCAAGCTCGGCATCGACCTGCAGGGCGGCACACGGGTCACGCTGTCCGCCCGCACCGAGTCCGGGGAGGTCCCGCCGCGGGACCAGCTGGTCCAGGCGCAGCAGATCATCGAGCAACGCGTCAACGGGCTCGGCGTCGGTGGCACCGAGGTGGTGCTGGACGGCAGCAACATCACGATCACGGTCCCGGGCGACGGCGGGGACCAGGCCCGCTCGCTGGGCCAGACCGCCCAGCTCCGCTTCCGCCCGGTCATCGGCGGCCCGGTCGGGGCCACCCCGGCCGCGGGCCAGGACACCGGCCAGACCGGTACGGGGGCGGGCACGCCCACGACGGACCCGGCGGCGCCCCCGGCCGCCCCCGCGGGACAGCCCCAGGGACTCTCCGGGGACGTGAGCGACCAGGCGGTGCAGCCGGTCTCCTACTCGTCGCCGTTGCAGCAGCCCACCCCGACGCCGGAGCCCGGCCCCGCGCCCGCCCCGGACGCCGGGAACCCGGTGCCCGCGGACCCGGAGCTCGCGGCGGCCATCGCGGCGGCCAAGGCGCTGCGGCAGAGCGACGACCCCGCGACCCAGCAGGAGGCGCTCCAGCTCCTGGACTGCAACGCCGCGGACCCGCTGCAGGGCTACGACGACCCGGCCAAGCCACTGGTCGCCTGCACCCAGGACAAGACGGCCAAGTACGTCCTCGGCCCGACGATCCTCGAGGGCACCCAGATCGCGAGCGCGACGGCGACGGCGGACCCGCAGGGTGCCGGCTACGTCGTCAACCTGGACTTCAAGTCCGCGGGCTCACAGATCTGGGGTGACTTCACCGCCGCGAACATCGGCAAGCAGTCCGCGTTCGTGCTCGACGGCGAGGTCGTCTCCGCCCCCACGATCCAGGCCGCGCTCTACGGCCAGACGACGGTCAGCGGCAACTTCTCCCAGACCGAGGCACAGAACCTGGCCAGCGCCCTGCGCTACGGGTCGCTGCCGCTCTCGTTCGAGTCCTCGCAGGCCGAGACGGTGTCCGCCACCCTCGGCCTCGCGTCGCTGGAGGCCGGCCTGATCGCCGGCGTCGTCGGCCTGGCGCTGGTGTTCGTGTACTGCCTGTTCTACTACCGGGTGCTCGGCATCCTGACGATCCTGTCGCTCGTGCTGTCCGGCGCGGTCGTCTACGCGGTGCTGGTGCTCCTCGGGCGCTGGATCGGCTTCACCCTGGACCTCGCGGGCATCGCCGGGTTCATCGTCGCCATCGGCATCACGGCGGACTCGTTCGTCATCTTCTTCGAACGGCTGAAGGACGAGGTCCGGGAGGGCCGGTCGTTCCGGTCGGCGGTGCCTCGCGGATGGGTCCGGGCCCGGCGCACGATCCTGTCCGCGGACGCGGTCAGCTTCCTGGCGGCCGCGGTGCTCTACATCCTCGCCGTCGGCCAGGTGAAGGGCTTCGCGTTCACCCTGGGCATGTCGACGGTCCTGGACCTCGTCGTCGTCTTCCTGGTGACCCACCCGCTCGTCGCGCTGGCGTCGAACTCGCGCGTGTTCGGCAGCCCGGCGCTGTCCGGGCTCGGTGAGGTCGCGCGGATCGGCGCGGAACGCAGGAAGGCTGCCACGGCCGCCGGAACGAAGGGCGCCTGATCATGAGCACCGCCACCCCGGCCTCCCCGGCGCCCCCCAAGCGCGGCGTGCTGTCCCGGCTGTACACGGGCACCGGCGCGTTCGACATCGTCGGCCGGCGCAAGGTCTGGTACATCAGCTTCGGGCTGATCGTGCTGGTCTGCATCCTCTCGATCGCGCTGCGCGGCTTCAACCTCGGCATCGACTTCACCGGCGGCTCCCAGATCCAGCTGCCGGCGGCGGGTCCGAACGGGGCCATCACCACCACCGAGCAGGTGGGCGAGGTGTACGAGCGGTCCGTCGGGACGGAGGCCGCCTCGATCCAGTCCGCCGGCACCGGTGCGGCGGCGTCGATCATCATCCGGTCCGAGGCCCTCACCGACGCCCAGGTCATCGGCCTGAAGCAGGCGTTGTTCGACGCGTTCCAGCCCCTCGGCCCGAACGGTCAGCCGTCCGAGCAGGTCATCAGCGACTCCGCGGTCAGCGGTACCTGGGGCGGGGAGATCACCCGGCAGGCGCTGATCGCGCTCGCCGTGTTCCTGGTGCTGGTGACGGCGTTCCTGGCCTTCTACTTCGAGCGGTCGATGGCGCTCGCGGCGCTCATCGCGCTGATCCACGACGTCGTCGTCACCGCCGGCGTGTACTCGATCGTCGGGTTCGAGGTCACCCCCTCCACGGTCATCGGCCTGCTGACGATCCTGGGCTTCTCGCTCTACGACACGGTCGTGGTGTTCGACAAGGTCAAGGAGAACGCCCGCGGCGTCCTCGGCCTGACCAGGCGGAACTATGCCGAGGTCGCGAACCTCGCGGTGAACCAGACGCTCATGCGCTCGATCAACACCTCGCTGATCGCGGTGCTGCCGGTCGTCGGCCTGATGGTCGTCGGCGTCGGGCTGCTGGGGGTCGGGACGCTCGCGGACCTCGCCCTCGTCCAGATGGTCGGCATCGTCGCCGGATCGCTGTCCTCGCTGCTGCTCGCCACGCCGCTGCTCGTGGACCTCAAGATGCGGGACCCGCGTTACCAGCAGCAGGCCAGGCGGGTCGAGGCGCGGCGGGCGAAGCAGGCCAGGGCCCAGGGGCTCGACCCCGACGACCGCCAGGGCGACGGGCAGGAGTCCACGGACGACGAGTCGATCGCCCAGGACCTGCGCCGGGAGAAGGCGATGTCCGCGGCGGCGAGCACGCCGGCCCGGGCGCAGCGGGGGAGACCCCAGGGCAAGTCGGCCCAGGGCAAGGCCGGGCGGCCCACCGGGAAGCGGAACCGGTGAGTGCGGGCGCCGTCGACGACGAGTTCGACCCGGGTCTCGAGCGCGTCCGCTCGCTCGTCCGGGACGTCCCGGACCACCCCGAGCCGGGCATCCTCTTCCGGGACCTCACCCCGGTGCTCGCGGACGCGGAGGCCTTCGCCACGATCGCGACCGAGCTCGCGGCGCGGGTCGGGCTCGCGGACGTCGTCGTCGGGATCGAGGCGCGCGGGTTCCTGATCGGCGCGGCCGTGGCGCTCGTCGCCGGGACCGGCGTGGTGCCGGTGCGCAAGGCGGGGAAGCTCCCGGTCGTCGCCGCCTCCCGCACCTACGACCTCGAGTACGGCACCGCCACCCTCGAGCTCGCCGCGGACACCCTCGCGCCGGGCAGCAAGGCGTTCGTCGTCGACGACGTGCTCGCCACCGGCGGCACGGGCGAGGCCACCTGCGCGCTGCTGGCCGAGGTGGGCGTGGAGGTCGTCGGGTTCGGCACCGTGCTGGAGCTGGCCGCCCTCGGCGGCCGGGCGCGGCTCGCCGGGATCGACGTGCACGCGCTGTTCAGCCTCTGATCACCCTGACGTACGCGCCCCGCGGCCGGTGTGACATCCGGGTCCGGGGCTATCCTCTGAGGGGTGGACGGCACCGTGATTGTTGACCGACGCACCCTCGTGGGGGCGGGCCGGTGACGGACGTCCAGCCCGGTGCTCCTCCCGTCGAGGTGGACCTCGTCGACGACCCGGCGAAGCCCTCGGCGACCCGGCGGGTCCGCGCGCGGATCGCCCGCCGGATGACCCCGCAGCGCGTCGCGATCGTGAAGCCCGTCCTGGAGCCGCTCGCCAGCGTGCACCGGACGCTGCACCCGAAGGCGGACCTGGTCCTGCTGCAGCGGGCCTACGACGTCGCCGAGGACAAGCACCAGCACCAGAAGCGCAAGTCCGGGGACCCGTACATCACCCACCCGCTCGCCGTGGCCACGATCCTGGCGGAGCTGGGCATGGACACGACGACGCTGGTCGCGGCCCTGCTGCACGACACGGTGGAGGACACGGACTACTCGCTGGACCGCCTGCGCCGGGACTTCGGCGAGGAGGTCGCGCACCTCGTCGACGGCGTGACCAAGCTGGACAAGGTCGAGTTCGGCACCGCCGCCGAGGCCGAGACGATCCGCAAGATGGTCGTCGCGATGGCCCGGGACCCGCGGGTGCTGGTGATCAAGCTGTCGGACCGGCTGCACAACATGCGGACCATGCGCTTCCTCCCGCCGGAGAAGCAGGCGAAGAAGGCGCGCGAGACCCTCGAGGTGATGGCCCCGCTGGCCCACCGCCTCGGGATGGCGACGGTGAAGTGGGAGCTGGAGGACCTGTCCTTCGCGATCCTGCACCCGAAGAAGTACGACGAGATCGTCCGGCTGGTCGCGAACCGGGCGCCGTCCCGGGACACGTACCTCAAGCAGGTCATCGACGAGGTGATGCAGCAGCTCGACGCCGCCCGCGTCGCCGCGAAGGTCGAGGGCCGGCCGAAGCACTACTACTCGATCTACCGCAAGATGATCGTCAAGGGCCGGGACTTCGACGACATCCACGACCTGGTGGGTGTGCGCGTGCTCGTCGACGAGGTGCGGGACTGCTACGCGGCGATGGGGATGGTCCACGCCCTGTGGCAGCCGATGCCCGGGCGGTTCAAGGACTACATCGCCCAGCCCCGCTACGGCGTCTACCAGTCCCTGCACACCACGGTGATCGGGCCGGACGGCAAGCCGCTGGAGGTGCAGATCCGCACCCACGAGATGCACCGCACGGCCGAGTACGGCATCGCGGCGCACTGGCGCTACAAGGAGACCCGCGGGCACAACGGCGCGGCCACGGGGACGGCCAGCACCGTCGAGGTCGACGAGATGTCCTGGATGCGGCAGCTGCTGGACTGGCAGCGGGAGGCCGCGGACCCCGGGGACTTCCTGGAGTCCCTGCGCTACGACCTCGCGGCCAAGGAGATCTTCGTCTTCACCCCGAAGGGCGACGTGATCACGCTGCCGATGGGGTCGACGCCGGTGGACTTCGCGTACGCGGTGCACACCGAGGTCGGGAACAGGTGTATCGGCTCCCGGGTCAACGGCCGGCTCGTCGCGCTGGAGCGCACGCTGGACTCCGGGGACGTCGTGGAGATCTTCACCTCCAAGGCCGAGGGTGCCGGGCCGTCCCGGGACTGGCTGGCCTTCGCCGCCTCCCCGCGGGCCAAGAACAAGATCAAGCAGTGGTTCGCGAAGGAGCGCCGCGAGGAGGCGATCGAGGAGGGCAAGGAGGCCATCACCCGCGAGGCGCGCCGCACCGGCATGCCGCTGCAGCGCCTGGTCTCCGCGGACTCGATGGCCGCCCTGGCCCGCGAGCTGCACTACCCGGACCTCTCCGGGCTCTACGCCGCGATCGGCGAGGGCCAGGCCAGTGCCCGCCACGTCGTGCAACGGCTGGTGGCGCTGCTCGGCGGGGTGGAGGACGCGGAGGAGGAGCTCGCCGAGCGGGCCACACCGTCCACCGTCCGGGTCCGGCGCGCGACCGGGGACGCCGGCGTCGTCGTCAAGGCGGGTGCCGAGGACATGGGGGACCTGTACACCAAGCTCGCCCGCTGCTGCACGCCCGTGCCCGGGGACGAGATCATGGGCTTCGTGACGCGCGGCGGCTCGGTCAGCGTGCACCGTACGGACTGCACGAACGCCTCGGACCTGAAGAACCGCGCCGAACGGCTGGTCGACGTCGCGTGGTCGGTCTCGGAGTCCTCGGTGTTCCTGGTGGCGATCCAGGTCGAGGCGCTGGACCGGCACCGGCTGCTCTCGGACGTGACGAAGGTGCTGGCGGACGAGAAGGTCAACATCCTCTCCGCGTCGGTCACCACCTCCCGGGACCGGGTCGCGGTCTCCCGCTTCTCCTTCGAGATGGGGGCCCCGAAGCACCTGGGGCACGTCCTGCAGGCGGTGCGGAACGTCGAGGGCGTCTACGACGTCTACCGGGTGACCTCCGCCAGCTGACCCCTCCGAAGTTCAGGAAAGCCACATTCATGTAAATCCCTTACATGAATGTGGCTTTCCTGAAACTGGCGAGGGAGGGGGTCAGGCGACCTTCGCGGTCTGGATCGTGACCGGGGTGACCGGCTTGCCGTCGCCCTGCCCGTTGGAGTTGTCCGTACCGCCCGCGGCCACCTTGTCGATGGTGGCCAGGCCGGCATCGTCGATCGTGCCGAAGACCGTGTAGTCCGGGGGCAGGGTCGAGTCCGCGTAGACGAGGAAGAACTGGCTGCCGCCGGAGTTCGGCGCGGAGGTCTTGGCCATCGCCAGCGTCCCGCGCGGGTAGGTCACGGTGCCCTGGCCGGCGGCCGCGGGGGCGAGGCCGGTGGGCGGCTCGTCGGTGATCGTGTAACCGGGGCCGCCGGTGCCCTGGGCGGTCGGGTCCCCGCACTGCAGGACCTTGAGACCCTCACCCGTGGTCAGCCGGTGGCACTGGGTGTCGTCGAAGTAGCCCTGACCGGCCAGCGAGAGGAAGCTGTTGACGGTGCAGGGCGCCTTCGCCCGGTCCAGCGTCAGGGTGATCGGCCCGGCCGTGGTGGCGAGCGCGACGTCCGCGGTGCCGACGTTCGAGACACCGTCGGTCTGGGGCGGGGTGTTGGGCTTGGCCGGGCTGCCGTCGGACGGGTACTGGCAGGTGACGGTGCCCGGCGCCCCGGCCGCCTGAGCGGCGGGAGCGGGGTCGTCGGAGCCCTTCGGCAGGCTGAGCAGCACGACCGCCACGACGACCACGACGACGACCGCGGCCGCGACGATCGCCGCGGTGCGCTTGCGCTTGCGCGCAGCCTCGATCCGCCGTTGCTGCTGGTTGGCGAGCTTGCGTTTGGCCGCTTCGCGCCGCATCTGGTTCGTCGCCACGATGTGGGGTCCTCCCGGGTCCGGTGATCGCGTCGGAGGGTAGCGACCGTTCCTGAGAGGGCGATGTGCAGGGCGTCTAGGCTGGTCCGGTGCTCGTCGCAGGATTCCCGGCAGGATCGTTCCAGACCAACTGTTACGTCGTCGCCCAGGCCGCGGGGGAGGCGTGCGTCGTCGTCGATCCCGGGCAGGACGCCGTCGAACCGCTCGAGGCCCTGCTGAAGGAGCATCGGCTGACGCCGGTCGCGGTCCTGCTCACGCACGGCCACTTCGACCACACCTTCAGCGTCACCCCCGTCTGCGACGGCCACGACGTCCCGGCCTGGATCCACCCGGGAGACCGGGAGATGCTCGCGGACCCGATGAAGGGGATGTCCGCGCAGTCGACGGCGCTGTTCGGCGGCCGCCTGGAGTACCGCGCGCCGTCGGAGGTCCGGGTGCTGGAGGACCGCTCGTCCCTGGAGCTGGCGGGGATGCGGCTGCAGGTGGACCACACCCCGGGGCACACCCCGGGCTCGGTCGTCTTCACCACCGAGACGGAGGAAGGGGTCGAGGTGATCCTCGCGGGGGACACGCTGTTCGCGGGCTCGGTCGGGCGGACGGACCTGCCCGGCGGGTCGCACCGGCAGCTGCTGGACAGCGTGCGGGACCGGTTGCTCGTCCGGGACGACTCGGGCGTCGTGCTGCCGGGGCACGGGCCCACCACCACGATCGGCCGGGAGCGGGCGTCGAACCCCTTCCTGGCGGACCTCGAGATCGCGACGCCCGGGCGGGGCACGCTGTGAGCGCCGTCCAGGACCGTCAGCAGGCCTTCGCCGCGCCCAAGGGCATCCCCGAGTACACCCCGCCGGACTCCGCGGGCTTCGTGCACGTGCGGGACACGCTGATCGCGGCCGCGGACCGCGCCGGGTACGGGCACATCGAGCTGCCCGTCTTCGAGGACACAGGGCTCTACGCGCGGGGCGTCGGCGAGTCCACGGACGTCGTCAGCAAGGAGATGTACACCTTCGCCGACCGCGGAGAGCGGTCGGTGACGCTGCGCCCGGAGGGCACCGCCGGCGTGGTGCGGTCCGTGATCGAGCACGGCCTGGACCGGGCCGGGCTGCCCGTCAAGCTGCGCTACGCGGGTCCGTTCTTCCGCTACGAGCGGCCGCAGGCGGGCCGGTACCGGCAGCTGCAGCAGGTGGGCGTCGAGGCGATCGGGGCGGACGACCCGGCGCTGGACGCCGAGGTCATCGCCGTCGCGGACGAGGGGTTCAAGGCCCTGGGCCTGCGCGGTTACCGGCTCGAGCTCACCTCGCTCGGGGACGCCGAGTGCCGCCCGGCCTACCGCGAGCTCCTGCAGGAGTTCCTCGCCGGGCTGCCGCTGGACGAGCCCACCCGCGAACGCGCGCGCATCAACCCGCTGCGCGTGCTGGACGACAAGCGGCCCGAGGTCCGGGCACTGATGGCGGACGCCCCACTGCTGCTCGACCACCTCTCGCCCGCGTCGGCCGAGCACCACGCGGCGGTCCTCGCGCACCTGGACGACCTGGGCGTCGCCCACGAGGTCAACCCGCGGATGGTGCGCGGGCTGGACTACTACACCAAGACCACGTTCGAGTTCGTGCACGACGGCCTGGGCGCCCAGTCCGGGATCGGCGGCGGCGGGCGCTACGACGGCCTGATGGAGACCCTGGGCGGCCAGGCGCTGTCCGGTGTCGGCTTCGGCATCGGGGTGGACCGCACGCTGCTGGCCTGCGGCGTCGAGGGCGTGCAGCCCTGGTCGACGGCGCGCGCGGAGGTGTTCGGGGTCCCGCTCGGGGACGACGCGAAGCGCCGCCTCGTCGTCCTGGCCGGGGAGCTGCGCAGGCTCGGCGTCCGGGTCGACCTCTCCTACGGCGGGCGCGGGCTCAAGGGCGCGATGAAGTCCGCGGACCGCTCCGGGGCCCGGTACGCGCTGGTGCTGGGGGAACGGGACATCGAGGCCGGCACGATCGGCGTCAAGGACCTCGCCTCCGGTGAGCAGCGGGCCGTCGCGCTCGACGCGGTGGTCGCCGAGGTCGCGGCGCTGCTCGAGGCGTGAGCGCCACCGACCGGGAGCGCTGGGACGCCCGCCACGCGGCGGTCGGCGCGGCCGTCCCGATGCCACCGGACGCCCTGCGGGGCCGGGAGGACCTGCTCCCGGCCGGCGGGCGCGCGGTGGACGTCGCGTGCGGCCGCGGCAGCGTCGCCGTGTGGCTGGCGCAGCGGGGCTTCGCGGTGGACGCCGTCGACGTGTCCGGCGCGGGCCTGTCGTCCGCCCGGGCCCTGGCGGCCTCGGTGCGGGTCGATGTCCGGTTCGTCGAGGCGGACCTGGACGAGGGCCTCCCGCCCGGCGGGCCGTACGACGTGGTCGTCTGCCAGCGCTTCCGCGATCCGGCGCTCTACCCGGCACTCGCCGCGGCCGTGGCGCCGGGCGGGCTGCTGGTGGTCACCGTGCTCTCCGAGGTCGACGACGAGCCCGGCCCGTTCCGCGCGGCGCCGCGGGAGCTGCTCACGGCGTTCGCGCAGCTGGACGTGCTCGCCCACGGCGAAGGCGACGGCGCAGCGCATCTGCTCGCGCGGGCGCCCGGGACCACGCACCCCGGAGCCACAACGCGCTCCTGAGCCCCGGCAATCCGCGTTGTGGAGCCACAACGCGCTCCTGGGGCCTGGGACTCGTTTCAGCGTTGTGGCTTCACCTCCTCGCGGGCGGCCACCAGGGCGGCGAGGGCGGTGGTGACCGGCACGGACGCGACCAGGCCGATGCTCCCGACGAGGGTCCGGACGATCTCGGTCGCGACGTCCTGGGTGGTCAGCACCTGGCCGAGGCTGTTGGCGGACACCGTGAACAGCAGCATGAGCGGGAGCGACGCGCCCGCGTAGGCCAGGACCAGCGTGTTGACCGCGGACGACACGTGGTCCCGCCCGATGCGCATCCCGGCGGTGAACAGGGCGCGGGCACCCAGGGCGGGGTTGGCCCTGCGCAGCTCCCACACCGCGCTGGTCTGGGTGACCGTGACGTCGTCGAGGACACCCAGGGCGCCGATGAGGAAGCCGGCCAGCAGCAGCCCCCGGGCGTCGACCGGCGAGCCGAGCGTCGCGATCAGGCTGGCCGTCGTGTCGTCGAGACCGGTCAGCCGGGCGAGCACGGAGAACACCGCGCTCAGGGCCGCGATCAGGGCGAGGGAGACGAGCGTGCCGAGCACGGCCGTGGACGTCCGGGCGGAGAAGCCGTGCGTCAGGTACAGCACCAGGAACATGATCAGGCACGAGCCGACCACCGCCACGGCCAGCGGGTTCGAGCCCGCGAGCACCGCCGGCAGGACGAACAGGGCCAGCACGACGAAGCTCAGCCCGAGTGCGACCAGCGCTGCGAGCCCGCGCCACCTGCCCAGCACGAGCACCGCCAGCGCGAACGCGACGGCCAGCCAGATCAGCGGTCCGGACCGCTGGAAGTCCACGACCTGGTAGGACCCGGCGTCGAGCGGATCCGCGCCGGACCAGGCCAGGACGATCCGGTCGCCCACCGCGAACCGCGGCGTCGACGGCTCGACGGGGACGAGCTGGACGAGGTCCCGGCCCGCGACGGGGCCGTCCGCGAGGCGCAGGGTCAGCCCGCTGCAGCCGCCGCTCCCGGAGCCGGGGGTGCAGTCCGCCGCGACCGCGGCCGTGACCTCCGCGTGGAGGAGCTGCTGCGGGGGCTGAGTGGTGGTGGGCGCCGGGCCGCTGGGCCAGAGCAGCACCAGGCCGGCCAGCGTGGCGAGGGCGCACGGGATCAGCAGCGCGGCGATCAGGACGCGGACGCGACGGCCGGCGGGCGGCGCCGGGGTGTGCCCGTGCCCGTGTCCGTGCGGGAGACCACCCGGCCCGGTGGGGACGGGCCGGTCGGGACCGGAGTGCTCGAGGCCGGGTTGATCAGACCGGGGCTGATCGGACCGGGGCTGATCGGACCGGGGCTGATCGGGCCGGGGCCGGTCGGCGGGCCGCTCGCGACCGGGGCGCGGCCGGGGGCGAAGAGCGGGCCGGCCGGCGGTGCTCCCGCCGCCTGCTCCCGCCGGGACCGGCACCGGGACCTGCGGGTCGCCCTGCGGATCAGTGTCGAGGGCCGGCCTGCCGGAGGCGCTCCGGGACCAGGGTGGCGGTGGGACGTGCTCGGGCCGGGCGGGCGCCCCGGCCCCCGGCCCACCGCGGCGGGACCCGGCCTGCAGGGGCTCCGGGTCGGACCGCGGCGCTGGTGGCGGGCTCAACAGGTCGTCCACCAG
This sequence comes from Pseudonocardia sp., assembly GCA_025869365.1. Lineage (GTDB taxonomy): Bacteria > Actinomycetota > Actinomycetes > Mycobacteriales > Pseudonocardiaceae > Pseudonocardia. Next base: position 36,235 of record JAOZVV010000046.1, read on the forward strand.
GTCGCCGACGGTCCGCGGTTCGGGTGGCGGGACGTGCCTGATCAGGGGCTGTCCGCGGCCGGGTGTCGGCGGGTCGTCGCGGCGGCGCCGGTGCCGCCCCGTGTCGGACACGTTCCGAGGGTCCTCCGGGCGTCCCGGCACTCGCGGCTGCACCCCGCCATCCTGCACACCGGGCCGCGGGGGCATGGCACCGCTTCACCCGGTCGTGTCACGTCGGGGCCGGGACGATCACCGAGAGCAGTCGCCGCGTGATCGGTCCCGAACCCCCGGGACGACGACGCCGACCCTGGCGAGCTGCCCGGCGGCGGCATCCACCACGGCCGCCACGTCGTGCTCCGCGCGGACCTCGACGCCGGGCTCACCGGGCTCCAGCGGTTCCAGGGTGGCGAGCTGGCTGTCCAGCAGCGACGACGGCATGTAGTGGCCCGTGCGGTGCTCGAGGCGGTCCCGCAGCGAGCCGGGCGAGACCAGGAGATGGACGAACCGGACCGACGGATGACCTTCGCGCAGGACGTCCCGGTAGCGGCGGCGCAGCGACGAACAGGTCAGCACGGCGTCGCGGCCCGCGGCCTCCTGTTCGCCGATCCAGTCCGCGATCAGGCGCAGCCACGGCCACCGGTCCTCGTCCGTGAGTGGCTGCCCGGCTGCCATCTTCCGCCGGTTGGCCTCGGGGTGGAGGTCGTCGCCCTCGGCGAACGCCCAGCCGGTGCGGCGCACCAGCTCGTCGGCGACGGTGGACTTCCCGACCCCGGAGACCCCCATGACGATCAGGGTCGTCGTGCCCGGGCTCGTCGTGCCCGGGGATCCGCTCGGCGCTGCGCTCATGGGTGCAGCTTCGGACATCGGCTGCCGGAACGCTCGTCCGCCCGGCGAATCACCCTTGGCAGCCCGATCGAATGTATGTTCGAATAGCGGGGTGAGATGGAGCGGTCAGCAGGTACTGGACGACGGGATCGGCGAGGAGACGGCGCTGCCGGGCCTGCGCGGCCTGCTGCGCTCGGTCCGCACACCCGAGTTCGCGGGCACGGTGTTCCACGAGGTGGAGGCCAAGTCCGTGCTCAACCGTGTGCCGAGTGCGTCGCCGATGCCGTTCTCGTGGACCGTGAACCCGTACCGCGGCTGCTCGCACGCGTGCGTCTACTGCCTCAGCGGCGACACCCGGATCCTGCTCGCGGACGGTCGTACCCGGCCGATCGCGGAGCTCCGGGAGGGGGACGCGGTGCTGGGCACCCGGCCAGTCGGCCCGGACGGGCGGCGCGTCTACGTGCGGACCAGCGTGCTCGCCCACTGGTCCACCCGGCGCCCCGCGTACCGCGTCACCCTCGCGGACGGGACGCGGCTGGTCACCAGCGGGGAGCACCGGTTCCTCACGGACAGGGGCTGGCGGCACGTCGCCCCGGGCTGGTGCCGCAGCGGCCGCCGCCCGTACCTGAAGGAGGGCAGCGTGCTGCGCGGGCCGGGCGCCGCCGCGTTCGCGGCGGGGACGCACGGTCCCGGGGGCGTGCCCGCGTCGAGGGGGTCCGGTTCGAGGGGGTCCGGGCCGAGGGGGTCCGGGCGCCGGGAGGACGGCCCGTACCGGGAGGGCTACCTCTGCGGGGTGATCCGTGCGGACGGTGCCCCCGGCCGGACCGCGCCGGGGGAGTCGTTCCCGTCGGAGTGGTTGGAGCTCGAGGCACTCGGCCGGGCGCATCACCTGCTCGCCGGGCTGCGGGCCCACGCCGCCCTCGCGGTCGGGGCGCCGGGGGAGCGGCCGGCGCTCGCCGGGGTGGTCGGCTGGCCGGAGCAGCCGTCCGCGGCGTGGTCGGAGGGGTTCGTCGCCGGGGTGCTCGACGCGGCGGGCGAGGTCTCCGGCGGTGCGCTGCGGATCGTGACGTCGGACGAGGCGCTGATGCGGCGTGCCGCGGACGCGCTGCGCCGCCTGGGCTTCCGCGTCGGGGTGGACGCCGGCCCGGTGCGCGGCGGGCGGTCCCTGCGGTTGCTCGGCGGGGCGGCGGAACACCTGCGGCTGGTCCGCGCGGTGGATCCGGCGGTGGCGCGGCTGCGCGATCTCGACGGCGCGCTGCTGGAGCCGCCGCCCGCGGGCGGGCTGGAGGTCCTCACCGTGGAGGCGCTGGGCACCGAGATCCCGATGTTCGACATCACGACCGGCACCGGGGACTTCGTCGCCGAGGGCGTGATCAGCCACAACTGCTTCGCCCGTAACACCCACACCTACCTGGACCTGGACGCGGGCAAGGACTTCGACGGCCAGATCATCGTGAAGGTCAACGTCGCCCGGGTGCTGGAACGGGAGCTGGCCGCGCCGCGGTGGAACCGGGAGCCGGTCGCGATGGGCACCAACACCGATCCCTACCAGCGGGCCGAGGGCCGCTACCGGCTGATGCCCGGGATCATCCGGGCGCTGGCCCGTTCCGGGACGCCGTTCTCCGTGCTCACCAAGGGGACGGTCCTCGGCCGGGACCTGCCGGACCTCACCGCCGCCGCGGCGGACGTGCCCGTCGGGCTCGGGGTGTCGATCGCCCTGCTGGACCGGGGCCTGCAGGCCCATCTGGAGCCCGGCACACCGTCGCCCGGGGCCAGGCTGGACCTCGTCCGCCGGATCACCGACGCCGGGCTGGGCTGCGGGGTCATGGTGGCCCCCGTGCTGCCGCACCTCACGGACTCGTCCGAGGCCCTGGACGCGCTGCTCGGCCGGATCGCGGCCGCGGGGGCCACCGGCGCGAGCGTGCTGGCGCTGCACCTGCGCCCGGGCACCCGGGAGTGGTTCATGGCGTGGCTCGCCCGGGAGTACCCCCCGCTGGTCCCGCGGTACGAGCAGCTCTACCGCAGGGGTGCCTACGTGGACCCGGGCTACCGGAGGGCGCTGGGCGCCCGGGTCGTGCCCCTGCTGCGCCGGCACGGCCTCACCGGGGCGGTGACCCCGGCCCTCCGCGGGGTGCCGGAGCAGGCGCCGGATCCGGGGCCGGAACAGCTGAGCCTGCTGTGACGGGGCGGGAGCGAAACCTGCTGCCGGGTCCCGGACGGTGCCCGGATAGCCTCTTGTCTCGTGATGCGTTCCCACCCCGTCGGCACCCTGCGTGCCGAACATGCCGGCCAGACCGTGACCCTCGCCGGATGGGTGGCCCGTCGTCGCGATCACGGCGGCGTCATCTTCATCGACCTGCGGGACACCTCCGGTTCCGCCCAGGTCGTCTTCCGCGAGGGCGAGATGGCGGAGCGGGCCCACCGGCTCCGCTCCGAGTTCTGTGTGCAGGTCACCGGCGAGGTCGTCCTGCGGCCCGAGGGCAACGACAACCCGGAGCTCGCCACCGGCGCCATCGAGGTCACGGTCACGGACCTGGTCGTGCTGTCCGAGTCCGCGCCGCTGCCGTTCCCCGTCGAGGGTGACGCCGGTGTCGGCGAGGAGATCCGGCTCAAGCACCGCTACCTGGACCTGCGCCGGTCCGGCCCGGCCTCGGCGATCAAGCTGCGCAGCGCCGTGAACCGCGCCGCGCGCTCGGTGCTGGACGCCCAGGACTTCGTCGAGATCGAGACCCCCACGCTCACCCGCTCGACGCCCGAGGGTGCCCGGGACTTCCTGGTCCCCGCCCGGCTCCGGCCCGGCTCCTGGTACGCGCTGCCGCAGAGCCCGCAGCTGTTCAAGCAGCTGCTGATGGTCGGTGGCCTGGAGCGGTACTACCAGATCGCCCGCTGCTACCGCGACGAGGACTTCCGCGCGGACCGCCAGCCGGAGTTCACGCAGCTGGACATCGAGATGAGCTTCGTCGAGCAGGACGACGTGCTGCGCCTCGCCGAGGAGATCCTGGCCGAGCTGTGGCAGCTCGTGGACCACGAGATCCCGCGCCCGATCCGGCGGATCAGCTACGCCGAGGCGATGGACCGCTTCGGCTCGGACAAGCCGGACCTGCGGTTCGACATCGAGCTCACGGACCTCACCGCGTACTTCGCGAACACCGGCTTCCGGGTCTTCCAGAACCCCTACGTCGGCGCCGTCGTCATGCCGGGCGGGGCGAGCCAGCCCCGCAAGCAGCTCGACGCGTGGCAGGAGTGGGCCAAGCAGCGCGGCGCCCGCGGCCTCGCCTACGTGCTCGTCGACGAGGACGGGACCGTGTCCGAGAAGGGCCCGGTCACCAAGAACCTCTCCGAGGACGAGCGGGCCGGCCTGCCCGCCGCCGTCGGCGCGAAGCCGGGGGACTGCATCTTCTTCGCCGCGGGGCGGCCGAACGAGGCCCGCCCGCTGCTCGGCGCCGCGCGCGGGGAGATCGCCCGCCGGACCGGGGCGATCGACGAGAACGCCTGGTCCTTCGTGTGGGTCGTGGACTTCCCGCTGTTCGAGTCCGCGGACGAGAGCGACGACGTCGCCGTCGGCCACGGTCGCTGGACCGCGCTGCACCACGCGTTCACCTCGCCCACCCCGGACTGGATCGACAAGTTCGAGTCGGACCCGGGCAACGCGCTGGCCTACGCCTACGACATCGTCTGCAACGGCAACGAGATCGGCGGCGGGTCCATCCGTATCCACCGCGCGGACGTGCAGAAGCGGGTCTTCGAGATCATGGGCCTCGGCGAGGAGGAGGCGCAGGAGAAGTTCGGCTTCCTGCTCGACGCCTTCGCCTACGGCCCGCCCCCGCACGGCGGCATCGCGTTCGGCTGGGACCGCATCACCGCGCTCCTGGCCGGGGTGGACTCGATCCGCGAGGTCATCGCCTTCCCGAAGACCGGTGGCGGGTTCGACCCGCTGACCGCGGCGCCCGCCCCGATCACGCCGGAGCAGCGCAAGGAGGCGGGCGTGGACTTCGTCGCGCCGAAGCCGGTCGCGGCCGGGGGCGCGAAGGCGGACACCGCGGTCGCCGAGGCGGACACCGCGGGCGGCGGAGCCTGAGGTGACCTTCGGGAGGCGGCGCCTGCCGGTGTCTCCTCCGGGTAAGGTTCCCTACGATGTCTGGTGACCTGTCCGGCTTCCCCAGGCCTGTGCTCGCTGCGCTGGCCGCGGCGGAGCGGCTTCTGACGCGACGAGCCGGAGCCACCGTGGTCCTCGCGGATCCCGAGGACCTCGGCGGCAGCGAGCGTTCGGTCGTCGCCCGGGCCCGGGTGGCCCGCAACCCGTTCTCGCTGCCGCGCACCCTCGTCGTCAAGCACTACGTGGCGGAGCCGGACCCGGACCGCCCGGACCCGTTCCACTTCGAGGTCGCCAGCTGCCAGCTCTTCACCGCGCTGCCGGCGGACGTCCGGCCCAGCCCGGTGATCATCGCCCACGATCCGGCGGCGCGGCTGCTGGTGCTGGAGGACCTGGGCCGCAGCTCCACCCTGGCGGACAAGCTCTTCGCCCCCGACGCGGCGACGGCGCAGCGCTGCCTGCTGAGCTGGGCCCGGGCCGTCGGCCGGATGCAGGCGTCGACGGCGGGCCGCGAGGGGGACTTCGAGGCGCTGCTGCGCCGGCAGGGGGAACGCAGCCGGCGGGACCCGATCGCGGACGAGGCGGAGAAGGCGTTCACGGGCCTGCCCGGGCTGCTGCGGGACATCCTCGGCGTGGACACCCCGCTCGCGGCCGAGCAGGAGGTCCAGGAGACGACCCGCCTGCTCGGCGGCACGCGCTACCGCGCGTTCAGCCCGTCGGACACCTGCCCGGACAACAACCTCGTCACCAGCCGCGGCGTGCGGTTCGTGGACTTCGAGTGGGGATGCTTCCGGGACGTCGCGCTCGACGCCGCCTACTTCCGGGTCCCGTTCCCTGGCTGCGACTCCAGCTTCGCGCTGCCCCCGGGCATGGCCGAGGCGATGCTCGAGGCGTGGCGCAACGAGATCGCCGCCGTCTGGCCGGACCTGGACGATCCCGAGGTGCTCGACGACCGGCTCCGGGACGCCCAGCTGCTCTGGGTGTGGCTGTGCACGTGGTGGCTGCTGCCCCGCATCCGGGAGAAGGACACGTTCGTCGGCACCGATCCGAGCCGCTCGCCCCGGATCAGCGCGGCGCTGGCGGAGTACTGGCGCGGTGTCGGCGAGGCCGCCGAGGCCGTCGGCCGGTCCGGCACCGCGAAGCTCGCCGAGGCCGTGATCACCGCGCTTACCGCCCGGTTCACCGACGTCCCGCCCGAGCTCCCGCTCTATCCGGCCTTCCGCGCCGCCGTCTGACCCCGCGGGGCGCGGGTCAGGCGCTCACGGAGTACGCGGCGCGGATCAGCGCCTGGCCGGTCTCGATCTCGAACACGGAGTCCCGGGTGCAGGGGCCGCACAGCCAGCTGACCGTGCCCCCCGGGGAGTGGTGGCTGCTCCACTCCAGACCACGCGCGTCGGCGACGGTCCGGATGCGGGCACATGACGGGCAGTACGCGGGTTTCGCGATGTCCATGCCAGCAGAGGGTGACCGGTCCGCGTTGCCGGACTGTGAACGGGCGGGGCCCGCGTGTTGCGTTCGGGAGAAGTCCGTGCCGTCCCGGCCGGGTGGTCCCGGTCAGAGCGACTGCAGGAAGCGGTCCATCCGGACCAGGGCCTCCTCCAGCTGGGGCAGCGCGGTGGCGTAGGAACAGCGGATGTGTCCCTCCCCGGACGGGCCGAACACGTTCCCGGGCACGACCGCCACGCTCTCCGCCTTGAGCAGACGTTCCGCGAAGGTCTCCGAATCCAGGCCCGTGCTGCGGATGGACGGGAACGCGTAGAACGCGCCCCCCGGCTCCGGGCAGTCCAGGCCGATCTCGCGCAGCCCCTTCACGAACACGCGCCGGCGCCGGTCGTAGTCCGCGACCATCGCCCGGACGTCCCCGTCCGCCGAGGTCAGGGCCTCGACCGCGGCGATCTGCGAGACGTGCGGCGCGCACAGCATCGTGTACTGGTGCACCCGCACGCACAGCTCCGCGACGGGGGCGGGCGCGCAGATCCAGCCCACCCGCCAGCCCGTCATGGCCTGGGCCTTGGAGAATCCGCCCAGCACGACCGTCCGCTCCCGCGCCCCGGGCACCGCGCCCAGGCAGGTGTGCACGCCGTCGTAGGTCAGCCGGTCGTAGATCTCGTCCGAGATCAGGTAGAGATCGTGCTTCTCGGCCAGCCGGACCAGGGCCGTCAGCGCGGCCACCGGCTGCACCGCGCCGGTCGGGTTGGCGGGGGAGCCGATCAGGATCGCCTTCGTCCGCGGGGTGATCGCCGCCTCGACCGCGGCCGCGTCGATCGCGAACCCGTCCTCGGCGCGCGTCGCCACCCGCACCGGGGTCCCGCCGGCGAACGCGACGCACGGCTCGTACGCCACGTAGCAGGGTTCCGGGACGATCACCTCGTCACCCGGGTTGAGCAGCACCCGCAGTGCCAGGTCCAGGCCCTCCGAGACGCCGGTGGTGATCAGGCACTCGGTGTCCCACGCGTAGTGGGCGTCGTAGCGGGTCTCCAGCTCGGCGCAGATGAGCCTGCGCAGCTCGGCGAGGCCCGCGTTGGACGTGTAGGTGGTGTACCCGTGTTCCAGCGCGTAGATCCCGGCCTCACGGATGCGCCACGGGGTGACGAAGTCCGGTTCGCCGACGCCGAGGGAGATGACGTCGTCCATCTCGGCGGCGATGTCGAAGAAGCGCCGGATGCCCGACGGGGGGCAGGCGGCGATGACGTCGTTGAGCGGCTTCACGTGGCTGCGTCCCTCGTCGTCAGGGCGTGATCGGGAGGCGGTGGTCCGTCTCCGGCTCGGCGAAGTTGTCCCCGTCCTGCTTGTGCGTGGCGAGGACGAAGTGGGTGGAGGTGGCCTGCACCCGGTCGATCGTGGAGAGCTTGCGGCTGACGAAGTCGCTGACCGCGCGGATGTTCGACCCGACGACGGTGCAGCGCAGGTCGTGCCCGCCGGAGACCAGGTAGACACTGCGCACCTCGTCGAACCGCGAGATCCGCTGGGCGACGTCGTCGAAACCGACCCCGCGGGCCGGGGTCACCGCCACGTCGATGAAGGCCATCACCTCACCGGCGTCCGCGCCCTCGACCTTCTCCCAGTCCACGACCGCCTTGTACCGGCGGATCACGCCCGCGGCCTCCCAGGCCCGGACCTGCGCCGTGACGTCCGCGACGGCGAGGCCGGTCATGGTCGCGATGGTGTCGTGGCTCAACGTCGAGTCTCGTTCGAGCAGTTCCAGGATCTCGCGCACGAGGGCCGACCCTACGTCCCGTCAGACCGCCACCGATCGGGTGGCCCGCTCCAGCCGCGCGACGGCCTCGGCCAGGACCGGTCCGGGATAGGAGGCGAAGCAGACGCGGGCGGCGTGGCTGAGGTCCTCGCCGTCGGCCGATCCGAGGGCGAAGGCGCTGCCGGGCACGAAGCCGACGCCGTGCCCGAGGGCCCGCGGCAGCAGCGCGGTGGTGTCCGTGCCGTCGGTGAAGTCCAGCCAGCAGAACATCCCGCCGGTGGGCGTCGAGCGCACGACACGGTCCCCGAGGACGTCGTCGACGGCGGCGGTGAGCGCGACGGCCCGGGCCCGGTTCGCGGCGCGGACGGTGCGCAGGTGCGCGGCGAACCAGGCCTCGTCGGCGAGGAGCTCGGCGGCGATCGCCTGGGTGAGCGAGGAGCCGCAGAGGTCCGTGCTCTGCTTCAGCAGCTCGACCCCGGCCGTCAGCGCGGGCGGTCCGACGAGCCACCCGACGCGCAACGCGGGGGCGATCACCTTCGACGCGCTCCCGAGCCGGACGACCCGGTCGGAGCGCGCCGCCAGCGGGCGCGGCGGCTCGCCGGCGAAGGAGAGCAGCCCGTACGGGTCGTCCTCGACGACGAGGAACCCGTACCGGTCCGCCAGCGCGGCCAGCGCCCGGCGGCGGTCCTGGGTCAGCGTCACCCCGCGCGGGTTGTGGAAGCTGCTGACGGTGTGCACCAGGCGCGGCCGGAACCCCGCGGCCAGCCGGTCGGCCAGGAGGTCGACCCGCATTCCGTCCCCGTCGAGCGGCACGGCCCGGACGTCCGCCCCGGCCGCCTGGAACACCTGCAGCGCCCCGACGTAGCAGGGATCCTCGACGACGACCGGGTCCCCGGGGTCGAGCAGGGCGCGGGCGAGCAGGTCCAGGGCCTGCTGGGACCCGCTGGTCACGACGACGTCGGACGCGGCGACCGGACGCCCGGTCCGGCCGGACTCGTGCGCCGCCACGACCTCGCGCAGCGGGGCGAGGCCCGCGGTCTCCCCGTACTGGACCGACGCCGGGGACGCCAGCGCCCGGGCCGCGGCGGCGGCGATCCGCTCCCGGGGGAGCAGATCGGCGGCGGGGAGGCCGCCGGCCAGGGACAGCACGTCGTCCCGGGCGGTGAGGGTGAGCAGGTCCCGGATCGCCGAGCCGCGGACGTCGCGGAGGCGGGCGGAGAGGGTGGGGACGGGGGTCATGGTGGTCCGATCCGATGACGGGTGCGGGAGGGGCCGCCCGGCGGACCACGGACCGCGGGTCTGCGGTGTCGGGACCGGGCGTGCCCGGCGGATCCGCCGGACCCCGCCATCGTCGCGCTCATTCCTAGTATCCGGTACCGGTTTCTCAGGATATGGACGTAAGGGGAGCAGTCCGGATCGCCCACCCGGGTCATCGCCTGTCACCACTGGGTATCGACTTCGTCCGGGGCCCGTCCGACGGGGGCCCCGGCGGCTACGCTCGCGCTCTTTCCGAAGAGTTGATCAGGGGGAACGATGAGCTACGACCCGTCATCCGGTGAGGGTGGACAAGGCTGGCAGGGGGGACAGCAGCCTCCGCCCTACCCGGGCGGCTACGGGCAGCAGCCGCAGCAGGGATGGGGCCCGGGTGGTCCGGGAGGTCCCGGGGGTCCCGGAGGCCCCGGAGGGCCGGGTTACCCGCCACCCGCGGGCGGCTTCGGTGACGGCCCGTCCGGCAGCAGCACCAGCCTGTTCGGCGCGCTGTTCGACTTCCGGTTCGACTCCTTCGCCACCCCCAGCGTCATCAAGGTCCTCTACATCCTGGGCATGGTGCTGATCGGCATCGCCTACCTCGGCGCCCTGTTCGCCGGCTTCTCCCAGGGGGTGGGCACCGGGATCGCCGCGCTGATCGTCGGCGCGCTCGTGGGGCTGATCTACCTGATCTTCCTGCGGGTCGTCCTGGAGTTCTACTTCGCGGTCGTGCGGATGTCGGAGGACATCCACAACGGGCGGCGCTGACGCCTGCCGGTGACCGGGCCCCGGCGCATCGCCGCGATGCGCGCGGGGCCGCGGACCGGACCGGCCCGGCCGGGGATCCGGTCCCGCCGGTAGGTCTCGAACCGGTCACGAGAGCCGAATTCCCTGTAGGCAGCCGTCGTCGCGCCCTACGGTCGGTCCCATGTCGACCCAGCCGCCGCCCGGTGAGGACGGTCCGCACCCCGGATCCGGCGAGCCCGCGCCGGACCACGGTCACGATCCCGGGTACGGCCGGAGCGCGCCCTACGGGCCGCCGGGGCAGGGCTATCCGCCGCCGGCCGGCTATCCGCAGCCCGGCGGGTACGAGACCGCGCCGGTCCTCGACGACCCGCTCGTCGCCACCTCCTTCGGGGACTGGTGGGCGAAGGTGCTCGGGGTGCTGGCGCGGAGCTGGAAGGCGCTGCTGATCATCCAGCTCGCCACGGTCGTTCCCGCGCTCGTCGTGGGTGCGCTGATCAGCCTGCTGGCCGGGACCGGCTCGAACCTCGGCTTGATCGTCTTCGTCGGTGCGCTGTCCGCGGTCGTCGTCATCGCGGTCTCGCTGCTCGCCCAGGGCGCGTCGGTGTTCATGGCGGTGCGGGAGGCGACGGACCGGCCGACGAGCGCGAGCGAGGCCCTCTCGTTCGCCGCGGGCCGGGCGTTGCCGCTGCTCGGCTGGGGTGTCCTCGCCGGGATCCTCGTCGCCATCGGGTTCGTCCTGCTGGTCCTGCCGGGCCTCTACCTGCTCACGGTGTTCGGGGCCGCGCTCACCGGCGTGATCATGTTCGAGCGGGCCGGCATCGGCCGGACGTTCGAGCTGGTGAACCGCCGGTTCTGGCCCACGTTCGGCCGGCTGATCACCTTCGTGATCGCCGCCGCGATCTACTCGGGGATCATCGGGGCCATCCTGGGGTCGTTCCTGGACTACGACGGGTTCGCCTACTCGCTGCTGCACAACCTGCTGACGCTGCCGGTGACCATCGCGTCCGTCGGCGTGGCGATCGTGACCTACGCCGAGCTGCGCAACCACGAGAACCCCGCGGTGACGTCGCCGGTGCTGGCGGGCGAGCTCCGCCCCTGACCCGCCCCCCTGCCCCGACCCGCCCGCCCCCTGCCCTGATCCGCTGGTCGGGGCGCCGGGGTGGCAGGCTGGAGCCGATGAGCAACGACGGCCTGTTCGACCTCGAACCCGCGTCCGACCCGGACCCGACCGAGGCCGGATCGAGCGCGGATGCCGGACCGAGCGCCGGCGCCCCGCTCGCCGTGCGGATGCGGCCGCGGAGCCTGGACGAGGTGGTCGGGCAGCAGCACCTGCTCAAGCCGGGCGCCCCGCTGCGCCGCCTGCTGGAGGGCGGCGCCCCGGCGTCGGTGCTGCTCTACGGTCCGCCCGGGACCGGCAAGACCACCCTCGCCCGGCTGATGGCCCGGGCCGGGGACGGCAGTGCGACGACCGCTCCGGGCAGGCACTTCGTGGCCCTGTCCGCGCTGTCCGCCGGGGTCAAGGAGCTGCGCGCCGTCATCGAGGACGCGCGGCGCAGGCTGGACCGCAGCGGCCAGCGCACGGTCCTGTTCATCGACGAGGTGCACCGCTTCTCCAAGACCCAGCAGGACGCGCTGCTCGGCGCGGTCGAGGACCGGCTCGTCCTGCTCGTGGCCGCCACCACGGAGAACCCGTCGTTCTCCGTGGTCTCGCCGCTGCTGTCGCGCTCGCTGATCCTGCAGCTGCAGTCCCTGGAGGAGGACGAGCTGCGGACCCTGCTGGCCAGGGCGGTCTTCGACCCGCGCGGGCTGAACGGCGCGGTCACCCTCGCCGACGACGGCGAGGCCGCGCTGGTCCGGCTGGCCGCCGGGGACGCCCGGCGGGCCCTGACCGCGTTGGAGGCCGCCGCGGACGGCGTGCAGGCGGACGGCACCGCCGTGATCGACCTGGCGGCCGTCGAACGGGCCGTCACCGAGGTCGCCGTGCGCTACGACCGCGCGGGGGACCAGCACTACGACGTGATCAGCGCGTTCATCAAGTCCATCCGCGGCTCGGACCCGGACGCCGCGCTGCACTACCTGGCCCGCATGCTCGTCGCGGGGGAGGACGCCCGCTTCATCGCCCGGCGGCTGATGATCCACGCCAGCGAGGACGTCGGCCTGGCGGACCCCACGGCGCTGCAGGCCGCGACGGCGGCGGCGCAGGTCGTGCAGCTCGTCGGGATGCCGGAGGCCCGGCTCGCGCTCGCCCAGGCCACGCTGCACCTCGCGACCGCACCCAAGTCCGGGGCGGTGGTGGCCGCGATCGGCGAGGCGATGGCGGACGTGCGCGCGGGCGCCGTCGGCTCCGTGCCGCCCCACCTGCGGGACGGGCACTACGCCGGCGCGGAGAAGCTGGGCAACGCCGTCGGCTACCGGTACCCGCACAGCTCCCCGGACGGCGTGCTCACCCAGCAGTACCCGCCGGACGAGCTGGTGGGCAAGGACTACTACGTGCCCACCACCCACGGCGCGGAGCGGGTGCTCGCCGAGCGGTTGCCCAAGCTCCGCCGCGCCGTGCGGGGGACGGGCGCGGGGGAGAAGGGCTGACGCCGGTCCGGTGTCCGGTGTCCGGTGCCCGGTGGCTCAGGCGGTGTCCAGGGTGAGCCCGAAGGCCCGCAGTGCGGCGCCGACCGGGGTGAAGTAGCTGGCGCAGCCCGCGTCGTCGTCGCCCCCGCCGCTGTGGATGCCCTGCGCCTGTCCTGCCGCGGTGATGTAGGGGCCGCCCGAGTCGCCCTGCCGGGAGCACAACGCGGCCACACCCATGCCGTTCTGCATCTGCCCGTCGAAGCTGACGCTGCGGTTGCGTCCGGTGATCTCGCCGCAGACCCGGCCGCTGGTGGCGCCGGTCAGGCAGACCGTGGAGCCGACCGGCGCCTCCCGGCTGCCGCGCACGGTCGTCGCGCCGACCGTCGGCCGCGGGGTCCAGCTGGGCTCGGTCACCGGGATCGCACCGGCGTCGAGGTCGGCGGGGGCGCTCTTCGCGCCGGAGCCGATCGCCACCCCGTCCTCGGAGCGCCAGTCGGGGTTGCCCCGGGTGCAGTGCCCGGCGGTGAGGATCCAGTCCTGCCGGCCCGCGCGGGCGGTGAAACCCAGGGTGCACTTCTCGTAGCCGCTCATGATCGTGTCGCCGCCGGACATGTCCGCGTGGTGTCGCGGTGCCGCCGCCCCCGTGCGGACCTGCAGGCCCGCCGGGTCCAGCCCGGCCAGGAACGCGTCGACGGCCGGCGTGCGCGGCCCCGAGAGGGCGACGTCCAGGCGCTGGGTGGCCTCGTCGACGCCGTAGTCCGCGATCTCCGGGGGGAGCCCGGCGGCCGCCCGCTGGTCGAGCGTGCGCTGCAGGCCGGCGGGATCGAGCCGCGGCCCGGTGCGGAGCAGCGGCGTGGCGCCGAGGGCGGTGATCGCATCGACGGTCGCGGCGTCCCAGGTGCCGACCATCAGCCGGGACGTGCCCGGGTCGAACCACGTGCCGGCGAGCGCCGGACCCGCGGCCGCCTCGGCGGCGGGCAGGAGAGCGGCGGCAGCGGCCTCGGTCAGCGTGGATCCGGTCGGCGCAGGTCCGGTCGCGGGTGCGGCGGTCGCGGGTGCGGTGCCGAGCAGTCCGGCGCCCACCACCCCGGCCCCGACGAGCACGGCGCCGGTCAGTCCCGTGAGCGCGCGGCGGCAACGAGCGGTGATGGTCGGCACATCCGGGCCAACGAGCCGCTCCCGCGCCGGCCCCGGTCGAGGCGCGGGATACGCCCGAACGTGTGGCAACCGCGGGCGCCGCGGTGCGTCCGCGCGTCGGCTACCCGGCGTCGCGCTGCACCGGGCAGCTCATGCACCGCGGCCCGCCGCGGCCCCGGCCGAGCTCGCCGCCGGGCACCTCCAGGACCTCGATGCCGTTGCGGCGCAGGAACGTGTTGGTCGTGACGTTGCGCTCGTAGGCCACCACGACACCCGGCGCGACCGCGAGGACGTTGCAGCCGTCGTCCCACTGCTCACGCTCGGCGGCGTGCACGTCCTGCTCCGCGGTGAGGACCCGGATCGAGTCCAGCCCCAGCGCCGAGGCGATGGCCGTGTGCATCTGCTCGGGGGAGTGGTCGACCATGACCATCTCCTTCTCGGAGTCCCCGGGCGTCACCGTGTAGGAGGGCAGCATCCCGAGCCCGGCGTACTTCACGAAGGTCTGCGGGTCCGCCATGGTCATCACGGTGTCCAGGTGCATGAGCGCGCGGGTCTGCGGCATCTTCAGCGCCACGATCCTGCTGACCTCGCCGCCGGCGAACAGCGCCGTCGCGAGCCGCTCGACGCCCTGGGGCCGGGTCCGCTCGCTCATCCCGACCAGCACCGTGCCGTTGCCGATCACCAGCAGGTCCCCGCCCTCGACGGTGGCGGGCCCGTTGACCGAACCGGCGGACCAGACGTCGAACCCGCCCCTGGCGAACAGCGGGTGCCAGCGGTAGACGGCCTCGTAGTGCACCGTCTCCCGCCTCCGCGCGATCTTGCGCATGCTGTTGATCGCCACGCCGCCGTGGATCCAGGCGCTGGTGTCGCGGGTGTAGAGGTGGTTGGGCAGCGGTTCGAGGACGAAGTCGTCGAGGTCCAGGACGTGGAAGGCGACCGAGCGCGGCTCCGGGATCCGGTCCAGCACCTCGCGTTTGGTGATCCCGCCGATCATGTGGTCGGTCAGGGCGTCGGTGTCCATCGCGTCGAAGCAGTTCCGCAGCGCGTCGACGGCCAGCGGCCCGTAGATGCGGTCGTCGAAGATCCGGTCGAGGGTGTAGGCGTGGGCCTCGGGGAGCTCGAGCGTGGCGCGCAGCAGGTCCCGGAAGAGATGGACGACGACGCCGCGCTCTCGCAGCACGCCGGCGAAACGGTCGTGCTCGTCCTGGGCCCGGTGGACCCACAGCACGTCGTCGAACAGCAGCCGGTCCTTGTTGCCGGGGGTGAGCCGCTTGAGCTCGAGGCCCGGCCGGTGCAGCAGGACCTGGCGCAGGGTGCCCACCTCGGAGTACACCCCGAACGAACCACCGTCAGTCATGCGGCACATCGTGGCGGATGATGTCCGGATGCGGCTGGACCGGACCGACGAGCGGATCGTCACGTTGCTGGTGGACGACGGGCGCCGTAGCTACGCCGAGCTGGGCGCCGAGGTCGGGCTGTCCGCGTCGGCGGTGAAGCGGCGGGTCGACCGGCTCCGCCAGGACGGCGTGATCACCCGGTTCAGTGTGCGGCTGGACCCCGGCGCGCTGGGCTGGACCGTCGAGGGCTACGTCGAGCTGTTCTGCCGGCCGAGCACGCCGCCGGATGCCATCCGGGCCGCCTGTGCGGGGCTGCCGGAGGTGGTGGACGCGAGCACCGTCTCCGGCGAGGCGGACGCCCTGGTGCGCATCCTCGCGTCGGACATGCGCCACTTCGAGCGGGTGCTCGAGCAGATCGGCGCGGAGCCGTTCGTGGAGCGGACGAAGTCCGTCCTGGTGCTCTCGCCGCTGATCAGGCGGAACCCGGGAGTCTCCTGACGCAACGATCGGCCGTCGGATCCGGCATCTGCGCAACGATCGGGCGCAGATCGACAACGGATCGTGATTGTCGCGGGTACGGAGCGCTATCTACGCTGGTCGAGGACAGGGTCCCGACGGCGTGACCGCCGCCGTCGCCCAGAAGGAGTGCCCGTGACCAGCGTCCTTCCCGTACCCGCGTCGACCGTCCCGGACCGCACCCCCACGCGCCGGCGCTACGTGATGTGCCCGCCGACGCACTTCGCCGTCGAGTACGCGATCAACCCCTGGATGACGGTCGGGACCCCCGTCGACCTCGATCTCGCGTTCGTCCAGTGGGACACCCTGCGCCGCACCTACCTCGAACTCGGACACGAGGTGACCGTCGTCGAGCCCGTGCCCGGGCTGCCGGACATGGTCTACGCGGCCAACGGCGCCACGATCGTCGGCGGGACGGTCTACGGCGCCCGGTTCCGGTACGGCGAGCGGGTGCCCGAGGCGCCGGCCTACCGGGACGCGCTCGCCGCGGCGGGGCTGACCCGCTTCGCCGAGCCGAGCTTCGTCAACGAGGGGGAGGGGGACCTGCTCGTCGCGGGCGACGTCGTCCTGGCGGGGAGCGGGTTCCGGACCGACCCACGGGCGCACGCGGAGGCGGCGCGGGTGCTGCACCGGCCGGTGATCGGGCTCGAGCTCGTCGATCCGCGGTTCTACCACCTGGACACGGCGGTGACCGTCCTGTCGGGCACCGAGATCGCCTACCTGCCGGAGGCGTTCGCACCGCGGTCCCGGGGGGTGCTGGCCGGGCGGTACCCCACCGCGGTGATCGCCTCGGCCGCCGACGCGGCGGTCCTCGGTCTCAACGCGGTGAGCGACGGGCGGCACGTCGTCCTCCCGCGCGGGGCGGCCGGGCTGGCCGCGCAGTACGCCGAGCGAGGCTACGAACCGATCGGCGTCGACCTGTCCGAGCTGCTCAAGGGCGGTGGCGGACCGAAGTGCTGCACGCTGGAGGTCCGGACATGACCGTTCTCGCCGACTCGCAGGCCGGTGGTGCGCAGGCCGCCGGGGCACGGACCGCCGCCCACGCGCGCCTGATGGCCGAGCACTCGGCGCACAACTACCACCCCCTGCCCGTGGTGATAGCCGGCGGGCAGGGGGCCTGGGTCACCGACGTCGAGGGGCGCCGGTACCTGGACTTCCTCGCGGGCTACTCCGCCCTGAACTTCGGCCACCGCCACCCCGCGCTGACGGCCGCCGCGCACCGCCAGCTGGACCGCGTCACCCTCACCAGCCGGGCCTTCGGCAACGACCAGCTCGGCCCGTTCTGCACCGAGCTCGCCGCCCTGGTGGGCAAGCAGATGGTGCTGCCGATGAACACCGGCGCCGAGGCCGTCGAGAGCGGGCTGAAGGTCGCCCGCAAATGGGGCTACGACGTCAAGGGCGTCCCGGCGGACCGGGCGCGGGTCGTCGTCGCCGCGGAGGCGTTCCACGGGCGGACGATCAGCGTCGTCTCCTTCTCCACGGACCCGGAGGCACGGGGCGGGTTCGGCCCGTTCACCCCCGGTTTCGACGTCGTGCCCTACGGGGACGCGCCCGCGCTCCGGGCGGCGATCACGCCGGAGACCGTGGCCGTGCTGCTCGAGCCGATCCAGGGCGAGGCAGGGGTGATCGTGCCGCCCGCCGGCTACCTGGCGGAGGTCCGCGAGATCTGTACGGCCTCGAACGCCCTCTACGTGTCGGACGAGGTGCAGGCGGGGCTCGGCCGCACCGGGCACGTCCTCGCGACGCGCGCGGCCGGGGTGGACGCCGACGTCTACCTCCTCGGGAAGGCGCTCGGCGGCGGGATCATGCCGGTCTCGGCCGTGGTGGCGGACGCCGACGTGCTCGGCGTGCTCAAGCCCGGCCAGCACGGCTCGACGTTCGGCGGGAACCCGCTGGCCTGTGCGGTCGGCCGGGCCGTCGTCGAGCTGCTGGAGGAGGGGAGCCTGCTCGAGCACACCCGCGCGATGGGCGAGATCCTGCACGAGGGGTTGCGGGAGCTCGTCGGGCACGGGGCCACCGCGGTCCGGGGGACGGGGTTGTGGGCAGGGGTGGACGTGGACCCGGCGATCGGCACCGGCCGGGAGATCTGCGAACGCCTGGCCCGCGGCGTCGACGCGGCGGTGGGCGTTCTGGCGAAGGACACCCACGGCCCCACGGTCCGCCTCTCCCCGCCGCTGGTGATCACCGAGGCGGAGATCCGCGCCGGGCTGGCCGCCCTGCGCACGGCCCTGCGCTGACCCCGACCCCGCACTACCCCCGCGCCGACCCCGCGAGTCGGGGTATTCCCGTCACCGAGTCGCGGCGGATCCGTGCGGGAATCCCGCGACTCGGTGACGGGAACACCCCGACTCGCGGGTCAGGGGAGGGTGACGGTGAGGCGGGGGACGTTCGGGCTCTCCGACGAGTCGAAGCGCTTCCAGGAGAGCGGGTCCGTCTCGTCGGTCGCGCGGAGCGCCATCGTGCCCACGCCGGCGCCGGCCGCGGCCCACTCCCGCACCAGGGGCGTCACGTCGACGCTCGTCCAGCCGGGGGCGCAGCTCGCGCTGTTGCCGCGGGTGTCCGTGCTGGTGGCCCGCACGGCGTCCGCGGCAGGCTGGTTCGCCCAGCGCACCGCGGGCCCGACCGGTGCCGCGCCGGGGTTCAGCGAGCGCACCTCCCAGCCCCGGGCCCGGCACGACGCGGACCAGCTCTGGAAGACCTCGAGCGTCGCGGTGCCGACCGGCTTCCCGGCGAGCTGGGCCACGTCCCAGGTGAGGAAGCTGCGTGCGGCCGCGACGCCGTCGTAGCTACCGAGGCGCAGCTCGGGCTCACCGGAGGTGTCGGTGTTGCGGATCGTCGTCTGCACGGTCGTGTCGAAGGGGACGGGCGCGGCGCCGGCGGGCTTCTCGGCGGCGACCACCCGGCTGACCGCGGACTCGGCCTCGGTCATCGACCTCGCCGCCGCCGCATCCGGAACCGCCTCGGCGTTGCCCTTCAGCACGAGGGCGGGGGCCGGGCCGGCCGGGGTGCCGTCCTTGCGGACCGACGCGACGAACCCCACGCGCGTCGCCTCGACCTCCAGGTCCCAGCCGGGGGAGACCTGGGGGTAGACGGCGCGGTTGCCGTCGAGCCGGGGCGCGGGCAGCGCGGTGGGCCAGACGACGGCCGCCGATCCGCCCGAGGCGTAGCGCACGGACGGTCCGGTCGGGGTGAGGGTGAGGTCCTGCGGGCCCGCGACCGGGCGCACGACGCCGTCGGGGCCGGCGCGGAGCGTGAGATCGACCGGTGTCCACTCGGTGCCGCCCGACGCGGCGGGGCGCTGCATCCGGACCGGGCCCGAGTAGAGGGTGACGACGCGGGCGCCGTCGGCCCGGACCCCGGAGTCGCTGGAGGCGGTCGTGACGTCCTCGGTGAGCGGGGCGGGCGCGGCGGCGGCGGTGCCGGGCGCGAGCCCGACGAGCCCGAGGAGCGAGGTGGTGAGTACTGCGGTCGTGGCGGTCGCCGCGCGTCGTGACATGGTCGAACAACTACGGGTGGACGCCACACGGGGCAAGATCATCCGTACCGGTTGACCCGCGTCGGGGGAACGGCGCCACCCGTCCGGGGAACCGTTCGTGGCCGACCGCTGACCACTCGTAGTCGGGCGACGAAGATCGACTGTCAGTCGTCGCCCGAGAACGGCCGTCCGTCGACTCGGTCACTCATCAGGAATTCGGGCTTGACCGCGCCGAACATTACTGTGAGCAACATCTCGGCCGTCTGGTCCGCGGTCTCGTGCGGCCGGTTCAGGCTGCGGATCATGAGCAGGTTGACCACCATCCCGCTGATCTCGACGGCGGGCGGGAAGGAGCGGAGCTCACCGGAGCGCTGCCCGTCCTCGATCAGTCCCTGGATCGTCGAGGTCATCGGGGCGAGGTTGCGCGGGTCCGATTCGTCCCCCGGGAGGGGTGGCGCCGACGTGCGCGCGGTGTAGTCCAGCATCGCCAGGGTGAGGGCCGCGGTGAGCGTCCGGTGTCGTGCACTCGTCCGGCTCAGTGCCCTGACCTGGTCGCTCAGCGCGTCGACGACCGAACGCCCGGCCGCGCGGTCCGCCTCGGCCGAGAGCAGCAGCGGACGAAGTAGTGGTGCGTAGACGGTGCCGATGAGAGAATGCTTGGTCGGGAAGTGGTTGTAGGCCGTCGCGGGACTGACCCCGGCGGCCGCGGCGACGTCCTCGACGCGGGTCTGGTTCCAGCCACGGGTGCCGAACAGGGCGTCCGCGGACTCGATCAGGGCGCGGCGCGTGCGCTCACGCTTCGTCCGTGCCGCACGGGTCCGCGGATCTTCCGGGGGGTCCGTCTCGTCTCGGGGCATCACACTCACCGTCACCGTTTCCTCGCCCAACCATACTTGACTCCAGTTCGGGATTTCACCACACTGGGCGCGCACTACTTGAAATTTGGAACAACGGTCCCCGGTCGCCGCAGGGCACGGCGGCGGCCGGGGCCGGTACAGGGAGATTCGTCCGCCGAGGACCGCAGGGGTGTGGTCCGGACGAGGTCCCCGCGCCGGGCGGAACACCGCACCACGGCGGCACGTCCCGAAGGGCACATCGGGGCGCGCGGCCGAGTCCACGTACGCCGGGGATCGGCAGGTCCTCGGCGCAGGGAGGGGAACCCGTCGATGCGCAACTCTGTCCGTTCGTCGTTGTCCGGACCGGGCCGGTGACGGCCGCCTTCGAGCGGGTCGACCCGGCCGCCGAGCCCGTCGACCTCGTCGATGCCGTCGTACCGCTCTCACTCGTCCCTGTCCTCGAGCCGGTCCTCGAGCCGGAGCCCCCCACGGAGGGGATGGGACCGTCCGGCCGCCCGCTCCCCGAGCCCTCCGCGCTCGAGCAGTACGTCGCGGACGCCGTCGCCGGGGACACCCGGGCCCGGGACCACCTGCTCGCCGAGATCCGCCCGCTGGTCCTGCGGTACTGCCGTGGCCGCCTCGGCCGCCAGGAGACCGTGATCGGCTCGGCCGAGGACGTCGCCCAGGACGTGTGCCTGGCCGTCGTCAACGCGCTGCCCACCTACACGGTCAAGGGACTGTCGTTCCGTGCGTTCGTCTACGGCATCGCGGCGCACAAGGTCACCGACGCGTTCCGGGCGATCGGGCGCAACCGGTCCGAGCCCGTCGCGGAGGTGCCGGACACCGCGGTCAGCCACGACGGGCCCGAGCACCGGGTCCTCGCCGTCGAGCTCAACCACCGCGTCGGTGGCCTGCTGAACACGCTCACCGAGCGCCAGCGGGAGGTCCTCGTGCTGCGGCTCGCCGTGGGGCTCAGCGCCGAGGAGACGGCGAGGACCGTCGGCTCGACGCCGGGCGCCGTCCGGGTCACCCAGCACCGCGCGCTCGGCCGGCTCCGCCAGCTCGTCGCCGAGACCGGCCTCGCGATCCCCGGGCTCACCGTGCCGCCCGCTCCGGCCGACGGCATCCCGGCGGACGACGGGGACACGGCGTAGGCGTGACGACCCGTCGTCGATGATCGGCGGTCAGGGGTAGTAGCCTGGCCGCCGATCACCGCCGCAGGTGGCGGTCACCCCAATCCATGATCGCGGGAGGGCTTTGTGTCGGCTGGTCAGATCGCTGCGCTGATCGCCGCGGGGGCTTTCGTGGTGCTCGTGGTGCTGCTGGCGATCCCGCTGCTCAAGCTGGGTCGCACGCTCGACGAGGCGACCGTGGCCATCCGCAAGGCCCACGAGGGAAGCGCGCCGTTGCTCACGGACGCGCACGCCACGCTCAACTCGGTGAACACCCAGCTGGAACGGGTCGACGGGATCACCTCGAGCGCGCGGCAGGTGAGCAGCAACGTCTCCGTCCTCACCTCGCTGTTCACCGCTACCCTGGGTGGTCCGCTGGTACGGGCCGCGGCGTTCTCCTACGGGCTGAACAAGGCCGTCAAGGCCCGCAAGGCGGGCAAGGACGCCGGTGCGCACTCGCTGCGGACCGGGGGTCGCGGTCGGCGTAAGGGGAAGAAGTAGTGAAGCGCCTGTTCTGGCTGGGTGTCGGTGCCGCCGCGGGCGTCTACGTCTCCCGCCGGGTCACCGAGACCAAGCAGCGGCTCACCCCGCAGAGCCTCGGCGCGGACCTCGCGGACGGGCTCCGTGAGCTCGGCGCCGGTCTCGGTGCGTTCGGTGCCGAGGTGCGCGCCGGGATGACCGCGCGCGAGCAGGAGCTGACGGACCTGGTGGAGCGCCGCACCGGCGCCGTGCTCCCCACCTACTCCGAGGCCGTCTCGGACGTCCCTGCGAACTCCGACGCGCGAGCGCGCCGGGCAGGAGCCTGACCGGCGTCCTGCCCGCCCCCGCGCCCTCTTCTCCTGATCCGAAAGAGATCATCCCGTGCAGACCCATGAGATCGTCCGCCGTTTCACCGAGCACTTCGTCGCGGCGGGCCACACCCGTGTGCCCAGCGCGTCGCTGATCCTCGACGACCCGAACCTGTTGTTCGTCAACGCGGGCATGGTGCAGTTCAAGCCCTACTTCCTGGGTGACGTCCCGGCGCCGTACCCGCGCGCCACGTCGATCCAGAAGTGCGTGCGCACGGGGGACATCGACGAGGTCGGCCGCACCACCCGGCACAACACCTTCTTCCAGATGGCCGGGAACTTCTCCTTCGGGGACTACTTCAAGGCCGGCGCGATCGAGCACGCCTGGAACCTCGTCACCGGGGACCTCGCGTCCGGCGGCTTCGGCTTCGACCCCGACCGCATCTGGGTCACCGTCTACGAGACGGACGACGAGGCGATCGCCCTCTGGAAGTCCATCGCCGGGCTGCCCGACGAGCGGATCCAGCGTCGCGACGGCAAGGACAACTACTGGGACATGGGCGTTCCCGGTCCCGGAGGGCCCTGTTCGGAGATCTACTACGACCGCGGCCCCGAGTTCGGCAAGGACGGCGGTCCCGTCGTCGACGAGGACCGCTACCTCGAGATCTGGAACCTCGTCTTCATGCAGGACGAGCGCGGCGAGCTCTCGCCGAAGGTCGGCCACCCGCCGATCGGCACGCTGCCGTCGAAGAACATCGACACGGGGATGGGCGTCGAGCGCGTCGCGTACCTGCTGCAGGGCGTCGCGAACGTCTACGAGACGGACCTGGTCCGCCCGGTGATCTCCCGCGCGGAGGCGTTCTCCGGCAAGCGCTACGGCGCGGACCAGGAGGACGACACGAGGTTCCGGGTGATCGCGGACCACGCCCGTTCCGGCGTGATGATCATCGGTGACGGGGTGACGCCGTCGAACGAGGGCCGCGGGTACGTCCTGCGCCGGCTGCTGCGCCGCATCGTCCGCTCCGCGCGCCTGCTCGGCGTGCAGGAGCCGGTGCTGCGCGCGTTCGCCGAGGTCGTTCGGGACGAGATGGCTCCCACCTACCCCGAGCTGCAGACGGACTTCGAGCGCATCTCCGCGGTCGTCGAGGCGGAGGAGGAGGCGTTCCTCTCCACGCTCACCGCCGGCTCGCGGATCTTCGACACGGCCGTCGCCGCCACGAAGAAGGCGGGCGCGCTCGTCCTCCCCGGGGACCAGGCGTTCCAGCTCCACGACACCTACGGCTTCCCGATCGACCTCACGCTGGAGATGGCCGCCGAGCAGGGCCTCGAGGTGGACCAGGACCGGTTCACCGCGCTCATGCAGGAGCAGCGGAC
The DNA here is from genome assembly GCA_025869365.1 of Pseudonocardia sp. Taxonomy (GTDB): domain Bacteria; phylum Actinomycetota; class Actinomycetes; order Mycobacteriales; family Pseudonocardiaceae; genus Pseudonocardia. The sequence continues at coordinate 59,523 of JAOZVV010000046.1, forward strand.
CCGCGCGAAGGCGGACGCCGCCGGCCGCAAGATCGGGTTCGTGGACGCGTCGGTGTACCGCGCGGTGCTGGACACCCACGGTTCGACGAGCTTCCTCGGCTACACCGAGCTGGCCGCCGAGGGCACCGTCGTCGGGCTGCTGAAGGACGGGCAGCCCGTCCCGGCCGCGGCCGAGGGCTCGGCGGTGGAGATCGTGCTGGACCGCACGCCGTTCTACGCCGAGGCCGGCGGCCAGCAGGCGGACAGCGGTGAGCTGCGGTCGGACTCGTTCACCGTGCGCGTCGACGACGTGCAGTCGCCCGTCGCGGGCCTGCGGGTGCACCGCGGTGTCGTCACGGCCGGCACCGTCACCGTCGACTCGCCGGTGGTCGCCGAGGTCGACGTGGCCCGCCGCGCCGCGATCTCCCGCGCCCACACCGGCACGCACCTCGTGCACGCCGGGGTCCGCGGGGCGCTCGGCACCTCCGCCGCGCAGGCCGGTTCGCTCAACGCGCCCGGACGGCTGCGGTTCGACTTCACCTCGCCGTCCGGGGCCGTCTCGCCCACGGCGCTGGCGGAGATCGAGTCCGAGGTCAACACGGTGCTCCAGCAGAACCGGGAGATCGAGACCTACGAGACGTCGATGGACGAGGCGCGCCGGCTCGGCGCGATGATGCTCTTCGGCGAGAAGTACGGGGACCGCGTCCGCGTCGTGGACATGGGGGACTACTCCCGTGAGCTCTGCGGTGGCACGCACGTCGGCCGGACCGGCGAGATCGGCCTGGTCAAGGTGCTCTCCGAGGGCTCCATCGGCTCCGGGGTACGGCGGGTCGAGGCACTCGTCGGGCTCGACGCGTTCGACTACATGTCCAAGGAGCACCTGCTCGTCAGCCAGCTCGCCGAGCAGCTCAAGGCCCGTCCGGAGGACCTCCCGGAGCGGGTGAACGGGCTGGTCGAGAAGCTCCGCGACGCCGAGCGGGAGATCGAGAAGCACCGCGCCGAGGCCGTGCTGTCCTCCGCGGGGAACCTCGCGGACGCCGCCGAGGACCTGGACGGCACCGCGCTCGTCGCCGTCGCGGCCCCGGCCGGCCTGGGCGGGAACGACCTGCGCTCGCTCGCCGCGGACGTCCGCGGCAAGCTCGGCACCAAGGCGGGCGTGGTCGCGCTGTTCTCGGCGGACGACGCGGGCAAGGTCGCGTTCGTCGTCGCCACCACGGCCGCGGCCCGGGACAAGGGCCTGGCCGCGGGCAAGCTCATCCCCACGTTCGCGGCGGCCGTCGGGGGGCGGGGCGGTGGCAAGCCGGACCTGGCCCAGGGCGGCGGCACGGAGCCCGCAGGCATTCCTGCGGCGATCCAGGCCCTCCGCGAGGCGCTCCGCGCGTGAGGTCGTCCGCCGCTCGAGTGGCTCAAGCGTCGCTCACCGCCGCTCGAGCCACTCACGCGTCGCCGTGAGCCTCTCGCGGGGCCGCCGGCTCGGTGTCGATGTCGGTGCGGTGCGGGTCGGCGTCGCCCTCTGTGACCCGGACGGAATCATCGCCACCCCGCTGGTCACCCTCGCCCGAGACGTCGCCGGCGGTGCGGACCTGAGGGCCCTGGCCTCGCTGGTCGCCGAGCACGAGGCCGTCGAGGTCGTCGTCGGGCTGCCGCGCACGCTGGCCGGCCGCGAGGGGCCGGCGGCGCAGCTCGCGCTGGAGTTCGCCGAGGCGATCCGCGGGGTCGTCGACGTGCCGGTCGTGCTGCACGACGAGCGGTTGACGACCGTCGTCGCCACCCAGCAGCTCAGGGCCCGCGGGGTGAAGGGCCGCAAGCAGCGAGCCGTCATCGACCAGGCCGCCGCGGTCGGCATCCTGCAGGGCTATCTCGACGGCGCCCGCAGCCGCTGACCCGCGTGGCCCCGTCAGGGGTACATGACATCTTCCTCACGTGGGCTGGCTACTCTCGGAGACGTGAACGGTCGTGACGCGTACCCGTTGTCCCGATCGTGGATGTCCCTGAGGTGCACGTCACCGCGGTGCGTGTCACCGCGGTGCGTGTCACCGCGGTGCGTGTCGCGGCGGTGGACGTCGCGGTGACGGACGGTTCGGGGCTGCGCACCACCCGCCGTGAGGAGCTCTCGGCCCGCCGGGCCGAGCTGCGTGCGCGTGCCCGCCGCCGTCGTCGTCGGGGGATGTTCATCCTGCTGGCGATCCTGGTCCTGCTGGGCGCGGTGTTCGGCGGCGGTGCCTACTTCCTCGGGTCCTACTTCTTCACCGACGACTTCGACGGGCCGGGTGAGGGCGACGCCGTCGTCCGCGTGCTGGACGGGGACTCCACCCGGCAGATCGCGACGATGCTGGCCCGGCGGGGGGTCGTCGCGAGCCCGGAGGCCTTCACCGAGGCCGCCGCGGAGAACGACCGGATCCGCTCGGTCCAGCCCGGCTACTACCAGGTGAAGCTCAAGATGTCCGGCGAGGAGGCCGTCGGTGCGATCCTCGATCCCGCGTCCCGGGTCGGCCGTCTGGAGGTCCGCGGCGGCGTCCAGCTGGACGACACCCGCTCACCGGACGGCACCGTCACCCCGGGCGTCATCAGCCTGATCTCCTCGGCCACCTGCGCACAGCTCGACGGGGCCCGGCGCTGCGTGAGCACCGAGGACCTGCGCACCACGATGGCGACGGCCGACCCGGCGTCCCTCGGGGTGCCGCAGTGGGCGGCGGAGGACGTGGGCCGCGCGGAGCCGAACCGCCGCTTCGAGGGCCTGATCACCCCCGGTCTCTACGACGTCGCCCCCGGGACACCCGCGGCCGAGGTCTGGAAGTCCGTGCTGGGGGTCTCGGTCGCCCGGCTGGCGGCGAACGGCCTGGGCGGGGACGAGAACCGCAACGGCCTGACGTCCTACCAGCTGCTCGTGCTCTCCTCGCTGGCCGAGAAGGAGGGCATCACCCCGGACATGCCCAAGGTGACCCGCGCGATCGTCAACCGGCTCGCGGGGGACCGGCGCCTGGAGCTCGACTCCACGGTCAACTACCCGCTGGATCTGCAGGCGCTGCGCACCACTGCCGAGGCGCGCGGCACGGCGGGCCCGTACAACAGCTACCAGAACACCGGCCTGCCGCCGACGCCGATCGCCGCGCCCGGCAAGGCCGCCATCGCCGCCGCGCTCGATCCCGAGTCGGGCCCGTGGGAGTACTTCGTGCGCTGCCAGAAGGACGGCACGTCCTGCTTCGCGACGACGCTGCCGGAGCACCAGGAGAACGTGCGGAAGGCGATCGCGAACGGGGCCTTCTGAGCCCTGCTCAGCGCCCGAAGAACCCCGCCGGCGGATCGGGGGAGGGGGTGGCGGTCCGGTCCGTGCGCGGCGCCGCCCTCCCGGCGAACCGGCGGGTCCCGGCGTCGCCGAGGACGGTGGCGCGGAACGGGTCGCCCGCGGCCCTGCGGGTCAGCTCGGCGACGGGGAGCGGCTGGTCCGAGGCGACCAGCACGAGGTTGCCGAAGCGCCGGCCGGTGAACAGGTCGGGCACCGCCATCAGGGCGAGCTCGGCGAAGACCGCCGCGGCCGTCGCGACCTGGCTGCGGGCGAAGTCGAGCCCGCCTCCGTCGGCCACGTTCGCCACGTAGGTCCCGCCGGGGGCCAGGACGCGGTGGACGTCGCGGACGAACTCGATCGACGTCAGGTGCGCCGGGGTCCGGGCCCCGGCGAACACGTCGAGCACGAGGAGGTCGGCCTGACCTGCGCCGATGCCGGTGAGCCGGGCCCGCGCGTCGCCGCTGTGCACCTCGATCCCGGGGTCGTCGACGGGCAGCCGGGTGCGGACGAGCTCGATCAGCGCCCGGTCCAGGTCGACGACCCGCTGCGTCGAGCCGGGCCGGGTCGCCGCGACGTAGCGGGGCAGCGTCCAGGCGCCGCCGCCCAGGTGCACCGCGCTGACGGGCAGGTACGGGTCCGCCATCGTGTCCACGACGTGCGCCATCCGCCGGACGTACTCGAACTCCAGGTGCAGCGGGTCGTCGAGGTCCACGTGGGACTGCGCGGTGCCGTCGAGCAGGAGCGTCCAGGCCTGGGACCGGTCCGGGTCCCCGACCAGCTCGGCGAGGCCGTGGTCGACCTCGGCGCGGATCACCGCGGAGGCGGTCCGCTCGGGGCGCGAGGACGAGGACACCTCCGCCATCCTGCCCGCTGCGCCCTACCACGGGGGACCGACTGCGTCACGCGCTCGCGGCTCGCGACGCCCGAGTTGTCCCCACCGCCCCGCACGTGTCCACAGCCGGGGCGATCGTCGGTCCGTCCGCCCGCCGCGGGCCCAGGATCGGGGCATGAACCCCGCAACGACCGTCCTGATCGTGGCCCTCGCGACGGTCGACGGCGCCGTGGCCGGCCGCGGTGCACGGCTGCTGCTCGGCCGGCTGCGCCGCGGCGCCCGGGTGCCGCCGCCGTGGTGCGAGCTCGCCGTCGCGGCGGTGTGGGGGCTGGGCACCGCCGCGGTCCTGCTCGGTGGGGCGGACGTGGGGTGGCTGCCGCTCGTGCTCGGGACCGGCTGGCTGCTGGTCGCCTGTGGGGCGGTCGACGTGGTGCACCGCCGGCTGCCGGACGCGCTCACCGTGCCGGCCGCTCCGGCGGTCCTGCTCCTGCTGGTGCCCCTCGGGCCCGGCACCGTGCTGCGGGCCGCGTGCGGGGCGGCGGTGCTGCTGGGTGCCCACGCCGCGGTGCACCTGCTCGCGCCGCGGTCCCTCGGGGCCGGGGACGTCAAGCTCGCCGCGCCCGTCGGGGCGGTGCTCGCCGCGGTCTCCTGGCCGGCGGTGCTGCTCGGCACCGTGCTCGCCGCGCTCACCAGCGCGGCGCTGGCGCTGATCCTGGGGCGGCGGCCGGATCACCGCGGGGTGGATCCTCGCGGCCCGGACGGTCGCCGGGGAGCCGTGCCGCACGGGCCGTCGATGCTCGGCGCGTCGTGGGCGGTGCTCGCCCTGGCGGCGGGGTCGGCCGGTGCGGGGTGAGGATGGCGTGGGGTGCGAGAATCGGGACGTGCTGCGTTGGATCACCGCCGGGGAGTCCCACGGCCCTGCGCTGGTCGCCGTGCTCGAGGGCATGGTCGCCGGTGTCGAGGTCACCACCAAGGAGCTGCAGGCCGAGCTGGCCCGCCGCAAGCTCGGCCACGGCCGCAGCCCGCGGATGGCGTTCGAGGCGGACGAGCTCGAGGTGATCGGCGGGATCCGGCACGGCGTCACCCAGGGCGGCCCCGTGGCGGTGCGGATCGGCAACACCGAATGGCCCAAGTGGGAGACGGTGATGGCCGCCGATCCGGTGGACCCGGAGCTGATCGCCAACCGGGCGCGCAACGCCCCGCTCACCCGGCCCCGGCCGGGTCACGCGGACCTCGCCGGCATGACCAAGTACGGCTTCGACGACGCCCGGCCCGTCCTGGAACGGGCCAGCGCGCGGGAGACGGCGTCGCGGGTCGTGCTGGGGACGGTCGCCAAGGCGTTCCTGAAGCAGGCGTTCGGCGTGGACGTCGTGTCCCACGTCGTCGCGATCGGGGCCGTCGACGCCCCGGAGGACCAGCCCGTACCCGGCCCGGACGACCTGGACCGGGTGGACGCGAGCCCGGTCCGCGCCTTCTCCGAGGAGGCCACCGCGGCGATGATCGCCGAGATCGACGCCGCGCACGACGACGGGGACACCCTCGGCGGCGTCATCGAGGTGATCGCCTACGGCCTGCCCGTCGGGATCGGCTCCTACGTGCAGGCGGACCGCCGGCTCGACGCCCGGCTCGCCGGCGCCCTGATGGGCGTGCAGGCGATGAAGGGCGTCGAGATCGGTGACGGCTTCCGCACCGCGCACCGCCGCGGCAGCGCCGCCCACGACGAGATGATCCCCGGGGACCCGGTGAAGCGGCTGTCCAACCGGGCAGGGGGCATCGAGGGCGGCATGACCAACGGCGAGCCCGTCCGGGTCCGCGTCGCGATGAAGCCGATCTCCACGGTGCCGCGGGCGCTGCGGACGATCGACGTCGCCACGGGCGAGGAGGCCACCGGCATCCACCAGCGCTCGGACGCCTGCGCGGTGCCGCGCGCCGGGGTCGTCGTCGAGTCGATGGTGGCGCTCGTGCTGGCGGACGCGGCGCTGGAGAAGTTCGGTGGGGACTCGATCGCCGAGACCCGGCGCAACCTGGCGTCCTACCGCGAGAACGCGGGCCCGCTCCCGCACGCCTGAGCAGCCGTCCCCGCCGGACCCGCCCACCTGCCTGACTAGGATCGCATCGATGAACGCCGAGGTCCGCCCCACGCTCGTGCTCGTCGGCCCGCCCGGGTCGGGGAAGAGCACGGTCGGCAAGGTCCTGAGCAAGCGCCTCGGCGTCGGGTTCACCGACGTCGACGCCGAGATCGAAGCGCGGATCGGCAAGACGATCGCGGACATGTTCCTCCAGGACGGCGAGGACGCGTTCCGCGCGCTCGAACGCGAGGTCGTCGCCGAGCTGCTGGCGCGGGACTGCGGCGTGCTGGCCCTCGGTGGCGGGTCGGTACTGGCCGAGGCCACCCGGGTGAGGCTGCGCGGGCACCGGGTCGTCTCGCTCACCGTCGGGCTCGCGGACGGCCTGCGGCGCACGGGCATGTCCACCGCGCGCCCGCTGCTCGCCGGGGTCAACCCCCGCGCCACGTTCCGGGCCCTGCTCGACGCCCGCGCCCCGCTCTACCGGGAGGTCGCGACCGTCGAGGTGGACACGGTGCGGCGCAGCGCGAACCAGGTGGCCGCGGCCGTTCTCGCCGCGTTGGGGGAGGGGCCCGAGGAGCTGCCGGAGGCCGCGGCGGACGCGGCGGACCCGCACGACCGGCCGACACCGCACGAGGGCTCCCCGCTCCCGGACCCGGTGCTGGGCCGCCCGCAGGGCTGACGGATCTCCCCCGGAGGGCCGCCGGTTAGGGTCTGACCCATGACCGAACCCGTGCGCATCACGGTGGCCGCGGAGCGGCCCTACGGCGTCGTCGTCGGCCGGGGGGTGCGGGCCGGGCTCGCCGGCACCGTCTCCGAGCTCGGCGCCCGCACCGTCCTGCTGATCCACCAGCCGCCGCTGGTCGACGCCGCGGAATTCGTCCGCGCGGAGCTCGAGGCGGCCGGCCTGGACGCCCACCGCCTCGAGATCCCGGACGCCGAGGAGGGCAAGTCGCTGGCCGTGGCGGGCTTCTGCTGGGAGGTCTGCGGCCAGATCGGCCTGACCCGGCAGGATCTGGTCGTCGGCTTCGGCGGGGGAGCGGCCACCGATCTCGCGGGGTTCGTCGCCGCCACCTGGATGCGCGGGGTGAAGGTCGTGCACGTGCCGACCACGCTGCTCGGCATGGTCGACGCGTCCGTCGGCGGCAAGACCGGCATCAACACCGGCGCAGGCAAGAACCTGGTCGGGGCGTTCTACGAGCCGTCCGCCGTCCTCGTGGACCTCGCGACGCTGGAGACGCTCCCGCCGGACGAGCTCGCCGCGGGCATGGCCGAGGTCGTCAAGGCGGGGTTCATCGCGGACCCGGTGATCCTCGATCTCGTCGAGCGGGACCCGAAGGCCGCGCTCGACCCCGCCGGGGACGTGCTGCCGGAGCTGGTGCGCCGGGCGATCCAGGTCAAGGCGGACGTCGTCGGCACGGACCTGCGCGAGTCCTTCCGCCGCGAGATCCTCAACTACGGCCACACCCTCGGCCACGCCATCGAGCGGCGTGAGGGCTACACGTGGCGACACGGTGCGGCCGTCAGCGTCGGCACGGTGTTCGCCGCGGAGCTCGGCCGGGCGGCCGGGCGGCTGGACGACGCCACCGCGGACCGCCATCGCGCGGTCCTGCGGTCGATCGGCCTGCCCGTCACCTACGACGCGGGCGCGCTCCCCGAGCTCGCCGAGTCCATGAAGGGGGACAAGAAGTCCCGCGCCGGGAAGCTCCGGTTCGTGGTGCTCGACGGGCTCGCGAACCCGGGCCGTCTCGAGGACCCGGCGCCGGAGCTGCTGGCCCAGGCCTACGCGGCGGTGGCCGGGTGACCCGGGACGTGCTGGTCCTCAACGGCCCGAACCTCGACCGGCTCGGCACCCGCGAACCGGACATCTACGGCGCGACGACGTACGCGGACCTCGTCGAGCTCTGCGTGAAGACGGGCGCCGGGCTGGGCCTGGAGGTCGAGGTCCGGCAGACGAACCACGAGGGTGAGCTGCTCGGCTGGCTGCACGGCGCGGCGGACACGGGCACCCCCGTCGTGTTGAACCCGGCGGCCTGGACCCACACCTCGGTCGCGGTCCGGGACGCCTGCGCGATGCTCACGGCGCCGCTGCTCGAGGTGCACATCAGCAATGTCCACACCCGCGAGGAGTTCCGGCACCACAGCTACGTCAGCGGGGTCGCGACGGGCACGATCGTCGGCCTGGGCGTGCAGGGCTACGCCCTCGCCCTGCAGTGGATCGCCCAGCAGTAGCTCCAGGGAACCTCCGAGGCCCTGGGCGCAGCGTCGTGGAGCCATGACGCGCTTCCGAGGCCCTGGATGCAGCGTCCTGGCTCCATGACGCGGGGGCGGGCCGGGGGCCGCTCAGCCGAAGGCCATCACGAACTCCTCCTGGGAGCGCGGGCGGAAGACCACGTTGCTGCGCCGGACGTCCAGCAGCGGGGAGCTGGACTCCTCGGAGTACCGGTGCCCGGGGTAGACGACCGGGTTCCCGGCGAGGGTGGAGAGCCGCTGCAGGCTGGTGTACATCGCCTCGACGTCCCCGCCCGGGAAGTCCGTGCGGCCGCACCCCTGCAGGAACAGCGTGTCCCCGGCGACGAGCCGGCCGCCCTGCCCCTGGCCGACGAGGAAGCACTGGCTCCCCGGCGTGTGCCCCGGGGTGTGCAGCAGCCGGATCGGCACGCTCCCGACCTGCACCAGGTCGTCGTTGTCGTGCGGGGTGAGCTCGCTCGCCGCGATCCCGGTGACCTTGGTGACCCAGTCCGCCTCGGCCCGCTGCACGTGCACCGGCACGGACGTGCGGCCGAGCAGGTCCGCGAGCCCGACCAGGTCGAACCCCATCATCTGGCCGCCGACGTGGTCCGGGTGATGGTGGGTGACGAGCACCCCGGTGAGCCGCATCCCGTCCGCCTCGAGGACGTCGAGCAGGTCCCCGGGCGCGTAGGCGGGATCGACCACGACCGCCTCGCGGGTCGCGAGGTCCCCGATGAGGTAGGAGAAGTTGACCATCTGCGTGGCGATCGGATCGCCCACGGCGTAGTCCTGCCCCGACAGCAGCTGGCGGAAGTACAGACCCTCGGTCCCAGTCACGGGTCCAGCCTAGGCTGGCGGTCATGTCTCTGGCGGCAATGTCTCACGCGTCCCGTCGGACCGCGCTGCGCGCGCTGGTCCGGGAAGCCGGGCTCGACGCGCTGCTGGTCACCGACCTGGTCAACGTCCGGTACCTGACCGGCTTCACCGGCTCCAACGCCGCGCTGCTGCTGCACGCGGACTCCGACGAACGCACCCGCTTCGGCACGGACGGCCGCTACCTCACGCAGTCCGCGGCCGAGATCCCGGACCTGGAGGTGGTCATCGAGCGCGCCACGGCCCGGGCCCTGGTCGGTCGGGCCGCCGCGCTGGACGTCGACGTGCTGGGGTTCGAGTCGGACGCGGTCACCGTCGAGGAGCACCTGTCCCTGTCCGCGACGGCCGAGGGCGTCACCCTCGAACGTGCGCCGGGGCTGGTCCAGCAGCTGCGGGTGGTCAAGGACGAGACCGAGATCGCGGCCCTGCGCCGCGCCTGCGCCGTCGCGGACACCGCGCTCGCGGAGCTGGTCGCGGCCGGCGGGATCCGGCCCGGCCGCACCGAGCGTGAGGTCGCGCTGGACCTCGAGGACCGGATGCGCCGGCTCGGGGCGGAGGCGCCGGCGTTCGAGTCCATCGTCGCCTCGGGAGCGAACTCCGCGATCCCGCACCACCGTCCCACGGGCGTGCCGCTGCGCCGCGGTGACCTGGTGAAGCTGGACTTCGGCGCGCTCGTCGACGGCTACCACTCGGACATGACGCGCACGCTCGTCCTCGGCCCGCCGGCGGACTGGCAGCGCGAGCTCCACGCGCTGGTGGCGCGCTCGCAGGCCGCCGGGCGGGCCGCGGTCCTCCCCGGGACCGAGGTGTCCGACGTCGACCGGGCGTCGCGCAGCGTGATCGCGGACGCGGGCCGGGGCGAGCAGTTCCTGCACGGGCTCGGGCACGGCGTCGGGCTGCAGATCCACGAGGCGCCCGCGCTGTCCGCATCCGGGCGGGGCACCCTCGCCGAGGGCATGGCGGTGACGGTCGAGCCGGGCGTCTACCTGGAGGGCCGGGGCGGGGTGCGGATCGAGGACACGCTCGTCGTCCGGCCGGGCGCGGCCGAGCCGATCACGCTGACCACCCGCGAGCTCGTCGAGCTGTGACCGGCCGGGCCGCGGGTACGGTGCGCCGAGGGCGGCGCTATCCTTGCGGACGGCTCGGTGGGGTCGCCCGGTCCGCTTCGACGTGGACCGGCCCCCCGCCGCAGAGACATCCGCAGCGTGCGGTCGTACCGGTGTGACGAGGTGCGGTCGGCCCCTGCCCCGCATTCGAACCACAGGAGAGTTCCGCACGTGGCCACCACGAACGACCTGAAGAACGGCCTGGTCCTCAACCTGGAGGGCCAGCTGTGGGCCGTCCAGGCGTTCCAGCACGTCAAGCCCGGCAAGGGCGGCGCCTTCGTCCGTACGACGCTGAAGAACGTGATGACCGGCAAGGTCGTCGACAAGACGTTCAACGCCGGCACCAAGGTCGAGACCGCGACGGTCGACCGCCGGGACATGACCTACCTCTACCGCGACGGCGCGGACTTCATGTTCATGGACGGGGACACGTTCGACCAGATCCCGCTCCCGGCGCCGGTCGTCGGGGAGAACGCGAACTACCTGCTGGAGAACCAGGTGGCGCAGGTGTCGTTCCACGAGAGCACGCCGCTGTTCATCGAGCTGCCCACCTCGGTCGAGCTGGTCATCGAGCACACGGACCCGGGCCTGCAGGGGGACCGCTCCACCGGCGGCACCAAGCCCGCGACGCTGGAGACCGGCGCCGAGATCCAGGTCCCGCTGTTCATCGAGTCCGGGACCAAGGTCAAGGTCGACACCCGCGACGGCCGGTACCTCGGCCGGGTCTCCTCCTGACGTGCGGGCCCGGACCAAAGCCCGCAAACGCGCGCTCGACATCCTCTTCGAGTCCGAGGCGCGCGGCGAGAACCCGCTCACGGTGCTGACCCAGCGCCGCGAGACGGACGACGCGCCGCCCGTCTCGGACTACTCCGCGCTGCTCGTGCGGGGGGTCGTGGAGAACCGCGAACGGATCGACCAGCTCCTCGCCGAACACGCGGAGGGCTGGACGGTCGCCCGGATGCCCGCCGTGGACCGCACGCTGCTGCGGCTCGGCGTCTTCGAGCTCCTCTGGGTGGACGAGATCGACGACCCGGTGGCGATCACCGAGGCCGTCGAGCTCGCCCGCACCCTGTCCACGGACGACTCGCCGCGCTTCCTCAACGGCGTGCTGGGCCGGATCGCGGACATCGCCGAACACCTCCGCGCCACCCTCTGAGCCCCGGGGGCCGGTCGAGGTGCGAGACCGGCCCCGCGAGGGTCAGGAGAACGTGCGGGACAGGCGCGCGAACACGGCCGGGGCGGCGCCGTGCACCCGCGCGCCGAGGGTCAGCCAGCGGGGGACCACGACCTCGGTGCGATTCTTCAGGACGCCGTGCACGACCGCGTCCGCGACGCGCTCGGCGGTGACCGGGCGGGGGTAGCGGCGGTCGTAGGGGACCCCGCGACGGCGGAAGTAGTCCGTGTCCACCGCGCCGGGGAGCACCGTCGTCACCCCGACCGCGGGCACCTCGATGCGCACCGCGTCCGCGAAGCCCCGCAGCCCCGCCTTGGTCGCCGAGTACACCGCCTCGTCCGCCACGCCCAGCGCCGCGATCGAGGAGACGAACACGAGGTGCCCGCCGGTCTGGCGCAGGCTCGGCATCAACCGCCGGGTCAGCTCGATCGGCGCGGCCAGGTTCACGGCGATCAGCTCCGTGGTGCTCCCGCCGTCGAGCTCGTCGACGGGTCCGGCCGCACCCACGCCGGCCGAGTGCACGAGCAGGGACACCCCGGTGTCCGCGACCGCCCCGCACACCGCGTCGATCCCGGCGCCGGTGCCCAGGTCCGCCACGACGGCCTTGCCCCCCGTCCGGGCCGCGACCGTCGTCAGCCGCTCCGGATCCCGCCCGACCAGCACCAGCCGGGCGCCCTCCGCCGCGAGCCGGACCGCCACGGCGGCCCCGATGCCGGACGAGGCTCCTGTGACGACCGCGATCCCGTCCGCAATTCTCATGCGGTGATTGTCGTCCCCCGGCGCGGATCAGCCCGGAGCGGGATCACCCCGGCGCGCGGCGTGGCTCAGGGGATGGCCCTCCTCCTCGTCGATCTCGTGGAGGAGGTGGGCGCCGCGGGCGGTGATGAACACGATCCCGGCGATGACGACGACGGCCGCGAGGCACTCGCCGGCCAGCAGCGCCGGGGTGGTCTCGACCCGTTCGCCGAGCCAGAAGGTGCCGATCAGCACCGCGACCACCGGATCGACGCTGGTGATGATCGCGACCGCGGACGAGACCACGCGGCCCTGCTGGAAGGTGTTCTGGCTGAGCAGGAACCCGATCGGGCCCAGCACGATCACGCCGTAGAGCGCGAAGTGGTGGATCGGTTCGGTGAGCCCGAGCCGCAGCTGCCCGGTGATCGCCTTCACCAGGCCGGCGGTGACGCCGTACAGGATGCCGGTGGCCAGCGCCAGGGCGAGGACCCTCGTCCAGTGCGTGGACGACGCCGCGTAGATCAGGCAGGCCGCCACGGCCGCGACCAGCGCGAACGCGAGCGGCAGCCCGTCGGTGAAGTCCAGCGACGAGGCCTCCCCGCTGGGCACCGGCCGGGCCAGCAGCAGGAACGCCGACAGGCCTGCCGCGCACAGCAGCGCGCCGAGCAGGATCAGCGGGTCCGGGCGGCGGCGGGACATCAGCGCGGAGAACCCCGCCGCGAACACCACCCCGGTGACGAGCAGCGGCTGCACGATCGCGATCGGCCCGTAGGCCAGCGCGATGACCTGCAGGGTGAAGGCCAGGATCGTGGCGACCAGCCCGATCAGCCACATCGGCCGCCGCAGCAGGTCCGTGATCAGCTTCGGGCTCAGCGTGGGCGCGACGTCGACCTCCTTGGTCGCGCGTTGCTGGGCCGCGGTGGCGAGGCCGAAACCCGCGGCGCCGACGATCGCGGCCGGGACGGCGACCACGAGCGCCGTGCTGCCGTCCATGTCCCACCCCCTGTCGACCTGCCGGTGGTGACCCCGGCCGGGGCCTCACAACCGTTGCATACCCCTCAACGACTCCTCGACGCGAGCGGGTATTCCCTCGATCACGGGAAAGATGCCCTCGTCGGTGGTGATGCCCAGGCACGTCCAGCGACCCCAGTTCAGCGCCCCGACAGCCAGCCCCACGCCCTCTGCCAGCGGCAACACCGGATAGACGGCGGTGATGGGCCCGCCGTTGAGGTGGAGCGAACGCCGCGTTCCGGGCATGACGGAGGCGAGCAGGTGAAAGACCCGGCGTCCGTAGACGAACCGGACCAGCGGGCGTTGCGCCCAGCCCGGCAGCGCGCCGAGCCCGGCGAGTGCCGCGGCGGCGCCCTCGGGCTGTCCCGCCGTCGATCCGGCGGTCATCGCCCGGTCGACGAGCGCGACCCGCTCGGCGGGGCTCATCGGCCCGGTCGGCAGGTCCACCGAGACGGCGGCGGTGCGGTTCCCGGTCGCGCGGCTGCCGACGCCCGTGCGGGTCCGGGTGGTCATCGGCACCATCGCCCGCACCCGCGCCGGGGCGTCGGGGCCCAGCGTGCGGGCCACGGCGTCCGCGAGGACGGCCAGGACCAGCACCGTCGTCCCGACGCCGTGGGCCCGGGCCGCCGCGCGGATCGCGGCCCCGTCGAGCGCGACACCGGCGCGCCGGTGGGCCGGCCCGGACGACCTGCCGACGAGCGGGGAC
>JAOZVV010000047.1:0-5146 GCA_025869365.1 Pseudonocardia sp.
CCGGGAGTCGCGCGGGCCCGCCCCGTGGGCGTGGCTCGCGAGCGATCAGCGCTCGGTGATGCCCGAGTACTTGCGCTCGGTCGCGCCGACGTACAGCTGGCGCGGGCGGCCGATCTTGTTCTGCGGGTCGTCCATCATCTCCCGCCAGTGCGCGATCCAGCCGGGGAGCCGGCCGAGCGCGAACAGGACCGTGAACATCTTCGTCGGGAAGCCCATGGCCCGGTAGATCACGCCGGTGTAGAAGTCGACGTTCGGGTAGAGCTTGCGCTCGACGAAGTAGTCGTCCGCCAGTGCCCTCTCCTCGAGCGCCATGGCGATGTCCAGCAGCGGGTCCGTGACGCCGAGCTTCTTGAGGACCTCGTCCGCGCTCTGCTTGACGATCTTCGCGCGCGGGTCGTAGTTCTTGTAGACCCGGTGCCCGAAGCCCATCAGCTTCGCGCCGTCCTGCTTGTTCTTCACCCGGTCCACGAACGCGTCGACGTTGCCGCCCTCGACGTCCTTGATCCGGGTCAGCATCTCCAGGACGGCCTGGTTGGCGCCACCGTGCAGCGGGCCGAACAGGGCGTTGACGCCCGCGGAGATCGAGGCGAACAGGTTCGCCTGCGACGAGCCGACGAGCCGCACCGTGGACGTCGAGCAGTTCTGCTCGTGGTCGGCGTGCAGGATCAGCAGGGTGTCCAGGGCCTTCGCCATGTCCGGGTCCACCTCGTACGGCTCCGCCGGGAAGCCGAACGTCATCCGCATGAAGTTCTCGACCAGGCCCAGCGAGTTGTCCGGGTAGAGGAACGGCTGGCCCACGGACTTCTTGTAGGCGTAGGCGGCGATGGTGAAGACCTTCGCCATCAGCCGGACCGTGGAGAGCTCGACCGCGTCCTTGTCGAACGGGTCCAGCGCGTCCTGGTAGAAGGTCGACAGCGCGCTGACCGCGGACGACAGCACCGGCATCGGGTGCGCGTCGCGCGGGAAGCCGTCGAAGAACCCCTTGAGGTCCTCGTGCAGCAGCGTGTGCCGGCTGATGTCGTTGGTGAACGCGTCCAGCTGCGCCTGGGAGGGCAGCTCACCGTAGATCAGCAGGTAGCTGACCTCGAGGAAGCTGCTCTTCTCGGCCAGCTGGTCGATCGGGTACCCGCGGTAGCGCAGGATTCCCGCGTCACCGTCGATGTAGGTGATGGCGGAGGCGCACGCGGCGGTGCTCGTGAAACCCGGGTCGAACGTCGTCATCCCCGTCTTGGCGAGGATCTTGCTGACGTCGATTGCCGAAGCACCCTCCGTCGGCGTCTTGATGGCCATCTCGTGCTCGCCGCCCGGGTATTTGAGGACGGCGGTGTCGCTTCCGGCGGACTCGTCAGCCATGTGGAGGTTCCCTCTCACACTCGTCATTTCTCTCGGTTCGGCCCAACGCTAGTGCTCCGCGGGCCCTCCGTCGCCCAGGGCGTTACGCATCACGTCCCGGACGCGGTAAGGATCACTCCCTCATCGACCCTTACGGGCCGGCTCGGCCCGGCCCTCCCGGCCGTCGTGATCCTCCTCCGAGTGGCCGGTACCCGCTGACCACCTGCAGGATCAGTCTCCCGGACGCGGGCCCACATAGCGCCAGAAAGCGGAGAACCGGAACACCACCGCCACCACGACGACGACGACGGCGACGCCCCCGATCGTCGCCGCGGCCCCGGCCCCGACGCCCTCCGCCGCCCAGCCGTGCCACATGTCCGCCAGCCGCGGCCCCCCGGCGACGACGACCATGAACACGCCCTGCATGCGACCGCGCATCTCGTCGGTGGCCACGGTCTGCAGCATCGAGTTGCGGTACACCGAGCTGACCAGGTCCCCGGCCCCCGCCACGGCCAGCGCGACCACCGCGAGCCACAGCGAGTTCGTCAGGCCGAAGAAGGCGACCCCGAGCCCCCAGACGCAGACGGCCACGGTGACCGCGACCCCCTGGCGCCGCACCTTCGCGAGCCAGCCGGACAGCACCCCGGCCGCCACCATCCCGATCGGGACGGCCGCGAAGAGCAGGCCGAGCGCGATCCCGCCGCCGGGCGGGTCCCCGAACCGGGTCTCGGACAGCTCCGGGAACAGCACCCGCGGCATCCCGAAGCCCATCGCGATCACGTCCACCAGGAACGAGACCAGCAGGATCTTCTGGGTGGAGACGTAGCGGAACCCGTCGGCGACCTCGCGCAGCCCGGCCTTGCGGCGGATCCCGGGCTCCGCGTCGGTCGGCGGCATGGACGGCAGCCTCCAGGTGGCCCAGAGGATCGCCAGCAGGAAGATCGCGTCGAGCAGGTAGAGGGTGCCGAGGCCGATGACGGGGATGAGCGCCCCCGCGAGCAGCGGGCCCGCGATCGAGCCGACCTGCGCGACCGTCATGTTCAGCGCGTTGGCCGCCGGGAGCTGCACGGCCGGGAGCAACCGGGGGATCACGGCGCTGCGCACCGGCTGGTTCATCGCGAGCATCGCGGACTGCACCGAGAACAGGCACAGCACCACCCACACGCTGCCCACACCCGACGCCGCGACCACCCACAGCGCGAGCGAGGTGGCCGCGATGCCCGCGCCGGTGACCAGCAGCATCGTGCGGCGGTCCACGGCGTCCGCGATCGCGCCGCCCCACAGCCCGAAGACGATCAGCGGGACCAGCCCGAACAACCCGGTCAGCCCGACATAGCCGGACGAGCCGGTCATCCCGTAGATCTGGGTCGGCACCGCGACCACCGAGAGCTGCGCGCCGATCGTCGTCACCACACCCGCGCTCCACAGCCGGCGGTAGGCCGGGGTGCGCAGGGGTGTGGTGTCCGCGAAGGTGCCGCGGACAGCGGCCAGCATCCGGCGGGTGGGCCCGACCGGGATCGCCTCGGTCCGGACGGCGCGGGTGCGACCGCCGGCCCCCGGGTCCCGCGGGACCCGGGCCGTCGGCGCCTCGCCCAGCGGGACGCGGGTGGTCGGCGCGTCCGCGGCGGGGTTCTCCCTGGTCGCCGGGTCCGCCGACGGGTCCCGGGTGGGCCGGGTCGGGGGATCGCCGCCGGTCCCGATCGGATCGGTCGGCTGGTCCGGCGGCGGACCACCAGGGGCTGTCACGTTCTCAGAACTACCAGATCACCGTGCCCGGCGACGTCGTCGCCCCGGTCTCACGGCGCGAGCCGTACGACCCGCCAGCTGCGGTCGTCCCGGTCGCCGACGAAGCGGAGCCGGTCGTGCATCCGGTTCGTCCGGCCCTGCCAGAACTCGACCTCGTCCGGCACGACCCGCCAGCCGCCCCAGTGCGGCGGGCGCGGGATGTCCTCGGTGTCCGCGAAACGCCGGGTGACACCCTCGAGCGCGTCGTCGAGGACGTGCCGGTCGTGGACCGTCGCGGACTGGGCGGACGCCCACGCCCCGAGCTGCGAGCCGCGGGGGCGGCTCGCCCAGTAGGCGTCGGCCTCCGCGTAGCTCGCCTGCTCGACGTGCCCACGCAGGTTGACCTGCCGCTGCAGCCCGTACCAGGGAAAGGTGACCGACGCGAAGCGCGTGCGCCGCAGATCCCGGCTCTTCGCCGAGGTGTAGTTGGTGTAGAAGACGACCCCACGCTCGTCGAGTCCCTTGCACAGCACGGTGCGCGACGACGGCAGTCCCTCGGGGTCCGCCGTGGCCAGCACCATCGCGTTGGCCTCGGGCAGGCCCGCCTCCTGCGCCTCGGCCAGCCAGGCGGCGAGCTGCTCGTGCCAGGTCGGCGCGAGCAGGTCGACGTCCAGCTCGCCGCTGCGGTAGTCGACCCGCATGGCGGACAACGGACTCTGCGTGGGAACCGTCATTCGGACCTCCTCGTGGGTCCTCGACGGTAGGTCGCCCGTGAGCGCCCGAACACCCACCGAACGGGTCCGGTGACAGAACCCACCCGGATCTTCCGTTGTGCCTCGCCGCCGCCGGGCGAGAAGGTGACCGCGACACACCCCACACGAGGAGCTGCCCGTGTCCGTCCCCGACGTCAACGCCGACGTGCCGCCGCCACCCCCCGGGTTCAGGTCCGGGCTGGAGGGCCACGTCGCGTTCCGCACCCAGATCGCCGAACCGGACAAGGACGGCGGGGCGCTGCGCTACCGCGGCGTCGACATCGAGGACCTGGTCGGGACGGTCTCCTTCGGAAGCGTCTGGGCCCTGCTCGTCGACGGGCGGTTCGGCCCCGGCCTGCCGCCGGCGGAGCCGTTCCCCATCCCCGTGCACACCGGCGACGTGCGCGTCGACGTCCAGGCCGCGCTGGCGATGCTGGCGCCGCACTGGGGGTACAAGGCGCTGCTGGACACGCCGGTCGAGGAGGCGCGGGACCAGCTCGCCCGGGCGTCGGTGATGGCGCTGTCCTACGTCGCGCAGTCCGCGCGCGGGATCGGCATCCCGGCCGTGCCCCAGTCGCGCATCGACGAGGCCGAGACGATCACCGAGCGCTTCATGGTCCGCTGGCGCGGCGAGCCGGACCCCGCCCACGTGCGGGCGATCGACGCCTACTGGGTCTCGGCGGCCGAACACGGCATGAACGCCTCGACGTTCACCGCGCGCGTGATCGCCTCCACCGGCGCGGACGTCGCGGCGGCCCTGTCCGGGGCGATCGGCGCGATGTCCGGCCCGCTGCACGGCGGCGCGCCCGCCCGGGTGCTGCCGATGATCACCGAGGTCGAGCGGACGGGCGACCCGGAGGCGCTGGTCCGGGGGATCCTGGACCGCAAGGAGAAGCTGATGGGCTTCGGGCACCGGGTCTACCGGGCCGAGGACCCGCGGGCGAAGGTCCTGCGCCGGACGTGCCAGCAACTGGACGCCCCGCGCTTCGAGGTGGCCGCCGGGCTGGAGCAGGCCGCGCTGCGGATCCTCCGCGAGCGCCGCCCGGACCACCCGATCGAGACGAACGTCGAGTTCTGGGCCGCGGTGATCCTCGACTTCGCCCAGGTGCCGCCGCACATGATGCCGGCGATGTTCACCAGCGCCCGGACGGCGGGCTGGTCCGCGCACATCGTGGAGCAGAAGCTGGAGAACAAGCTGGTCCGGCCGTCCGCGCAGTACATCGGACCGGGCCCGCGCAAGCCGCAGGGCGTCGAGGGCTGGGACCTGGTCTCGGGCTGAGGACTCCCGCCGCTCGAGTGGCTCGAGCAGCCCAGGTTGACGCTCGAGCCACTCGAGC
>JAOZVV010000047.1:5156-14803 GCA_025869365.1 Pseudonocardia sp.
CCCTGCCGCTGGGGGTGTGGGGGGGGGCGGGGGTGGGGGGGTGGGGCCCCCCGCCGCGCGTGGGGCTGGCGCCCCCCTGTTTCCCGCCCGACCCACTCCAGCGGCGCAGGTTGACGCGCGAGCCACTCGAGCGGCGCAGGTCAGGCCGGGACCGGCACCTGCCTGCGGGGTGTCCGGCGGATCGCCAGGGACGCGACGACCGCGAGACCGCAGAGCACCGCGCCGCCGAACCACGCCGCGTCGTAGCTGCCCAGGGCGTCCCGGACGAGCCCGGCCACCAGCGCCGCGAAGGCCGCGCCGAGCTGGTGCGAGGCGAACACCCAGCCGAACACGATCGCCCCGGACGCACCGAACGCGGAGCGGCACAACGCCATGGTCGGCGGGACCGTGGCCACCCAGTCCAGGCCGTAGAAGATGATGAAGGCGAAGATGCTGGCGTTGACGTCCGCGCCGAAGAGCGGCGGCAGCGCGGCGAGCGAGACGCCGCGCAGCAGGTAGTACACGGCGAGCAGGACGCGCGGGTCGTAGCGGTCGGTCAGCCAGCCGGAGAAGATCGTCCCGACCAGGTCGAAGATCCCGACGATCGCGAGCAGCCCCGCGGCCGTCGTCGCGGGCATGCCGTGGTCGTGCGCGGCCGGGACGAAATGGGACTGGATCAGGCCGTTCGTCGTGGCCCCGCAGACGAAGAACCCGGCGACGAGCAGCCAGAACGTGCGGTTCTTCGCGGCCGTGACGAGCGTGCTGATCGCGAGCCGGGCGGCGCCGGAGCGCAGCGGCTCGACGACGTCCGCCTCCGTGCCGCCGTAGGGCAGCGCCCCGACGTCCGAGGGTCGGTCCCGCAGGAACAGCAGCACGACCGGCACGACGACCAGCGCGGCGCCGCTGACCGTCAGCGCGGCCGAGCGCCAGCCACCGCTCGCGACGATGTGCGCGATCGCGGGCAGGAAGATCAGCTGCCCGGTCGCGTTCGCCGCCGTCAGGATGCCGGAGACCAGGCCGCGGCGGGCCACGAACCAGCGCCCGACGACCGTCGCCACCAGGGCCATCGCCATCGAGCCGGTCCCGACCCCGACGACGACGCCCCAGAGCATCACGAGCTGCCAGGACGCCGTCATGAACACGGTCAGCCCGCTGCCGGCCGAGACCAGCACCAGCGCGCACGCCACCACCCGCCGGATCCCGAAACGTTCCATCAGCGCCGCGGCGAACGGCGCGGTGATCCCGAACAGCGCGAGGTTGACGGCCAGCGCCACCGAGATCGTCCCGATCGACCAGCCGAACTCGGCGTTGAGCGGTTCGACCATCACCCCGGGCGTCGAGCGGAAGCCCGCCGCGCCGATGAGGGCGAGGAAGGTCGCCGCGGCGGCGAACCAGGCCGGATGGATGCGCCGTCGGCCGGCCGGGGCCGCGGTGTCGAGTTCGGTCACGCGCTCAGCTTCGCTGCCGCGACCGGACGACGGAAGTGGCCGGACGGACATACTGTGCAAGAATCCGGCCATGTCCCGGCCCCATCATGTCGCCGTGCTGGCCCTGCCGGACGTCATCGCGTTCGAGCTCGGCCTGCCGCACCGGCTCCTGGGCAGCGCGGTCGGCCCCGCGGGCGAGCGCCTCTACGACGTCCGCGTCACGACGCTCGACGGCGGCCCGGTCCCGACCACGGCGGGCTACTCCGTGCTGCCGGGCCACGGCCCGGAGATCCTCGACGCGGCGGACACCCTGATCATCCCGGGGCACAGCAGCGGATCCCAGATGGTCGACGGCACCCTGGCCCCGGCGCTGGAGGCCGTGGTGCGCCGGGCCGCGCACGGGCGCCGGGTCGTCTCGATCTGCACCGGGGCGTTCGTCCTCGCCGCGGCCGGGCTCCTCGACGGCCGTCCGGCCACCACGCACTGGCTGCACACCGCGCGGTTCCGGGCGCTGTTCCCGCAGGTCGCGCTGGACCCGGACGTCCTGTTCGTCGACGACGGGGACGTGCTCACCTCCGCCGGCAACGCGGCGGGCATCGACCTGCTCCTGCACGTGATCAGGCGTGACCACGGCGCCGAGACCGCCGCAGCGGTGGCCCGGCGCAGCGTCGTCGCCCCGTGGCGGGAGGGCGGGCAGTCCCAGTTCGTCGAGCAGCCCGTGCCGGAGCCGAGCGGGGCGAGCACCGCGGCCGCCCGCAGCTGGGCGCTGGACCACCTCCCCGACCCGCTCCCCCTCGACGAGCTCGCGGCCCGCTGCGCGATGAGCGTCCGCACCTTCACCCGCCACTTCCGGGCCGAGACGGGTCTCAGCCCCGCACGCTGGCTGACCACCCGCCGGATCGAGCTGGCGCGGCGCCTGCTGGAGACGACGGACCTGCCCGTCGAGGCGATCGCGGCCCGCGCGGGGTTCGGCACGACGGCGTCGCTGCGCCAGCAACTGCACGCGGCGATCGGGATGTCCCCCTTGGCCTACCGGCGCTCGTTCCGGGCGCCGGTGAGCGCCTGACCGGCCGTCTCACCCGGGCCGGTGGCACCCTCGCCCCCACCCGGCTGCGACACTGGAGTCCGTGACCGCGTCGACCAGCACCGACCTGCAGATTCCCGCCGACCTGTTGCCCGCCGACGGGCGCTTCGGTTGCGGACCGTCCAAGGTCCGACCCGAGCAGCTCGCGGCGCTCGCGGAGTCCGGTGCCACCTACCTGGGTACCTCGCACCGGCAGAAGCCCGTCAAGTCGCTCGTCGGCCGGGTGCGCGCGGGCCTGTCCGAGCTGTTCTCCCTGCCCGACGGCTACGAGGTCGTCCTGGGCAACGGCGGCTCGACCGCCTTCTGGGACGCCGCCGCGTTCGGCCTCGTCCGCGAGCGCTCCCTGCACCTGACCTACGGCGAGTTCTCCTCGAAGTTCGCGGACACCACGAAGGGCGCGCCGTTCCTCGCCGACCCCGTGATCGTCTCCGCGGAGCCGGGCACGGCGCCCGAGCCCACCGCGGACGCGTCCTGCGACGTCCTGGCCTGGGCGCAGAACGAGACCTCCACCGGCGTCTCGGTGCCGGTCGTGCGGCCGGAGTCCGCGATCGACGGCCAGCTCGTCGTCATCGACGCGACGTCCGGTGCCGGCGGCCTGCCCGTCGACATCAGCCAGGCGGACGCCTACTACTTCGCCCCGCAGAAGGGCTTCGCCTCCGACGGCGGGCTGTGGATCGCACTGATGAGCCCGGCGGCGCTGAACCGGGTCGCCGAGCTGGCACAGGGTGAGCGCTGGATCCCGCCGTTCCTGTCCCTGGCCACGGCCGTGGACAACTCGGCGAAGGACCAGACCTACAACACCCCGGCCGTCGCCACGCTGCTGATGCTGGCGGAGCAGATCGAGTGGATGAACGGCCTCGGCGGCCTCGACGCCTGCGTCGCCCGCACGAAGGACTCCTCGGACCGGCTGTACTCCTGGGCCGAGAAGACCGAGTACACCTCGCCGTTCGCGGACCCGGCGCACCGCTCGCAGGTCGTCGGCACGATCGACTTCGCGGACTCGGTGGACGCCGCGGCCGTCGCGAAGGTCCTGCGCGCCAACGGCGTCGTGGACACCGAGCCGTACCGCAAGCTGGGCCGCAACCAGCTCCGCATCGGGATGTTCCCGGCCATCGAGCCGGCGGACGTCTCGGCGCTCACCGCGTGTGTCGACTGGGTCGTCGAGCGCCTCGGCTGAGCTCCCACCGTTCCGGCCACGGCCGGGTCGCCTCCGGGCGGCCCGGCCGTCGTCGTGTGTGGAGTGGACGATCTCGTGGACGTGACGGACAGTAGTCACATCCGTAACATGAACCTCAGCTTTACCAAGTGACCGACTCCGTGCAACGCTTCGCGGAACTCCGCTCAGGAGAAGTGCACCGCGACGCCGGTACCAGGGCAGTCACGTCACGGCGCGCCTCACCCGTCGGACACGGATCCACATCTACCGTCACCCGGACGGGGACGAGAACGACAGCGGGGAGGGCCTCGATGCGGGCGTTGCGGGTCGTCGGGATCACCGAGGACGGATCCGTCGTCCTCGAGGACCCCGGGCGCCGTGAACGCTTCACCGTCCCGGCCGACGAGCAGTTGCGGGCCGCCGCACGAGGTGACCTGACCCGGCTCGGACAGATCGCGATCGAGTTGGAGAGCCAGTTGCGACCACGTGAGATCCAAGCCCGCATCCGGGCCGGGGCGTCCGTGGAGCAGGTCGCCTCGGCCGCCGGGGTGCCCGCCCAGAAGATCGAGCGCTTCGCCTACCCGGTGCTGCTGGAACGCACCCGGACGGCGGAGATCGCCCGCGCCGCGCACCCCGTGCGCAGCGACGGTCCGGACGTCCGGACCCTCGGCGACACCGTCGCGCACACCTTCGGGCTGCGCGGGCAGGACCACACCGAGGCGGACTGGGACTCCTGGAAGGGCGAGGACGGGAAGTGGGTCGTCGCGCTGAGCTGGCGGGCCGGCCGCTCGGACATCCGGGCGCACTGGACGTTCCAGCCCGGGGCGCACGGCGGCACCGTCACCGCGCTCGACGAGCACGCCACGGACCTGGTCGAGGGGCTGCCCCAGCGTCCGCTGCGCACCGTCGGCCCGGTGATCGACATCGCCCGGTCCGAGGACGACTCCCCGGATCAGGGCCGCCGCAGCTCCGAGGAGGTCCGGGCCGAGATGGTCCGCGCCGCCTCCGGAATGGGCGTGCGCGCACCGCTGAGCGGCGGGGAGACCCGATCACGCTCGGTCGCGCCCGAGCAGCGCCGTCCCCCGTCCCCCCGCAGGCCGGATCAGGCACCGGCCGAGCCGGCGCCGCGCGACGAGCCGGCGCCCGCCGCCGAGGCACGCGAGGAGACGACCGGGACGCCGGCCTGGAACCGCGCCACGCCCGGCACCGGCTCGGACACCACCGGGTCGACGATCACCGGGTCGGACACCCCCGGCTCGGGGCCCACGGACGAGGCGCGGCCGAGCGCCGGACGTCCGGCTCCGGATGTCCCTGCGCCGGACACCGCCACCTCGGACGACACCGCCCCGGACACCACCGCCCCGGTCACCGCCGCCTCGGACGTCCCCGCGTCGGACGTCCCCGCGTCGGCCCCGGCCGTCTCGCCGGGCCGGGCGCCGGCCGTCCCCGCGGCAGCCTCCACGGCCACGAGCCCGGTGGCCCCCGCGGCGACCGCCCCCGCGGCGACCGCGCCGGAAGGCAGGACTGCCGGCGCGGCACCGCTCACCGGGGAGTCCGGCTTCGTGGGCGCGCCGTCGGGCTCCGTGCCTCCGGCCGCGGCGACGCCCGCCGCTCGGGAGAACAAGCCTGCCGCCCCGGACAGGGCCACCGCCTCGGAGCAGCCCGCTGCCCCGGAGAAGGCCGGTGCCGACGAGCCCGCTCCGGTCGAGACCGCCGGCCGGGAGAAGCCCGCCGCCGAGGAACCCGCCGCGGAGAAGTCCGCCGACGAGAAGCCGGTGTCCGAGAAGGCCGCCGAGAATCCCGTCCAGGGGAAGCCCGCGGAGCCCGCACCCGCAGCCGAGAAGCCCGTCTCCGACAAGCCTGTCTCGGACAAGCCCGCCGCCGGGAAGCCCGCGTCCGAGAAGCCCGTCCCGGAGAAGCCCGCGGAGCCCGCACCCGCAGCCGAGCAGGCCCCGCCCGCCGCGCCGAAGCGGACCAGGAAGGGCAAGCCCGTCATGCCGTCCTGGGACGAGGTCCTGCTGGGCGTTCGCGGCCAGCGCTGAACCGTCACCCGGTGATCACCGGGCGGTGATCACCGCCCGCGGTACGTTCCGGCCGCCCGTGGCCGGGAGGTACCGCACCGGGCGATCAGTCCCCCGCGCTGCGGCCCCAGGCCCGCTCAGAGGACCGCGGCCAGGATCAGGCACACCCAGGCCGCCCCGAGCCCCACGGCCACCCCCAGCGCGATCCAGCGCCAGAACGGCAGCCGCCGCGCGATCCACAGCGACGGGGCCAGGCCCGCCACCACGAGCAGGTTCGCCGGCACCCACAGCACGCCGAACGCCTCGCCGAACGCCCGGCTCAGGGCGATGTCCCCGATCGCGGCCAGCACCGCGAAGAACGCCGCCACCGTCAGGCCGGTCGCCCAGGGCGTCGGCTCGGCCTCGGGGGCGCGCTCCGGGAGGATCGGCAGGCCGGCGACCGGGCCGGTGTTCGGGCCGCGGACGACGTCGATGCCCCCCGTCACCGGGTCCACGTACTCGATCGGCCGACCCAGGACGTCCGAGACGCGGCTCGCGAGCTGACGGCCCCGCCGTCGGACCAGGTCCTGCTCGACCGGCCCCGCCCGCATCCCGACGGTGGACGCCACGGCACCCCACTCGCGCAGCGAGTCCTCGAGCTCGGAGGGCAGCACGGAGTCGCCCGGCAACCGATCGCCGAGCACCACCTGTCCCCCCTCAGCGAGGTGCACGCTCTCAGGTTACGGAAGGCGCCACCGCATGGAAGGCCACAGCGGCAGCCGTTGCCACATTGAGAGAGTCGACCCCGGAGGCCATCGGGATCCGCACGCGCAGGTCAGCCGCGCGCAGGGCGGCGGCGCTGAGCCCCGGGCCCTCCGCGCCGACGAGCAACGCCACCCGTTCGCCGGACAGACCGGCACCTGAGAGCGGGACGGCGTCCGCGGCCGGGGTGAGCGCCGCGATCCGCAGCCCGGCGTCCCGCAGGACGCCGAGCGACTCCGGCCAGGGCTCGGGCAGCGTCGTGAACGGCACCCGCAGGACGTGCCCCATCGAGACGCGGACGCTGCGCCGGTACAGCGGATCCGAGCACCGGGGGCCCAGCAGGATCCCGTCGACACCCAGGGCCGCGGCGTTGCGGAACAGCGAGCCGAGGTTCTCGTGGTCGTTGACCCCCTCGCACACGGCCAGCACCCGCGCCGTCCGGGCCAGGGCGGCGACGTCCGGTGCCGCGGCCCGGTCCGCCACCGCCAGGACGCCGCGGTTGAGGTGGAACCCGACCGTCGTCGCCATGGTGTCCGCGTCCGCCTCGTAGGCCGGGACGTCCAGCGGGGCGAGGTCCTCCGCGAGCTCGGCGAGCCGCCGCGGCACCCCGAGCAGGGACCGCACGGGGTAGGGCGAGTCGATCAGCCGGCGCACGACGACGACGCCCTCGGCGATGACGATCCCGCGCCCCCCGGGACGGTCCGGGCGCCGGTCGGCGACGGTGAGGTCCCGGTAGTCGTCGAGCCTGGGGTCCGCCGGGTCGCGGATCGCGGTGATCGTGGCCACGGTTCATCGTCTCAGGTGGCCGATCACCCCTGGTCGCGTGCCGTTCGTCGCGCCGGGTAGCCCTTTCAGCCGGTACCGGACCGCTCGTCGATGTGTCACGGTGGACAGCCCGTCCGACCGGCCCCGGTCAGTGCGGCCGAACGCCGGACATCCGGAAAGCATGGAGGCAGCTCACGCATGGGCCAGGACGTCGACCGGACCCGGTTCAGTCGACGGGAACGCCAGCGATATCGGGCCAAGGTGCAACGGTGCCTCGAAGCGTTGGCCACGATGCTGCGGGAGCACCCGTTCGCCGAGGACGACCCCATGACGGGGATCGAGGTCGAGCTGAACCTGGTCGACGGCGACCTCTCCCCCGCGATGACCGGCCGCGACGTCCTCAACGCCATCGGCGCCTCGGAGTTCCAGACCGAGCTCGGGCGGTGGAACCTGGAGCTCAACCTCCCGCCGCGGCCGCTGCCGGGTGATCAGTGGCGGCACCTCGAGCACGAGCTCCTGGACAACCTCGCGGTGGCGCGGGCGAAGGCCAGCGACTGCGGCTCGCAGGTCGTGATGATCGGGATACTGCCGACCCTGGCGGCGGAGCACATGGTGCCCGAGTCGATGTCGAGTGACGAGCGTTACACCGTGCTCAACGAGCAGGTCCTCACCGCCCGCGGCGAACCGATCCACATCGAGATCGCGGGCGACGACCCGGCGAACCTGCACGCCGTCCCGCCCGAGCAGTTCACCGCGGACTACGAGTCGATCATCGCCGAGGCCGCCTGCACCTCCATGCAGCTGCACCTGCAGCTCACACCGTCGCAGTTCCCGGCGTACTGGAACGCCGCGCAGTGCCTCGCGGGCGTCCAGCTCGGACTGGCCGCGAACTCCCCGTTCCTGCTCGGGCACCGGCTGTGGGCGGAGACCCGCATCCCGCTGTTCATGCAGGCCTGCGACGTGCGTTCGATCGAACTGCGCAACCAGGGGGTCCGGCCGCGGGTGTGGTTCGGCGAGCGCTGGATCTCCTCGGTGCTGGACCTGTTCACCGAGAACGCCCGGTACTTCCCGGGGATCATGCCGCTGACCGGGGACACGGACCCGATGGCCGTGCTGCGTGGCGGCGGCGTGCCCGAGCTCGACGAGCTCAAGCTGCACAACGGCACGATCTGGCGCTGGAACCGCCCGGTCTACGACGTCGCGGACGGGCAGCCGCACATCCGGCTCGAGAACCGGGTGCTCCCCTCCGGGCCCACCGCCGTCGACATGGTGGCGAACGCCCTGTTCTTCTACGGCCTGCTCCGCGTGCTGGTGGAGGCGGACGAGCCGCTGTGGCACTCGATGTCCTTCCAGGCCGCCGAGGAGAACTTCACGACCGCGGCCAAGCACGGCATGGAGGCGCCGCTCTACTGGCCGGGCACCGGGTGGATCCGCCCGGACGAGCTGACCCTGCGCAAACTGCTCCCGATGGCTCACGAGGGCCTCGCCCGGTGGGGTGTCAGCGCCGCGGTGCGGGACCGCTACCTCAACGTCATCGAGCGCCGGTGCGTCACCAAGCGGACGTCCGCGGCCTGGCAGCTCGACACGGTCGCGGCGCTGGAGAACCGGGGCGCGAGCCGGGAGAAGGCGCTGCTGGGGATGCTGGAGCGCTACGTCGTGATGTCCGAGGCGAACGAGCCGGTGCACAGCTGGAAGCTCCCCGCCTGACCGGATCGCAGGAAAGCGACCTTCACGCCAGATCCTGGCGTGAAGGTGGCTCTCCTGCCGTGTCGCGGTGACTCCCGAGCGTTCGCGATCGTGAACTGTCTCCCCGTTTCCCCGCGGGACCCCCGTCCGCCTTCCTAGGGTTCCTCTCGTCCCAGCACGGCGGGTGCGCCCCTTCGCCCCCGCCTCAGCAGCCCCGGCGATGCCGGGCTCTCGTGCCTGCGCCACCCGTCGGCCCCCGGGTCCACGGGCGACCCGGCGCGCCCGCAGACGGGGGAGCCATGCCCGATCGACCCGCAGGTGACGGCCCGACGAGGGGCCGGTGAGCGCCGTGGCCTTCTCCCTGTTCGGCCGTCCCGAGCCCGGTGACGTCGCGCCGGAACCGAACCCACCCACCGGTGACGACGGATGGGGCCGCGGCGCCGGGACCGCCACCCGGTACGCCCGCCCGGCCCGCCGCGCCGAGGACCTGCTCGGCCCCGACCCCAGGGAGGACCCGTTGACGGACCCGTTCGGCTTCCCACCCGTTCCCCACACCCCCGCGCACCCACCCGCCCAGGCCGGGCCCCCCCGCCCCGGGTCCCCCCCCTGGACGCCGGGCCGCCCGGGGCGGTCCCCCCCCCCCCGCCCCGTCGCGCCACCCGCCCCCGGTTTCCGGGCACCGGCCCCGTGCCGCCGCGCCCGCCCCCCCCCCCCCCCCCGCATCAGCGGGAGCGGGGCCGGGGGTGAGGGCGAGCGGGCTTGCTCGCGATCCGGACCTGGAACTGAGC
>JAOZVV010000048.1 GCA_025869365.1 Pseudonocardia sp.
CTGGAACCGTGGCGGCCCTGCCCGTCGCCGTCCCGCCCGGGGCGGCCCGGCCGACCCCGGCCGGGGGAGTGCCCCGCATCCCGCCGAAGCCGCCTCCCGGACCGCCGCCGGCGGCGCCGCGCATCCCGATGGCGCGCATCCCGGAGCCGGCCGGGCCGGAACTGGGGATCGCGCCGGTGTGGGCGGTGGCCGCCGTCGCGACCGAGTAGGCGGCCGTCCCGCCGAGGGAGGCCAGCACCGCGGCCGTCGCGACCCCGGCGGCGGCGAGGCGCGGCAGCCGGGCGAGGCCGAGCAGCGCAGCCGCGGCCACCAGCCCGACGCCGAGCTCCGTCCAGCGCAGCCACGGCTGCCAGCTGGTGTCGTCGGCGAGGATCGTGAAGGACCAGATCGCGGTCACCGTCACGGCGGCGGCGAGCAGGACGCGCGAACCGCTGTGCTCCCGTCGCCGCCACAGCTCCGCGGCCCCCATGCCGACGAGCGCGGCCGTCGCGGGGGCGAGCGCGACGAGGTAGTAGCTGTGGAAGATCCCGGCCATGAAGCTGAACACCAGCCCGGTCACCAGCAGCCAGCCGCCCCAGGCGATCGTCGCGCCGCGCAGCCGGTCCGTCCGGGGGGCGCGTCCGGTCACCCGGATCAGGCCCACGAGCAGGATCAGCGCGGCCGGGATCAGCCAGCCCGCCTCGGGCGCCATCTCGGTGCTGAACAACCGGGTCAGGCCCGTCTGCCCCCAGCCGCCCCCGGCACCGCCGCCGACGCTGCCGGTCTCGTCGCCGGTCAGGCGGCCGAAGCCGTTGTAGCCGAACACGAGTTCGAGCACCGAGTTGGTCTGCGAGCCACCGATGTACGGCCGCGACGACGGGGGCCACAGCTCGGCGATCAGCACCCACCAGCCCGCGCTCACGACGATCGCGACTCCGGCCAGCGTGAGGTCCCGGATCCGCCGCCAGATCGTCGTCGGCGAGGCCACCAGCCACATCGCCGTCAACGCGGGGACGATCAGGAAGGCCTGCAGCATCTTCGCCAGGAAACCGAACCCGACGAAGACCCCGGCCAGCACGATCCAGCGGGTCCGGCCGTCCTCCAGGCCGCGCACGCCCGCCCAGACCGCCGCGACCAGCAGCAGCACCAGGAGGGCGTCCGGGTTGTTGTACCGGAACATCAACGTGGCGACGGGCGTGAGCGCCAGCACCGCGCCGGCCAGCAGCCCGGCACCGTGCCCGGAGACGCGCCGGACCGTCGCGTACAGCAGACCGACGGCGGCGACGCCCATCAGGGCCTGCGGGACGAGGATGCTCCAGCTGTTCAGCCCGAAGATCCGCACCGCGAGCCCGCTGATCCACAACGCGGCGGGGGTCTTGTCCACGGTGATCGCGTTGGCGGCGTCGGACGAGCCGAAGAACCAGGCCGTCCAGTTCTCGCCGCCCGACTGTGCCGCCGCGGAGTAGAACGCGTTCGCCCACCCCGAGGCGGACAGGTTCCAGAGGTAGAGCACCGCCGTCCCGCCGAGCAGTGCCACCTGCGCGATCCGCTGCCGGATGACCCCGGCCGGTCCCCGCGGCCGGAGGGGTCCGGCCGGATCGGCGGGGGGCGGGCCACCGGTGGCGGGTGCGGGGGAGCGCGTCGGGAGAGTGCTGGTCACGGTCGCCGAGGTTCGCGGAGCCCGCTGTGCCGGTCCGATGACCTTCCTGTGTGCCGGCTGTGAGCAGCCGCTCCGGCCCGTGGCGCTGGTCACCCGGTTGCCGTCCCGCGCCCCCTTTGCTCTGCGCACACCGACGCACCACCGCTGTCGTCTCGCGGGCGCCCGGCGCGTGGGTGTGCGCAGAGCGGTGCGCCGGTGTGCGCAGAGCAAAGGGGCGGGACGAGGCAGGTCAGACGCGCGTGGGTACCGGGGCCGCCGAGTCCGTCCGCACCCCGGGCAGGCGGACCGTGAACACCGTCCGACCCGGCTCGCTCGCCACCGCCACCGTGCCGCCGTGCGCGGCCACGACCGCGTCGACGATCGCCAGGCCCAGCCCGGTGCTCGCGGTGTCGTTGACGGCGCGGGCCCGGGACTTCTCGCCCCGCGCGAAGCGCTCGAAGATGTGGGGCAGCAGCGCGGGCGGGATGCCGGGCCCGGTGTCCGCGACCGCGAGCTCGGCGGGGGAGCCCGCGACCAGCCCGACCGTCACCTCCGTGCCCTCGGGGGTGTGGGTGCGGGCGTTGGCCAGCAGGTTCGCCAGGACCTGGGTGAGCCGGGACGCGTCCCCGACCACGGTGACGGGCTCCTCCGGCAGGTCCAGCCGCCAGCGGTGCCGGGGCCCCGCGGCGTGCGCGTCCCCGACCGCGTCCAGGACCAGCCGGGTGAGGTCCACCTCGGCCCGTTCGAGGGGGCGGCCGGCGTCGAGACGGGCCAGGAGCAGCAGGTCCTCGACGAGGGTGCTCATCCGCTCGGCCTGCGAGGAGATCCTGGTCAGCGCGTGGGCGGTGTTCTCGGGGACGACCGTGCCGTCCCGCCGGGTCAGCTCGGCGTACCCGCGGATCGCCGCGAGCGGGGTCCGGAGCTCGTGGCTGGCGTCCGCGACGAACCGGCGCAGCCGGGTCTCGCTCTCCTGCCGCGCCTCCAGCGCGCCCTCGACGTTGTCCAGCATGCGGTTGAGCGCGCCGCCGACCTGGCCGACCTCGGTGCGCGGGTCCGGGTCCGGGACGCGTTCGGCGAGCTCGACCTCGCCCTTGTCCAGGGGCAGCGCGCCGACCTTCGCGGCGACGGCGGCCACCTGTTCCAGGGGGCGCAGCTCGCGGCGCACCACGAGCGTCGCCGCCACCGCGGCGCCGCCGAGCGCGAGCCCGATGACGACCAGCTCGATGGTGATCAGCCCGCTGAGGATGCCGGTGGTCTCGTCCGCGGGTTGGCCGAGCGCGAGCACCTCGCCGGTCCCGGCCCGCACGGCCGCGATGCGGTACTCCCCGACCGAGAGGTCCACGGTGCGCGGCGGGGCCCCGACGGGCAGGGCGGCCAGCAGGGCCGCGTCCGAGGCGGGCAACGCGGTGGAGGAGCCGCGGCGGTCCGTGATCTCCGCCCGGGTCACGACCCCATCGGTGATCACCGCCCCGAGCGTGCGGGGCTTCTGCGCCGGCCCGAGGAACGACTCCCCGCCCGGGCCGACCGGCGGGCCGCCCTGCTCCCAGGTCTGGATGTGGCGCGCGGTGTCGAACCGGCCGGCGGCGGCCATGACGTCCCCGTCGAGGCGGTGGTAGAGGAACTGGCTCAGCGCGATCGTCGTGGCGACGCCGATCACCGCGCACGCCAGCACGAACAGCAGCAGCACGGTCGCGACGAGCCGGGCCCGCAGGCTGTGCCCCCGGTCCCGGAACCGCGTCCTCGCGCCGCTCACGCGCGAATCATCCCGTGTCGGCGGCGGGCTTCAGGAGGTACCCGGCACCGCGGACGGTGTGGATCATCGGGGTGCGGCCGGCGTCGATCTTCTTGCGCAGGTAGGACACGTACAGCTCGACGACGTTGGACTGGCCACCGAAGTCGTAGTGCCACACCCGGTCCAGGATCTGGGCCTTGCTGAGCACCCGGCGCGGGTTGCGCATCAGGAAGCGCAGCAGCTCGAACTCCGTCGCGGTCAGGTCGACGTCCGTGCCGCCCCGCCGCACCTCGTGACTGTCCTCGTCGAGCACGAGGTCTCCGACGACGAGCTCCGAGCCCTGCTTGGCCGCCGCCATCCCGGCCCGGCGCAGCAGGCCGCGCAGCCGCGCCACCAGCTCCTCGAGGCTGAACGGCTTGGTGACGTAGTCGTCCCCGCCCGCGGTGAGTCCGGCGACCCGGTCCTCGACGGCGTCCTTCGCGGTCAGGAACAGCACCGGCACCTCGGGGGCCTCGGCGCGGAGCCGGCGCAGGACCTCGAGCCCGTCCAGATCCGGCAGCATGATGTCCAGGACGACGGTGTCCGGCTTGAACTCCCGCGCGATCCGGATGGCGCCGAGGCCGTCGCCCGCGGTGCGCACGTCCCAGCCCTCGTAGCGCAGTGCCATCGACAGCAGGTCCGACAGCGTGGACTCGTCGTCCACGACGAGCACCCGCACGGGGCTCCCGTCCGCGCGGCGCAGGGGTGCGGACTGCTCGCTCACCTCGGTCATGCTAGCCAGCCTCGCGCCCGCGTCTGTGTCCCGTCTGGTCGTTCCCTGTGCGTCTCCTGTGAGCCTGCGGCAGGTCACACCGCATGACCGCGCCGGCGGACCAGGGCTCCGCCCGGTGCTGATCAGCACTGATCGACACGGAGGGTGCAGGGGCGGACACCGAGAGGGGCCGGGTCCGCCCCCTGTACTACGGTCCGCCCGTGCAGGACGACAGGTTGCCGGTGCTTGTCGGCGTGGGTCAGGTGGTCGGCAACCGGGACCGGACGGTGGCCGGCGCGCGCGAGCCGCTACGCCTGGTCGCCGACGCGGTGGCGTGCGCGGCCGGGGACATCGGCACGGGCACGGGCGGGCGGCTGCTCCGCGAGGTCGACTCGATCGCGGTCACGCACATCGCGAGCTGGGGATACGACGGGCTGGCGGACAAGCTCGCCGCGCGGATCGGCGCCGACCCGGCCTGGACGTCCGGGGCACCGGCCGGGGGCCAGCGGCCCGTCGCGTTGCTCGACACGGCCGCCGCGCGGATCGCCGCGGGGGAGTCCCGGGTGGCGCTGGTGGTCGGCGGCGAGGCCGCCGCGTCGATGGCGGTGCTGGCCCGGGCCGGGGTCGACCCGGCGGCGGATCTGGGGTGGAGCGCCGAGCCGGGCGGCCCGGCGGGGTTCGACACGGACGAGCTGGGCAGCGCATCGATGCAGCTCGCCGGGCTGGTGCTGCCGGGCCGGGTCTACCCGATGATCGAGTCCGCGCTGTGCCGGGCGCTCGGCGAGACCCCGGCGCAGGCGGCGACCTGGTCCGCGGAGTTCTGCTCCGGGCTCAGCAAGGTCGCCTCGGAGAACCCGGGCGCGTGGAGCGCGGAGCTGGTCCCGGCCTCGGACGTGCTGCGGGTCGGGCCGGGGAACCGGATGCTCTGCGAGCCCTATCCGGTGGCCCAGGCCCCGAACCCGTTGGTGGACACGGCCGCCGCCGTCGTCGTGACGTCCCTGGCCGCGGCGCGTGAGCACGGGGTGCCCGACGAGCGGATGGTGCACGTCTGGGGTGGCGCGGGCGCGGACGACGCCGCGGACGTGCTCGCCCGGCCGGACCTGGCCGTGTCGACGGCCCTCGGCTCCACCCTGGACCGCACGCTCGCCGCAGGGGGTGTGACGGCGGCGGAGCTCGACCTGCTGGACATCTGTGCGCCGTACCCGGTGGTGGCGCGGCTGGTCGGGCGGCACCTCGGTGTCGACCTGCCGGACCTGCTCGGCGCGACGGGTGGGCACTCGTCGTTCGGCGGGCCGCCGTCGTCCTACGGGCTGCATGCCGTCGTCGCGGTCACCGGGCGCCTACGCTCCGGCGCCCGGACCGCGCTGGTGCACGGCGGGGGCGGTTACCTCACCCGCCAGCACGCCGTCCTCCTCGGCCGCGCGGCGCACGAGGACGGCTATGTCGGGGACCCGGTCCCGAAGGACAGCGCCGAACCCGGGCCGGAGCCGGTCACGCTCGTCGACGGGGAGGTCCACGACGTGACGGTCGAGGCCGCCACCGTCGAGTACGACCGGGACGGCGTGTCGGTCCAGGGGTTCGTGGTGGCCCGCACCGCCGACGGCCGCCGCCTCGCTGCCGCCACGCCCCGCGGCGACGCCGCCAGCACCGCGCTGCTCACCGCCTTCCCGGAGGGCCCCGCTGCGCCGCCGGGACCGGGTGCGGTCGGCCGCCCGCTCCGCGCCACCGTGATCGGGGGGCACGCCCAGCTCGACCCCGGCTGAGTCCCCGGGCCCGGGCTCAGCGGGCCCGCCAGTAGCCCGTCGCGTAGACCGCGCGCCGCCCGAGGCCACGTTCGTCGAGCAGGTGCGCGCGGATGTCCTTCACCGCGGCGGACTCACCGGCCAGCCAGGCCTGGCCGTCCCCGGGCGGGAACTGCGCGGCCCGCACCGCCGCGACGAGCGGCTCCCCGGCCGGTGCGGATCCGCGGTGCACCCAGGTGACCTCGGCCCTGCCCGGCAGTTCCTGCTCCTCACCCGCGTCCGCGACCTCCAGCACGGCGAGCACCGGGACGTCCGCCGGCACCGCCTCCAGCACGGTCGCGACGGCGGGCAGCGCGGACTCGTCCCCGATCACGACGTGGAACGCCGCGGCGGGATCCGGTACCCAGCGCCCGCCCGGCTCCGAGACCCCGACCCAGGAACCGGGCTCCGCGGACTGCGCCCACGCCGCGGCGGGGCCGTAGCCGGTGTGCACCACGAAGTCGACGTCCAGCTCACCGGCGGCGGCGTCGAAGTGCCGGACGGTGTAGGTGCGGATGGTCGGCCGTGCCTCGCCCGCGGGCCAGACCGGGCCGCCGGTGCCGGAGCGCGGGATCGCCGGGCGGTCCTGGCCCTCGACGGGGAAGAACATCTTGATCCGCCGGTCCGGGCCCTCCCCGGGGAAACCCGCCAGCTCGTCCCCGCCGAGGGTCACCCGGATCATCCGCGGCGTGATGCGGGTGCTGCGCCGGACCTGGAGGAGGCGGGGTGCGGTCGTCGTCACCCGGACAGTGTGCCGGAGGCGCGGTCAGCCCCGGAGGCCCGATCGCGCAGCCCCGTCCAGGCCAGGTCCATCAGGTACTCCGTGGCGTCGTCGACCGTGACCCGCCGGTCCTGCGCCCGCCACACCGCGAGCCGCTCGCACGCACCCACGATGACCTGGGCCCAGCCCTGCAGCCGCCGCGTGTCCGCATCGGGGGCCGCGGCGCCGAGCAGCGCGGCGATGAAGTCCGTCTGCTGGGCCCGGATGCCCTCCACGGCGTCCGCGGCGATGCTGGCCTCGGAGTAGAGCAGGGAGAAGGCGGCGGCCCGCTCGTCGAGGAACGTGAAGAACGCCCGCGTGCCCAGCCGCAGCATCTCCTCGGGGCCGGCCGCGGCGGCGGCCGCCGCGGACGTGACGTCCAGGAGCTCGGTGCGGGCCTGCGCGACACAGGCCAGCAGCAGGCCCTCCTTGGAGCCGAAGTGCGTGTAGAGCACGGGCTTGGTGACCCCGACCCGTTCGGCGACGGCGTCCATCGACGCGTTCGCGTACCCGCGCTCGGCGAACACGGCCACCGCGGCGCCGAGGATCTGCCGCTCGCGTTCCTCGCGGCCGACGCGACGACGCCGGGGGGACGCGGGCCCGGCGGTTCCGGCCTGGGCGGGGGATTCCACGCGGAAACCCTACCGGGCATCAATCTACCCGTGGTAACTTACCGTCGGTAACTCGACGGAGGAGGACCGACATGGGCAGCACGGGGCCGGTACGGGCCGACACCGTCGCCGTCGAGACCGTCATCGTGGGCGGCGGCTTCGCCGGCCTCGGCGCGGCGGTGAAGCTGGACGAGACCGGCCGGCGGGACCTCGTGATCCTGGAGAAGGGCGACAGCCTCGGCGGCACCTGGCGGGACAACGAGTACCCGGGTTGCGCCTGCGACGTGGAGTCCCACCTGTACTCCTTCTCCTTCTTCCGGAACCCGGACTGGACGCGGACGTTCGCCCGCCAGCCGGAGATCCGGGCCTACCTCGAGCGGGTGGCGGACCACTACCGGCTGCGGGACCGCATCCGCTTCGGCGTCACGGTGGCCGGGGCGGAGTGGGACGGCACGGCCTGGGACGTGCGCACGGAGGACGGCACGAGCTACCGCGCCCGCTACGTGCTCTTCGCCACCGGTGCGCTGCACGAGCCCTCGGTGCCGGACATCGAGGGCCTGGACCGCTTCGCCGGCACGGCCTTCCACTCGTCGCGCTGGGACCACGGCCACGACCTCGCCGGCAAGCGCGTCGCGGTCATCGGGACGGGGGCCAGCGCGATCCAGTTCGTGCCCGCGATCGCCCCGGAGGTCGCGTCGCTGACGCTGTTCCAGCGCACCGCGCCCTGGGTCCTGCCCAAGCCGGACCACGCGATTCCCGAACGCACCCGGGCCGCGTACCGCCGCGTCCCGCTGCTGCAGGCACTGAACCGGATCGCGCTGTACTGGCGGCACGAGGCCCTGGTCGCGGGTTTCCTGCATCCGCGGATCATGAAGGTCGTCCAGCGCCTGGGCCTGAGGTACCTGGACAGGGTCCTCGCCGGACACGACGAGCTGAAGCGCACGGTGACGCCCACGTTCACCATGGGCTGCAAGCGGATCCTGATGAGCAACGACTACTACCCGGCGCTGCGGCGGGACAACGTCCGCGTCGAGACCGGGGACATCGCGCGGATCACCGAGCGGGGGGTCGTGACCGCGGACGGGGTCGAGCACGAGGTCGACACGATCATCTTCGGCACCGGGTTCGAGGTGGCGGAGGGCATGGCGCGGATGGGTGTCACGGGCCGGGACGGTGTCAAGCTCGTCGACGCCTGGAAGGACGGCCCGGAGGCCCTGCTCGGCACCACGATCGCCGGCTTCCCGAACCTGTTCACGATCGTCGGCCCGAACACCGGGCTCGGCCACAGCTCGATGGTGTTCATGGTCGAGTCGCAGCTGAACTACGTCCTCGACGCGATGCGGACGGTCGAGCGGAACCGCGCCGTCGCGATCGACACCCGGCAGGACAGCCAGGACGCCTTCAACGCGGACCTGCAGCGCAGGCTCGCCCGCGCGGTCTGGGCGACGGGCGGCTGCGCGAGCTGGTACCTCGACGAGCACGGCCGCAACCGGACGCTGTGGCCCGGCTACACGTTCTCCTTCCGGCGCCGGACCCGCGCCGTCGATCCCGCCCACCACGAGCTGATCGCCTGAGCGGCGGCGGTCCGAGCGGCCGCAGTAGCGTCCGGGGCATGCAGGACCTGTTCGTCTACTCCATCCCGATGACCACCCGCTTCCGCGGCATCGCGGTCCGGGAGGGCGTGCTCCTGCGGGGCCCGGCCGGCTGGGGGGAGTTCTGCCCCTTCACCGAGTACGACGACGACGAGGCCGCGTCCTGGCTGGCCGCGGCCCGGGAGGCGGCGGAGGAGGGCTGGCCGGAGCCGGTGCGGGACAGGGTCCCGGTCAACGCGATCGTCCCGGCCGTCGGCCCCGAGCGGGCCTTCGAGCTGGTCCGCGCCTCCGGCTGCTCGACGGCGAAGGTGAAGGTGGCGGATCACCCGGACTCGGCCGCGGAGGACCTCGCCCGGGTGGAGGCCGTCCGGGACGCGCTCGGGCCGTCCGGGTTCGTGCGGGTGGACGCCAACGCGCGCTGGTCCGTCGACGAGGCCGTCACCGCGATCCGGGCGCTGGACCGCGCCGCCGGCGGGTTGCAGTACGCCGAGCAGCCGTGCCCGTCGATCGAGGAGCTGGCCCTGGTCCGCCGCCGCGTCGACGTGCCGATCGCCGCGGACGAGTCCATCCGGCGCGCCGAGGATCCGCTGAAGGTCGCGGTGGCGGGGGCCGCGGACGTCGCGATCCTGAAGGTGGCGCCGCTCGGCGGGGTGCGCCGCGCGCTCGCGGTCGCGGAGGCGTGCGGGCTGCCCTGTGTGGTGTCCTCCGCGCTGGAGACCAGCGTCGGGATGGCCGCGGAGATCGCCCTCGCCGCCGCGTTGCCGCAGCTGGAGTACGCGTGCGGGCTCGGTACCGGTGCGCTGCTGACCTCGGACGTCGTCCCCGACAACACTCGGCTGACCCCTCACGAGGGGTACCTGCCCGTCCTGCGCGTCGCCCCGGAACCGACGGCGCGGTACGCCGTCGCCGCCGATCCCGATCGCACGACCTGGTGGCTCGACCGGGCAGAACGGGTGCGAGGGGCCGCGCGCCGCTACCCTTGACCGATCATGTCCGTGGTCGTGGTGGGTGCCGGACTCGCCGGAGTCGCGTGTGCGCGGGTGCTCGCCGACGCCGGGGTCCCGGTCCGCGTGCTGGACCGCGCCCACACCCCCGGCGGCCGGATGGCGAGCCGCGTCCACGCCGTCCAGGGGGTGGACCGCCCGATCGACACCGGCGCCGCCTACTTCACCGTGCGGGACCCGGAGTTCGCCGGGGTCGTCGCGGGATGGCGGACGGCGGGCCTGGCCCGGCCCTGGACCTCCGAGCTGGCCGTCCTGGACCACGGGGAACGGCTCCGCGCGCCGGGCCCGATGCGCTGGGCGGCGCCCGGGGGCCTGCGCAGCCTGGTCGCGGCCCTCGCCGAGGGCCTCGTCGTCGAGCTCGGCCACGAGGTGCGCCGGGTGGGCGCCGGCCCCACCGTCGACGGGGAGAAGGCCGACGTCGTCGTCCTCGCGATGCCCGATCCGCAGGCGCTGCAGGTGCTCGATCCCTGCCTCGGCGCGGTCGCGCTGGCGGCGGACCGGCCGTGGCGGCCGGTGCTCGCCGTCGCCGCCGAGTACGGCGAGCGCTGCTGGGGCGAGCTGCCCGCCGCGTTCGTCAACGACCATCCGGTGCTCTCGCTGATCGCGGACGACGGCGCCCGCCGTGGCGACGCCGCACCGGTCCTGGTGGCGCACACGGTCTCCGACGTCGCCCGGCGGTTCGACGCGGACCCGTGCGCCGCGATCCCGCTCGTGGTGGCGGCGATGGGGGAGCTGCTCGGGATCACGGCCGAGCCCGTGTGGACGCAGGCCTACCGCTGGCGCTTCGCCTCTCCCGAACGGGACCGCAGCGTGCCGTTCCACCTGGGGGAGGACGGGATCGGGCTGGCCGGGGACGGCTGGGGCAGCGCCCGGATCGAGACGGCCTGGCGGTCGGGGACCCTGCTCGGCCGGGAGGTCGTCCGCAGGCTCACCCGACTGTGACACCGGCCCGCCGGCGCGGCTGACCTGCCGGCGGACATGACTGGGGCCTGTCGCCCGGGTTAACGTCACGGACATGGTGGAGCCCGGGACCGACGACCGTCCGTTCGGCCTGGCGGACGTGGACGAGGGGTTCGCGATGGCCGTCGCGGACGACGCCGGGCGTGCCGTCCTCGCCGACCTCGCCGCGGGGCTGCCGGCGGACCGTGTCCTCACCGACCCGGACACGGTGCGGCCCTACGTGCACGACGAGGCCGAGTGGGCCGAGCACGGCTCGCCGGTCGCCGTCGTCCGCCCGCGCAGCACGGCCGAGGTCGCGGCCGTGGTGCGGGCGTGCGCGCGGCACTGGGTCGCCGTCGTCCCGCGCGGTGCCGGGACCGGCCTCTCCGGTGGCGCGAACGCCGTCGACGGCTGCGTGGTGCTGTCCCTGGAACGGATGCGGGACATCCTGGAGATCAACCCCGAGGAGCGCCTCGCCGTCGTACAGCCGGGAGTGGTGAACGACGACCTGCGTGCCGCCTGTGCCGAACGCGGACTCTGGTACCCGCCGGACCCGGCGAGCGCCCCCTGGGCGACGATCGGCGGGAACGTCGCCACGAACGCCGGCGGGCTGTGCTGTGTGAAGTACGGCGTGACCGGGGACTACGTGCTCGCGCTGGAGATCGTGACCGCGGCGGGGGAGATCGTCCGGGTCGGCCGCCGCACCGCCAAGGGCGTCGCCGGGTACGACCTCGCGGCCCTGCTGGTCGGCTCGGAGGGCACGCTCGCCGTGATCACCGAGATCACCGTGAAGCTGCGGCCCGCGCGCACGGCGCCGCCCCGCACCGTCGTCGGGTTCTTCGACACCCTCGCGGACTGCGGCGCCGCGGTCGCCGCCGTCACCGCGGCCGGGCTGCAGCCCGCGGCGCTCGAGCTCATCGACCGGCACTGCCTGCACGCCGTCAACGAGTGGAAGCACGCGGGGCTGCCCGAGGATGCGGCCGCCCTGCTGCTGGCCCAGACGGACCTCGCCGAGCCCGCCGCCGGTGCGGAGGCCGACGCGATCCGCGCCGCCTTCGAGGCCAACGGCGCGCGGGACGTGATGGTGTCGACGGACCTGGTGGAGGCCGAGGCCCTCTTCGACGCCCGCCGCCTGTCCTATCCGGCGCTGGAGCAGCGTGGCGACGCGGTGCTCACCGAGGACGTCTGCCTGCCCCGCGGGAAGCTCGCGGAGATGCTCGGCAGGGTCGACGCGATCGGCGAGCGGCACGGCATCCTGATCGCCAACCTCGCGCACGCCGGGGACGGCAACCTGCACCCGTTGATCATCGTCCCGCACGGCGACGACGCGGCCCGGGCCCACGCCCAGGCGGCGTTCGACGAGATCGTGTCCTCGGCGATCGAGCTCGGCGGCACCGTCACCGGCGAGCACGGTGTCGGCCTGCTGAAGCGGGCCGGCATGCGCCGCGAGCTCGATCCCGGCTCGCTGGCGCTGCAGCGGGCGATCAAGGCGGCGCTGGACCCGAACGACATCCTCAACCCCGGCAAGGTGATCGGCTAACCATGAGTGACCTGCTCCCCGCATTCGACAGCCCGACCGAGAAGCTCGCACTGCGCTTCCCGGACGGGGCGCTGACCTACGCCGAGCTCGCGGCCGTCGCCTCGAACCTCGCCGCGGAGATCGCCGGCCGTGGCCGCGTCGCGGTGTGGGCGACCTCCACCCTCGGCGCCGCCGTCGGGATCACCGCCGGTCTGCTCGCCGGGGTCCCGGTCGTGCCGGTGAACCCCAAGGTGGGGGAGCGGGAGCTCGGCCACGTCGTCGCGGACTCCGCGCCCGAGCTGATCATGGTGCAGCCCGGGGTGGAACTGCCGGCTGCGCTCGCGGGGCTGCCGCGGGTGGACGTCGTCACCGATCCCGCCGGGGTGCCGGCGGTGCCGCTGCCCGCCGAGCCCGGGCCGGAGGCGCCCGCACTCGTCGTCTACACGTCCGGGACGACCGGGCCGCCCAAGGGCGCGATCCTCTCCCGGGGCGCGATCGCCGCGGATCTCGACGGGCTCGCGGAGGCCTGGGCCTGGACGGGGGACGACGTCCTCACCCACGCCCTGCCGATCTTCCACGTGCACGGCCTGGTGCTCGGCACGGTCGGGCCGCTGCGCCTCGGCGGCAGCCTGCACCATCTCGGCGGGATGGACGGGGCCGCACTCGCCGCCGCCGTCGACGGCGGCGCGACCCTGGTCTTCGGCGTCCCGACGCACTACCACCGGCTCGCCGCGGACTTCGAGAACGACCCCACGCTCGGCACCGCGGTCGGCCGCGCCCGGCTGCTGGTGTCCGGGTCGGCCGCGCTGACCGCCGTCGACCACACGCGGATCGAGAAGGCGACCGGGCTCGCCGTCCGGGAGCGCTACGGGCTCACCGAGACGCTGATCCTCACCGCCGCGCGCGCGGACTCCCCGGCGGAGGTCGGCACGGTGGGCTGGCCGGTCGCGGGGACCCGCATCCGGCTGGCGCCACTGACCGAGTTCGGGGACACCTCGGACGAGGGCCTCGGCGCCGTCGAGGTGAGCGGCCCGACGCTGTTCTCCGGCTATCTCAACCTGCCCGAGGCGACCGCCGCCTCGCAGACCGCCGACGGCTGGTTCGCCACCGGGGACATCGCCCGCTGGACGCCGTCGGGCGCGCTCGCGATCGTCGGCCGCAAGGCGACGGACCTGAT
The DNA here is from genome assembly GCA_025869365.1 of Pseudonocardia sp. Taxonomy (GTDB): domain Bacteria; phylum Actinomycetota; class Actinomycetes; order Mycobacteriales; family Pseudonocardiaceae; genus Pseudonocardia. The sequence goes on from JAOZVV010000048.1 coordinate 13,485, forward strand.
CAAGTCCGGCGGGTACAAGATCGGCGCGGGCGAGATCGAGAACGCCCTGCTGGAGCACCCGGCCGTCGCCGAGGCCGCGGTGATCGGCCGCCCGGACGAGGACCTGGGCGAGCGGATCGTCGCCTTCGTGGTGCCGGCCGGCGAGGCACCGGAGCCGAAGGTCCTGGTCGACCACGTCGCGAGCCTCATCGCCCCGCACAAGCGGCCGAGGGAGATCCAGTACGTGGACTCGTTGCCGCGTAACGCCATGGGCAAGGTCCAGAAGAAGCTCCTCCCCGGCTGACCCCGCGAGTCGCGGTATTTCCGTCACCGAGTCGCGCTGGATCCGTCCGCGAGTCGGGCCGGATCCGTCGGCGAGTCGTGGTGGGGGAGGGATGCGTCCGCTGGGCCAGCCGTGTGACCGCCCCGGCCGGACGTTTCACCGCGTCGCCCGGCCGGGCACCCCGTGTCATGACCCGCGACACCGACCCCAGGAACCAGACCACCACCGACCCGGCCGAGACGCACGTCGGCACCACCTACCGCGGTCCCGCGGCTGCCGGTGCCCCGCGCCTCACCGATCTCGAAGAGGTGCGTCCGGGGCAGGCGTCCGTCGGCGAGGTGCGGGAGGTCGAGCGCTACGACACGCCGGACCTGCGGCTGGCCGCCCAGGGCATCGTGCTCGCCGTCCATCGCGAGGACGGCGCCGAGTACTGGCGCCTCGACCTGCCGGACGCGGGGGAGGGCGAGCGCCTGCAGGTCCCCGTGCCGCCGTCCGAGGTCGAGGGGGTCGACCCGGAGCTCCCGGCCGAGCTCGACGAGCTGGTCCGCGGGGCGCGTCGCGGGGTGGAGGTCCGGCCGGTCGGGCGAATCCGCCGGGTGCGGACCAGCACCCCGTTGCGTGCCGCTCGCCGCACGGTCGGCGAGCTGATCCGCGACGAGGTGCAGATCGCCACCCTCGGCACGTCGACGACGCTGGAGAACTGGTCCGAGGCCGAGGTGCGGCTGACCCTGGCCGCACCCGCCGGCCTCGCGGAGGCCCTCACCGCCCGGCTCGCGGAGACGGGCGTCGTCCCGGCCGCGTCCGGTGCGGAGGCCGAGCTCGACCGGCTGCTGCGCGTCGCGGCCCCGGCCCCGCCGCGTCGTCTCACCGGGCGGAAGGGATCGGCGGGGGCCGTCGTGCTCGGCCACCGCGCCCGGCCCGTCGCCGCGCTGGCCGAGGCCGATCTCCTCGCCCGCCGCGGGGACGACGAGGG
>JAOZVV010000049.1 GCA_025869365.1 Pseudonocardia sp.
CGCGCTCCCCAGATCGCGATCATGGGCCTTGTGGGGCGAGCCGAGCACCGTGCCGCGGCCTCGGACCGCGACTCGCGCGGCCCCACACCCCGACTCGCGGGCGGGGTGGGGGCCGGGACGTGGCGTCAGCCGGGGACGGGAGCGGTCCTCGACAGGGCGTGCTCCACCAGACGAACCAGGAGGGCGAGACCGGAGGAGGCCTCGCGGGCGTCGATCCACTGGACCGGCGTCTCCGGGTTCAGGGCGAGGGCCTCCCGGACCGCCTCCTCGTCGTGCTCGTTCGCCCCGGGGAAGGTGTTGATCCCCACGACGTACGGGATCCGCCGGTTCTCGAAGTAGTCGATCGCCGGGAAGGACTCGTCGACCCGGCGGAGGTCCACGAGGACGAGCGCGCCGACGGAGCCCCGCGACAGCTCGTCCCACATGAACCAGAACCGCGACTGCCCCGGCGTCCCGAAGAGATAGAGGATCAGGGAGTCGTCGACCGTGATGCGGCCGAAGTCCATCGCGACGGTGGTGGTCCGCTTGTCCGGCACCGCACGGGTGTCGTCCACCCCGAGCGAGGTCTCGGTCATCTGCTGCTCGGTGAGCAGCGGTTCGATCTCGGACAGCGCGCGGACCAGCGTCGTCTTGCCGACGCCGAATCCCCCCGCCACCAGGATCTTCAACGGGTACAGCTCAGACCGATCGCGCACGAAGCCCCTCCAGCAACCTTTCCAGGATCTCCGGACCCGGCGTGCCGTCCGCGGTGACCCGCGGCAGGTGCACGGCTACGTACCCCGCGTCCGCCAGGTCCCCGACGAGCACCCGGGCCACTCCCACGGGCACCTGCAGCACCGCACCCAGCTCGACGATCGACACCGGAGCCGCGGCGAGCCGCAGGATCGTGCGGTACTCCAGGTGCAGATTCTCCGCCCAGCGGCCCGAGTCCGTCACCGTGACCAGGGCTTCCACCGGCAGGTCGGCTCCCGCCGACCGGGTCCGGCCGCCGGTGACGGCGTAGACCGGGACGACCCGGCCCGGCGACTGTCTGCCGTGTCTGCCGCCCGCGCCCCCGTCCACCCCTACCTCCCCGCGGGTTCGCGGGGTGCCGGATCGAGCGCGTGCCCGACCCTCGCGGCGAGCAGCGTCATCTCGTAGCCGACCATGCCGATGTCGCATCGGCGGTCCGCATGCACGGCGAGGGTCGCGCCCCGGCTGACGGCGGTGACGAACAGGTAGCCGCCCTCCATCTCGAGGATGGTCTGGGTGACCGCGCCGGAGCCGAGCAGGGTCGCCGTGCCCGAGGCCAGGCTGATCAGTCCCGACGCGGCGGCGGAGAGCTGGTCCCCCAGGGTGTCGCCGACACCCGGAGAGAGCGCGAGGGGCAGGCCGTCGCCGGACACGACGACGGCGTTGCGCACCCCGGGCACGTCCCGGGTGAACTCCACCAGCAACCAGTCCAGCCGGCCAGTCGACGTGTTCACGTGCGTGTCCTCCCGTTCTCGGCGACCCTGCTCGCGGGGCGCTGGTCATGATCGGTCGCGGCCTGGGCCGCCTGCCGGCTCGCCTGGTAGCGGGACAGTGCCTGCGCCGCGGAGGCGCTGGCGGCCGGCGGCGCCGCGGGCGCCGCCGGGGACGGCGCCTGTTCGGGCAGCCGCAGCTCCGGGGCGAGGCTGGCCTGCGGGACCCGCCGGCGCAGGCCGGTCCGGCCCGCCTCCGACTCCGGTGCGGCACCCGGGGCGGAGCGCGGGGCGGGGACGTCCGCGTCCTGACCGGTCCCGGGGCGGGGGATGTCGGCCTCCTGTCGCTGCACCGGCGAGGGACGCGACGGGGTCCCGTTCGGGCCGTGCCCGTCGGCCGCACGCCCGTTCGCGCCGTTCACCGTCGGGACCTTCGGCTCGTGCCCGTTGCCGTCGTACCCGGTCCGGCCGTACCCGTTGCCGCCGAAACCATTGGTACCGAAACCATTGGTGCCGAAACCGTTCGTGCCGGCGCCGTTCGCGCCGTACCCGTTCGTGCCGTGACCGTTCGCGACCCGGCCTCCGGGTCCGGACGTCTCGGCGTCGACCGGGGGCTCCCACCAGCCGGTCCAGCCGGGCTCACCCGGCCGGGCCCCGCGGACGCCGAACGCGGTGCCGAAGGCGGCGTCGACGGCGGAGTCCGCGCGCATCGGCAGTCCGCTGTCGGCGAGGTCGGACGCGGACCGGGACGACGTGGTCCGGCGCGGGGCGTCGAGCCCTGTGGAGGAGCCGGTCGAGGACAGCCCGCCCCCGCCCGGGTACGCGCCGGCCGGCTGCGCGGAGCGGTCCGTGCGGGGCGCCCGGTCGAGCGCGGGTGTGTCGTGCTGCGCGGAGCGGTCCTGCGCAGGCACGGCCGACAGCGGGCCGGCGCCGAACACGTCCGGCGTCTCCTGCTGCTCGGCGACGAACAGCGCCGCGGGAATGACCACCACGGCGGTCAGGCCGGATCCCGGGGTCGCTCCGAGCGAGACCTCGATCCGGTGCCGGACCGCGAGACGGGCGACGACGTGGAAGCCCAGGCGCTGGGAGACCGACAGGTCGACGTCGCGCGGCCGCAGCAGCATCTCGTTTGCCGACTCCAGGTCGGCCTCGGGCATGCCGACCCCCCAGTCCTCGATCGTCAGCACCTGCGCGCCGGACTCGACGCGGTGGGGCCGGGACCGGATGGTGACCACGGTGTCCGGCGGGGAGAACCGGACGGCGTTCTCCGTCAGCTCGGCGATCAGGTGCGTCAGGTCCGCGACGCTGTGCCCCGCCACGGCCAGGCGGTCGTCGACGGCGAACTCGACGCGGTCGAGGTCCTCGGTCTCGGCGATCGCGGCACGGACGACGTCCCGGAGCGACACCGGGGCGGACCAGACGCGCGGGGGCTGCTCGCCGGAGAGCACCAGCAGGCTCTCCGCGTTGCGCCGCACCCGGGTGGCGAGGTGGTCCAGCTTGAACAGCTCGGCGAGGGCGTCGGGGTCCTGCTCCTTCTCCTCGAGCTGGTTGATGATGTCCAGCTGCCGGTAGAGCATGCTCTGGTTGCGCCGCGCGAGGTTGACCAGCATGTCCGAGGTGAACTGCTGACGGCCGATCTCGGCGTCCGCGAGGACCAGGTCGCGGCCCATCTCCTCCTTGGCGGACTGCTCGTCCTCCGTGATCCGCCAGAAGATGACCATCCCGACGCAGGCGAAGAGCACGGCGAGGCCGTGGATCCCCGACCAGAGCCACGGGTTCGCCTGCGCGGCCGGGTGGTTGAAGATCAGCTGACTGTAGAAGATCGTGCCGAAGCCATGGCTGACCACGGTGAACAGGACGTTCCAGAGGAACGGGACCCAGTCCTGGTAGAGCGCGATGAAGCCGATGATGATGAAGAAGTGGAAATGCGCCTCGATCATCCCGCCGGTCAGGCCGACGAGGGCGACCGAGCAGTAGACGAGCCCGGCCGTGATCAGCGAGGACGCGAGCCGTCGCCGCCCGGCGAGGAGGTGCCCGCCCGCGAGGAGCACCAGGATCGGCGCGAGGGACACCAGCGTCACCACGACGGACCGGTCCAACGCGACGCCGATCAGGAACAGGCCCGGCACGTGCGCGAGCAGGACCCACTCCAGCAGTCGGTGGCGCCGCGCCCAGGCGGCGTCGTCGAGCGTGTTGCCCTTGGGCAGCCACGCGGTCAGCTTGGTCAGCACTCGGTCCGCACCTCTCTCGATCCGGTCGGGGAGCCGGAGCGGCGTCACGAGCCTGCCGACGTGATTACCCCGATCAGGGGACAGTCGGCGGGCTCCATCCGCCATGAGACCGGAAAGCTACACGCAGGGTTGCACGGGCATGACTCGATCGTGGAGGCGTCCCTCGGGGCGGCCGATCGACGCGAACGGCCTACCGCTCAGCCCATTCCCTCCCGGGCCGTGAGCCGGAGTATCGATCTTCCGGACCCGGTATCGAACCATCAGTTACCTGTTGACGGCGCAATGTAACCATTGAGCGCCATTTTGTGACCACTGGGCGAAATCTCCGGAGTCGGGGAGTGTCCGACCGGCAACTCAGGCGTCAGTAACACCCCGGACACGCTGCGTGGTCTTCGCGCAGAGCGATCGGGTACCTCCGTACGGTCACTCACCACTAGGCCACTCGGTCGAGCGTCGGCTGCCGGTTCCATGAGTAGCGTCGTCCCCGTCGTCGTTACCCCATTCGTGTTACCTGGTCGCGGCGCCTCCGGGCTCGACGTGGCGCGCCCGGACAGGCCGCCGGCCCCTCGCCCCCTGGAGTGCTGTGTGAAGATCCTCCTGCTCTGCTCGGCGTTCAACGGGCTCACCCAACGGGTCTGGACCGAGCTCCGGGAGGACGGTCACCAGCTGGACGTCCGGCTCGCCGGCAGCGAGGACGGCGTCCGCCGCGCCGTCGCGGACACGGACCCCGATCTGGTGCTGTGCCCGTTCCTCAAGGACCGGGTGCCCGAGGACGTCTGGCGCCGGCACCGGGTCGTCGTGCTCCACCCGGGACCGGTGGGCGACCGCGGCCCGTCGTCGATCGACTGGGCGATCACCGAGGGCGCGAGCGAGTGGGGCGTCACCGCGCTCCAGGCGATCGAGGAGATGGACGCCGGCCCGATCTGGGGCACCCGGACCTTCGCGATGCCGCAGGACGCCGACGGTCCGTCGCGCAAGAGCTCGGTCTACAACGGGCCCGTCACCGAGGCCGCCGTCGAGCTGGCCCGGGAGGTCGTCGCCAAGGCGGGCGACCCGGGGTTCGTGCCGCAGCCGCTCGTGGAGGGCGCGCCCGGGGTCGTCGGGCGGCTGCGCCCCACGATGGTCCAGGCGGACCGCGCCTTCGCCTGGACGGATCCGACCGCGCACATCCTGCGGCGCATCCGGGCCGCGGACGGCGCACCCGGGGTGCGGACGGTGCTCGCGGGCCTGGAGGTGTTCGTCCACGACGCGACGCCCGGGGACGCGACCCCGGGCGAGCCCGGCACCGTCGCCGCCGTCCGGCACGGCTCGGCGCTGGTCAGGACCGGTGACGGCGCCTTGTGGATCGGCCGTGCGAAGGTCCCGCGCGGCGTCAAACTGCCCACCGCCACGGTGCTGGGCGAGCTGGTCGCCGAGGTCCCGGAGTCACTGGACCATCCTGTCGCCGAGGGTCCGGCGCACGGCCCCCGCGAGATCTCCTACCGCCGGGTCGGGGACGTGGGTGTCGTCCGGGCCGACCTGCACAACGGGGCGATGTCCGCGGGTCAGGGCCACCGCCTCCTCGCGGTGCTGCGCCACGCCGTCGCCCAGGACACGCGGGTCCTGGTCTTCGAGGGCGGCGAGACCTTCTCCAACGGCATCCACCTGAACGTGGCCGAGGCGGCGGCGCATCCGGCCGCCGAGAGCTGGCGGAACATCACCGCGATCGACGACGTCTGCCGCGAGCTGATCACCTGCACGCACCAGCTGGTCGTGGCGGCGATCGGCGGGAACGCCGGCGCGGGCGGAGTGATGCTCGCCCTCGGCGCGGACCGGGTCGTGGCCTCCGCGGGGACCGTGCTCAACCCGCACTACCGCAGCATGGGCCTGACCGGTTCCGAGTACTGGACCTACGTGCTCCCGCGCCGGGTCGGGAGTCGGGTGGCGGAGCGGCTGACGTCGGACTGCCTGCCCGTCGGCACCGCCGAGGCCCTGCGGATCGGGCTGATCGACGACGTCCTGCCCGGCCCCCGCCCGGAGTTCGACGCCACGGTGCTCGCCTACGCGGCAGCACTCGCCGCGGACCCGAACCTGCCCGCACAGCTCGCGGCCAAGCAGGCCGGGCGCGCCGCCGACGAGCACGTCCGGCCGCTGGAGGCCTATCGCGTGCAGGAGCTCGCGGAGATGAGCCGGGACATGTTCGACGACCGGTACGGCTACGCCGACGCGCGGCACGCGTTCGTCACCAAGGCGAAGAAGGACGAGCCCGGGTCCGTGCTGGCGGTCCCGCGGCAGCGGGACCCGGAGGCCGCTCCCGTGCTCGCCGTCTGAGGTCCGGCCCGGGGTCCGGCTCGCGCTCCTGCTCGGCCGTGCTGGAGGTCCGTCGCGACCGTCGTCGTGCGCTTGTCCGGGACTGTGCCGACGTCGACGCGGCCCGCCACCGGGATCGTCAACGGGACGGGCTCAGACCTCTCGCGCACGCAGGCCCTCCAGCACCCGGGCCAGGATCTCGGGTCCCGGCATCCCGTCCTCGGTGACGTGCGGACGGTGCACGACCACCAGGTCCGCGTCCGCCAGGTCCCCGACCAGCACCCGGGCGACGCCGACCGGCACCGACAGCAGCGCTCCGAGCTCGACGACGGACACCGGGGTCTCCGCGAGCTGCAGGATCCGCCGGCACTCCAGCGGCAGCCCGGACGCGCGGCGGCCCGCTGCGGTGACCGTCACCAGCGTCTCGACGGGCAGCTCCGCGCCGCTCGATCGGGTGCGCCCGCCGGTGACGGCGTAGGCCGGGACGACCCGGCCCGGCGAGCCGCCCTGCCCGTCCGACGTACGCTGCCCGTCCGACGTGCCCTGCCCTTCCGACATACCCTGCCGGTCCGGTGGTGCCGCCATCTCAACCCTCCAGCCGCACGCGGACGGCCGGCGCGAGCGCGTGCCCGATCCGGGTCACGAGCAGCGTCATCCGTGCCGGTCCCTTCCGTCGGGACGAGGCGTCGGATCTCCGGCGCGGTCTCGTCGCCCCCGCCGGCGCTCGACACCGGCTCCCGCCTCGGCCGGGAACCTACACACGCCTTCGTTCCGGATGCGCGACAAGGCCCGTCCGCTCTCACCCGAACGCCCCTTCGCCGACGAGATCCGGCCGCTCGTCCGTGACCCGCCGCATCGTGACGTCACCCGGGAGGCCCTAGCGTCGGTGGCGTCGTTCCCCGTTCGGTCCAGCGGGGATCCGATCTTCCGACCGTCCATCGCCACTGGCGATCCACTCGACGACCCCTGCGCCCCGGCCCCGGCAGACGGAGCAACTCCCACTCGGTCGTCGAGCCGCGGTACACCCGGTCTCCACCCGGGCTCCACCCTCGGGCCGACGCCGCCGGCGGCCCCGCCGAGCAGGCTCGCCGTCATGGACATCGGACTGCACTCCACGGCAGGCATCGGTCAGCTCCTCCTCGTCGCGCTACTGGTCGGGTGGGTCCTGTACCGGCAGGTCACGGGCCGTTTCGCCAGCCCTGCCGCGGCGGTCCGGCTGCCGCTGATCCTGACCGCCCTCGGGCTGCTGACCCTGCTGGGCGGGCATCCGCAGGTGACGCCGTGGGCGCTCGGCCTGGTCGTCCTCGACCTGGTGCTGACGGCCGGGCTGGGCCTCGTGCGCGGCGCGGCCGTCATGCTCACCGAGCGGGACGGCTTCCTGTACCAGCGGGGCGGCGGGCCCGCGGTCGCGCTCTGGGTGGTGACCATCGGGGTGCGGATCGGCGTCGGCGTGCTGGCCGCCCACACCGGTGCGGGGGCGCTCGTCGAGTCCACCCTGATGCTGTCGTTCGGGATCAGTCTGCTCGCGCAGGGCCTGGTGCTGCGGCACCGGGCGCTGGCCGACGGCCGGCCGGTGAAGCCGGCTTCCCGGGCCGGTCGGGACCGGGCCACACTCGGACGGTGATCACGGACCCGGCGGGCCCCCGGCCCGGCCCGCTGCGCCGGGCCGCGACGGTCGTGTGGCTGCCGATCCTCCTCGGCGCGACGATCCTGAGCCCGCCCCAGCCGGCCGTCACGGCGCTGCTGGTGGCGGGTCTGGTGCTCGCCGCGCTCGGCTGGATCGTGATGGGACTGCGCCTGGAGACGCCCGTCTGGGCGACGGACGCCGGGCTGGTCGCGCTCGCGGCCGGGGGCTGGGCAGGGGTCGCGGCGGCCGGGGACTGGTCGACACCGATCGCGTTCTGCTTCGTCGCCGTCGGGGCCGCCGGCGCCCGGATCGCCCCCCGCCGATCCGTCCTCCTGTTCGTCCTCACGGCCGCCGCGCTGTGCTGGCCACTGTGGGACACCGGGCTCATCACGCTCGCCGTCGTACCGTTCGGCCTGCTCAGTGTGCTGTTGCTCGGGATGAGCCGGCGGGACGCGCACCACCGTGCGGAGGAGCGGGCGGTCGCGCTGGCCGCCGCGACCCGCGCGAGCGAGGAGCACCTCCGGGCCGCCGCGCTCGCCGAACGGGCCCGGATCGCGCGGGACGTGCACGACGTCCTGGCCCACTCGTTGTCCGCGCTGGCCGTACAGCTGCAGGGCGCCCGGCTGATGGTCCAGCGCGACGGCGCCCCGCCGGACACGGTCGCGCAGATCGAGCGGGCCCAGCGGCTGGCCACCGAGGGCCTGGCCGAGGCGCGACGCGCGGTGAGCGCACTGCGGGACGGCGCCGTCGACATCGCCGCCGAGCTCCGCGCGCTCGTCGACGTCCATCCCGGTGCGGCCCTGGACGTCGGCCCCGGCCTGCCGGACCTGCCGGACCCGGCCCGGGACGCTCTGCTGCGCACCGCCCAGGAGGCGCTGAGCAACGCCCGCAAACACGCCCCGGGGGCGCCCGTCGACGTCCGGCTGCGCGGCGCGGCGCACGGCGTCGAGCTGGTGGTCTCCGACCGCACCGGCGAGCCGTCCGCCCCCGCCGGCGACGGTGGCTACGGTCTGGTGGGGATGGCCGAGCGCGCCGCGCTGATCGGCGCGGACCTCGAGACGGGACCGACGGAGGACGGATGGCGGGTGCGGCTGTGGGTCCCGGTCTCCCCGTGATGGTGCGGGTCGTGCTCGCGGACGACCAGCGGATCGTCCGGGACGGCCTGGTGACGCTCCTCGGGCTGCTGCCCGGGATCGACGTGGTCGGTGCGGCGGCGGACGGCGGGGCCGCGCTCGACCTGGTCGCGGAGCACCGGCCGGACGTGCTGCTCACGGACCTGCGGATGCCCGGCGTCGACGGCGTCGAGGCCACCGAGCGGGTCCGCGCGGAGCATCCCGGCACGGCGGTCGTCGTGCTCACGACCTATGTCGACGACGAGGCCGTCCTCCCCGCGCTCCGGGCCGGTGCGGCGGGCTGGCTCTCCAAGGACGCGGACGCCGAGGCGATCGGCCGGGCCCTGCACGCCGCCGCGGCCGGGCAGGCGACCCTCGACCCGGCCGTCCTGGCCCGGTTGGTCGCGGCTGCGCCGGTGCCGGCCGCCGCGCCCCCGGACGGCCTGACCCCGCGCGAGGTCGAGGTGCTGGCGCTGATCGCGGAGGGCCTGTCCAACGGCCAGATCGCGCGGCGGCTCGTGGTGAGCGAGGCGACGGTGAAGACGCACGTCAACCACCTGTTCGCCAAAGCGGGGCTGCGCGATCGCGCCCAGGCCGTCCACTACGCGTACCGGCACGGCCTCGCCGGGAGCTGATCGTCGGGCGGGCCCCCGCCCGCCGGTCGCGACGCCACCGCTCGCATGATCGAACCGGCCTCACGTCGCGGGCGCCGGCGCGCCGTAGGCTCCGGGCGTGCGTCTCGTGCTCGCCTCGGCCTCCCCCGCCCGCCTGTCCGTGCTCCGGGCCGCGGGGCTGGCCCCCGCGGTCTCCGTCTCGGACGTCGACGAGGACGCGCTGCTCGCGGCGGTCCCGGACGCCACCGCCGCGGAGAAGGTGACGACCCTGGCCGGCGCGAAGGCCACCACGGTGGCCCGGCGGCTGGACGGCCCGGAGGCCGCGGACTCGGTGGTGATCGGCTGCGACTCCATGCTGCACCTCGACGGCGAGCTGGTCGGCAAACCCCGCGACGTCGACACCGCCCGGGCCCGCTGGCGGTCGATGGCGGGGCGGAGCGGCGAGCTCGTCACCGGGCACGCCGTGCTGCGCGTCCTCGACGGCGAGATCGAGCGGGTCGCCGAGGGCCACGCCGTCACCGTCGTACGGTTCGGGACCCCGACGGACGAGGAGCTCGAGGCCTACCTCGGCACCGGGGAGCCGCTCGCCGTCGCGGGCGCGTTCACCCTCGACGGGCTCGGTGGCTGGTTCGTCGACGGCATCGACGGGGACCCGTCCAACGTCATCGGGATCAGCCTGCCCCTGGTCCGGCGGCTGCTGGCCGGGGTCGGCGTCAGCCCCGTGGAGCTCTGGAAGCAGCCCTGACCAGGCCCGACGACGATTGTCGGGGCTGCGTACTACCCTCGCGGACATGGCTGCACCGACCGATCAGGACCCGAAGCTCGCCGAGTACGCGCACCCCGAGCGCCTGGTCACCACCTCCTGGCTCGCCGAGCATCTCGGCGGCCCCGATCTCGTCGTCGTCGAGAGCGACGAGGACGTCCTCCTCTACGACACCGGGCACATCCCGGGCGCGGTGAAGGTGGACTGGCACACCGAGCTCAACGACCCTGTGACCAGGGACTACGTGGATCCGGAGAAGTTCGCGCAGCTCTGTGGCGAGCGCGGGATCGGCCGGGAGACCACCGTCGTCTTCTACGGGGACCGCAACAACTGGTGGGCCACCTACGCGCTGTGGGTGTTCCGCCTGTTCGGCCACGAGGACGTCCGGATCCTGGACGGCGGCCGCGCGAAGTGGATCGCCGAGGGCCGCGAGACCACCGCCGAGCAGCCCAAGCCGAATCCGGTCGAGTACCCCATCGTGGAGCGGGACGACATCGCGATCCGCGCCTTCAAGGACGACGTGCTCGCCCACCTGGGGCTCGTGTCGTCGGGCAAGGGGGAGCTGGTGGACGTCCGCTCGCCCGGCGAGTACTCCGGCGAGCTGCTGCACATGCCGGACTACCCGCAGGAGGGCGCGGTCCGCGGCGGGCACATCCCCGGCGCGGCGAGCGTCCCGTGGGCCCGTGCGGCGAACGAGGACGGCACCTTCAAGTCCCGCGCCGAGCTGTCCGCGATCTACGAGGACGAGCAGGGCCTGTCGTCCGACGAGCCGGTCGTCGCCTACTGCCGGATCGGTGAGCGCTCGAGCCACACCTGGTTCGTGCTGTCCTACCTGCTGGGCTTCGAGGGCGTCCGGAACTACGACGGCAGCTGGACCGAGTGGGGCAACTCGGTGCGGGTGCCGATCGCGCAGGGATCCGAGAGGGGCGAGGCGTGAGCCTTCCCCCGCAGCTGGAGGAGCTCGTCGAGGACTTCGCCGGGGTCGGCCCGAAGGACCGGCTCCAGCTCCTCCTCGAGCTCTCCCGCGAGCTCCCCGCCCTGCCCGCCCAGTACGCGGACGCGGCGGACACGATGGAGCAGGTGCACGAGTGCCAGTCCCCGCTGTTCCTCGCGGTCGAGGTGGAGCCGGCCGGGGAGCGGACCGTGCACCTGTACTTCTCGGCCCCGCCCGAGGCCCCCACCACCCGCGGCTTCGCGTCGATCATGCACACGGGCCTGGACGGCGAGCCCGCCGCGGACGTCCTGGCGGTGCCGGACGACTTCTACACCGCGCTCGGCCTGGCCGAGGCCGTGAGCCCGCTGCGGCTGCGCGGGATGGCCGCGATGCTCTCCCGGATCAAGAGGCAGGTGCGGGCCGCGGTCGCCTGAGCCTTGGCCGGGAGCCGGGCACCCGGGAAACCTCAAAGCTTGGTGAAGAACGTTCCCCTGCGCCCCTCCCCCGTTCCATGCTGTGAGACGTCTCATAGGAACGATCCACCAGGGGGGTGGTCGTGGTGGGCGCCACCTCGGCACAGGGTGACACCTGGGGGATCAGCGGACCGACGTTCCTGGCGTTCTACGTGGTGCTGGCCGCGGTCGTCTGGATCGCGAGCAGCCGGGCCCGGCGCAGGCTGGCGGCGGGCGGGCCCGATCGTCCTCTCAGCGGCCTCGAGTCGCACCCGCACGACGTCGCGTACCTCAACGGCGGGCCGGAGCTCGCCGTGTACTCCGCGCTGAGCGCGATGAAGCTGACGGGCGCGATCCACGCCCGCGGCAAGGGACAGGTGCAGTCCACACCGCGGGCCCACCTCACGGACGACCTGGAGCAGGCGATCGCCTTCACGGCGGCGGCACCGACGCCGCGGCACCGGCTGCAGTACCACGGGGTCGTCTCGACGGCCCTCGGCCGAATCGAGGAGCGGCTGATCCGGGAGGGGCTGCTGCTCTCGGAGGAGCAGCGCTCGACGATCCGCAGGACCGGCCTCTGGATGCTGGCGGTCGCGGCGCTCGGCCTGTTCCGGCTGCTCGCCGGGTTGGCCAACGCCCGGCCGGTCGGGTTCCTGGTGCTCGCCCTGCTGGTCGTCGGGGTGATCACGGTCGTCGAGCTGATGCGGGCGCCGCGCCGCAGCCGCGCCGGGGACCGCGCGCTCGCCGCGCTGCGCACACAGCACCACGGGCTCGCGCCGTCGATGAAGCCGGACTGGGTGGCCTACGGCGCGGGCGCCGCCGCCCTGGGTGTCGGGCTGTACGGCACGAGCGCGCTGTGGGCGTCGGACCCGGCGTTCGCGGACGAGCTCGCCGTGCAGAAGGCGGCCGCGGGCTCCGGCTGGGGCAGCGACAGCGGCTCGTCCTCGTGGAGCGGCGGGGACAGCGGCGGTGGCGGGGACGGCGGCGGAGGGGGCGGGGGCTGCGGAGGGGGCGGCGGTGGCTGCGGCGGCTGATCCCGCGGCCGGGCTCGCCGGGGTCGGCATCGGCTGGCGGCCGGAGATCGCCGGCCTCGTCGACGGCCTGCCCGGGCTCGGGTTCTGCGAGATCGTCGCGGAGAGCATCGCCCCCGCGGCGTCGTCCCGGGGGGTGACGCCGCTGCGGGGGCTGCGGGACCGGGGGGTCCCGGTGATCCCGCACGGTGTCCGGCTCGGGCTCGGCGACGCCGGCGGTGTGGACGCGGGCAGGGTCGCGCACCTCGCGGCCTGTGCCGTGGCGGTCGACGCGCCGCTGGTGAGCGAGCATGTCGCGTTCGTCCGGGGCGGGGGCCGCGAGGCCGGGCACCTGTTGCCCGTCCCGCGCAGCCGCGAGGCCCTGGACGTGCTCACCCGCAACGTCCGGCGGATGCAGGCGGAGCTGGACGTCCCGCTCGCGCTGGAGCCGATCGCCGCGCTCCTGGACTGGCCGGACGACGAGCTCGACGAGCCGGACTTCCTCACCGAGCTGCTGGACCGCACGGGCGCGCTGCTCCTGCTGGACGTCGCGAACACCTACGCGAACGCGATCAACCGGGGCCAGGACCCGGCCGCGGTCCTCGACCGGATGCCGCTCGACCGGGTGGCGTACGTGCACGTGGCGGGCGGCGCCGAGCACGACGGGCTCTACCACGACACGCACACCGATCCCGTCCCCGATCCGGTCCTGCGGCTCCTCGACGAGCTCCGGGACCGGGCGCGGCCACCCGCGGTGATGCTCGAACGGGACGGCCGGTTCCCGCCCGCCGCGGAGCTGCGGGCCGAGCTGGACGCGATCGCGGACGGCACCGGGCTCGCGAGGGTCACGTGAGCGACCTCGCCGCACGCCAGGCCGCCCTCGTCGAGGCACTCGTCGCGGGTGGTCCCGACCCCGCGGGCTTCGACCCCGCCCGGCTCGACGCGACCCGCAAGGCGTTGCTGCGCAAGCGGGCCGGGGAGACGGCGAAGCACTGGCCGCTGCTCGCGGCGAGCCACGGGAACCGGTGGCGGGCGACGTTCGCCGCCCACGCGGCCGGGCACGAGGGCCACGGCGCGCTGCGGGACGGCTGGGACCTCGCGCGGGCGTTGCGGGCCGCCGGCACCCTGCCGACGGGCGCGGCGCGGGAGCTCGCGGACCGCGAGGCCGGATGGCACTACGGCGGCGCGGGCGCACCCCGGCGACGCCTGCGGGCCAGGGTGCGAACCCTCGCCGCGAGTGCCCGCCGGCGCCTACTCGACTGAGCCGTTCGGTGTCGAGTCACCAAGACCACACACCCTCGGACTCGGGGACTCGGCGGTCGAACTCCTACACTCGCCGGTAACCGATGCGCCGGCGCTCGCCCTCTGCCGGCTTGCCCGTAACCGAGGAGAGAAGACCGTGCCCCCACTGCGCAAAGTTCTCGTCGCCAACCGCGGAGAGATCGCCGTCCGGGTGATCCGCGCCGCGAAGGACGCAGGCCTTGCCAGTGTCGCCGTGTACGCGGACCCCGACCGCGATGCCCTGTTCGTCCGGCTCGCCGACGAGGCGTTCTCCCTCGGGGGCAACACCGCGGCCGAGTCGTACCTGGACTTCGACAAGGTCATCGGCGCCGCGAAGCAGGCCGAGGCGGACGCGATCCACCCCGGCTACGGCTTCCTGTCCGAGAACGCGGACTTCGCCCAGGCCGTGATCGACGCCGGCCTGACCTGGATCGGGCCGTCCCCGCAGTCCATCCGCGACCTCGGGGACAAGGTCACCGCCCGCCACATCGCCACCCGCGCCGGCGCCCCGCTCGTCCCCGGCACCAACGACCCGGTCTCCGGTGCGGACGAGGTCATCGCCTTCGCCAAGGAGTACGGCCTGCCCGTCGCGATCAAGGCGGCGTTCGGCGGCGGCGGCCGCGGCATGAAGGTCGCCCGCGAGGAGAAGGACATCGCCGAGCTCTACGACTCGGCGGTCCGCGAAGCCACCTCCGCGTTCGGCCGCGGCGAGTGCTTCGTCGAGCGCTACCTCGACAAGCCCCGCCACGTCGAGACCCAGGTCCTCGCCGACCAGCACGGCAACGTCATCGTCGTCGGCACCCGCGACTGCTCGCTGCAGCGCCGCTTCCAGAAGCTGGTCGAGGAGGCGCCCGCGCCGT
>JAOZVV010000050.1 GCA_025869365.1 Pseudonocardia sp.
CA
Source organism: Pseudonocardia sp. (assembly GCA_025869365.1). Taxonomy (GTDB): domain Bacteria; phylum Actinomycetota; class Actinomycetes; order Mycobacteriales; family Pseudonocardiaceae; genus Pseudonocardia. The sequence continues at coordinate 3 of JAOZVV010000050.1, forward strand.
ACCCACGTTCACATGTGTGGCGAGGCCCCAGCCCGGACCTCCATACCGTCTAGCCGCGCCGCCCCGCTGCGGCGTCGGGGCGGCGCAGGACGACCGCGGCGATCCGGACGACCATCGAGTTCGCCACCGCGGCGCCGATGCCCCACGGCCCGACCCAGCCGTCGGTCGCGACGGAGCCGGACACCGACAGGATCGCGACGAGGACGAAGCAGGCGATCCCGAGCATCCCCACGACCGCCGCGCCGAGCACGAGTCCGGGTGAGTGCCGGACGAGGACGGCCGTGGCCAGCGCCGCCTCGGCCAGCGCGATCACCGCGGCCAGGACGCCCGGCACGGCGCCGGCGCCGAAGGTCGTGACGGCCAGCCCGCCCTGGGCGACGGCCGCGATCGCCAGCAGCACCACGATGACGACGGGCCGGGTCGCCGCGGTGGGCAGGGTGGCGGCGGCCGCGGAGAACTGGTCCGACAGGCCCCGGTTCTTCGAGGACGAGCGGTCGGGTCGCTGCGGCACGGGGCACTCCTGACGGGATCGGACGGAGCCCCCAGGGTAGGCGGGCCCCGCGGCGGGTGTTCCTGTGGACCGCACGTCGCTTCCGGGCGCCCGGGATGGGCCGGACGGAGCAGTGCGGGCCCATTCGTCGCCGTCGACCGGCGGTTGGGCAGGTCCCGGCGCCGGGGTTGCTCAGGTTGGCCGGATTCCGGCCCTGCCCCGACCTACCGTCGTCGAGCACACACGACGTGGCCGGACAGGGCCCGGACAAGGAGCTTCGAAGACGATGACACGCAGGTACCGGGCGTGGGCGGTGGGCCTGCTGGCCGCCGCGGGTCTCACCGTGGTGTCGGCCTGCGCGAACGAGCCCGTCACCCCCGCGGCCGCGCCGTCCACCCCGTCCGCCGCCGCCCACGACATGGCCGGCATGCAGGGTACGGACGGTATGCAGGGTATGGACGGAATGCAGGGCATGCACGGGATGGAGGGCATGGCGGGCATGGCGGGCATGCACCACGGTGGCAGCGCCGTCGAGCTGTGGGCCGTGCAGACCGGGCCGCTCGGCACCGTCGTCACCGACGGCGGAGGACACGTCATGGTGCGGTCGGACCGGGACAGCGCCACCCCGCCCACCTCGACCTGCACGGACGCGTGCGCCGCGGCCTGGTTGCCGGTGCTGCTCCCCGCGGGGGCGACGCCGGAACTGCTGGGTGTCGACGACTCCGCCGTCGGGACCCTGACCCGCGCCGACGGCTCCACCCAGGTGACGTTGAAGGGGTGGCCGCTCTACCGCAACGCCGCGGACGACGGCACCCTGGCGACCACGGAGGGCAACGGCACGGACGGCACGTGGTTCGCGATCGCGCCGGACGGCAGCAAGGCCAAGCCCTGAGGTCCTGATCTCTCGGGGGAGTTTCGATACTGGACGCACACGATCTTGTGGTGTGCACTCGTCGGGACCGATCCGGCAAGCGCAACCGATCACGGGAGCCCGCGTGTTCACCACCCGCCCGACGCTGCAGGGCACCTTCGGCATGGCCTCGTCCACGCACTGGCTGGCCTCCTCCACGGCCATGGCGGTCCTCGAGGACGGCGGCAACGCGTTCGACGCCGCGGTGGCCGCCGGGTTCGTGCTGCACGTCGTCGAACCGCACCTGAACGGCCCCGGCGGCGACCTGCCGATCATCCTGGCACCCGCCGGCGGTCGCGTGGCGGTGCTCTGCGGCCAGGGCCCGGCCCCGGCCGGCGCGAGCGTCGAGCACTACACGTCGCTCGGCCTGGAGTTCGTCCCCGGGACGGGTCCGCTGGCCGCGGCCGTGCCCGGCGCCGTCGAGGCCTGGCTGGTGCTGCTGCGCGACCACGGCACGAAGACGCTGGCGGAGGTCCTGAAGTACGCGATCGGCTACGCCGAGGGCGGGCATCCGGCCGTGGAGCGCGTGGGTGCGGCCGTCGCGGCGGTGCAGGAGCTGTTCGAGACGGAGTGGACGACGTCCGCCGCGGTCTACCTGCCGGGCGGGGCGCCGCCGGTACCCGGTGCGCTGCTTCGCAACCCGGCCCTGGCGGCCACCTGGCGTCGGCTCCTGGCCGAGTCCTCCGGCGGGTCCAGGGAGGCCGAGATCGACGCCGCCCGGCGGGTCTGGCGGGAGGGTTTCGTCGCGGAGCACCTCGCCGCGGCCTCGGCGCGGCCGACCCGCGACACCTCCGGCGAGCGGCACGCCGGCACCCTCACGGCGGACGACATCGCCGGCTTCGAGGCCACCTACGAGGAGCCCGCGACCTTCACCTGGAACGGCTGGACGATCGCCAAGCCGGGCCTCTGGAGCCAGGGGCCGGTGTTCCTGCAGCAGCTCGCCCTGCTCCCGGACGCGCTCGAGTACGGCTCGCCGGAGTACGTCCACACCCTGGTCGAGGGCGCGAAGCTGGCCATGGCGGACCGGGAGGCCTGGTACGGCGACAGCACCGGCACGACCCTGGACGCGTTGCTCGACCCGGCCTACAGCAAGGCCCGGCGCGCACTGGTCGGCGAGCACGCCTCCCACGAGCTGCGGCCCGGCCGCCCGGGCGGCGCCGAGCCGCGGCTGAGCACGCAGGCGCTGGCCGCGGCGAGCGGTGCCCTCGCGCTGCCGGCGGGCGTCGGCGCGGGGGAGCCCACCGTCGCGCGCGACGGCGCGACCCGCGGGGACACCTGCCACGTCGACGTCGTCGACCGCTGGGGGAACATGGTCTCCGCGACGCCGAGCGGGGGCTGGCTGCAGTCCAACCCGGTCGTCCCGGAGCTGGGTTTCCCGCTGGGGACGCGGCTGCAGATGTCCTGGCTCGAGTCCGGCCTCCCGAACTCGCTGGTGCCGGGGAGACGTCCGCGGACCACGCTGAGCCCGTCGCTCGCCCTGCGCGACGGCGAGCCCGTGATGGCGTTCGGGACCCCGGGTGGGGACCAGCAGGACCAGTGGACGCTGAACTTCCTGGTGGCGGTCGCGCTGCGGGACCCGGTGCGCGGCGGGCCGGACCTGCAGGGCGCGATCGACGCGCCGAACTGGCACACCGACAGCTTCCCCGGCTCCTTCTACCCGCGCGGGATGAGCCCGGGCAGCGTCGTCGTCGAGTCCCGGATCGGGCAGGCGGTGATCGACGAGCTGACCCGGCGCGGCCACGACGTCACGGTGGGGGAGCCGTGGTCCGAGGGCCGGATCAGCGCGGTCGCACGGGACCCGGAGACCGGCGTCCTCTCGGCCGGGGCGAACCCGCGGGGGATGCAGGGGTACGCCGTGGGCCGGTGAGGGGCCCCGCCACCAGAACCCCTCATCGGACAGGCGCCACCCGGCGGCGGCGCCGCGTGACTGCGAGACTCGGGCCGTGAGCATGCAGGAGTGGGTGCAGCACGCGATCTGGTGGCAGGTCTATCCGCTCGGTTTCACCGGGGCCGAGCAGCAGGGTGACCCGGACGGGCCCGTGCGGCACCGGCTGGACCGGGTGGTCGAGTGGCTGGACTACGCCGTCGAGCTCGGCGCGTCCGGGCTCGCGCTGGGCCCGGTCTTCGCCTCCCGGACCCACGGCTACGACACGGTCGACCACCTGCGGATCGACCCCCGGCTCGGGGACGCGAACACGTTCGCCCGGCTGGTCGAGGCCGCGCACGCGCGCGGGCTCCGGGTGCTCCTCGACGGCGTGTTCAACCACGTCGGACGGGACTTCCCGGCCTTCCGGCGGGTGCTGGAGCAGGGACCGTCGGCGCCGGAGGCGGACTGGTTCCGGCTGACCTGGCCCGAGGGTGCCGGACCGGGCACGGAGCCCGGGTACGGGGACTTCGAGGGTCACCACGAGCTCGTCGCGCTCAACCACGACAGCCCGGCGGTGGCGGACCACGTCGTCGAGGTCATGGACCACTGGCTCGACGCCGGCGCGGACGGCTGGCGGCTCGACGCGGCGTACGCGGTGCCCGAGGTGTTCTGGGCGCAGGTGCTGACGCGGGTGCGGGAGAGGCATCCGGACGTCTACGTGGTCGGCGAGGTGATCCACGGGGACTATCCCGGGTTCGTCGAGGCCAGCGGGGTCGACTCCGTCACCCAGTACGAGCTGTGGAAGTCCGTCCGGAACGCCCTGACCGAGGGCAACCTCTTCGAGCTGGACTGGAACCTCAAGCGGCACAACGAGTTCCTCGAGACCTTCGTGCCGCTGACCTTCCTGGGCAACCACGACGTCACCCGGCTCGCGAGCGACCTGCCCGAGCACCTGCTGCCGCATGCGCTCGCCGTCCTGTTCACCGTCGGTGGCACGCCGAGCGTCTACTACGGGGACGAGCAGGCGTACCGCGGCGTCAAGGAGGAGCGCGCGGGCGGGGACGACCAGATCCGTCCCGAGTTCCCGGTCGACGGGCCCGAGTCGCTCTCCGACCTCGGCCGCCCCGTCTTCGAGGTGCACCAGGAGCTGATCGGCCTGCGGCGGCGCCACGCCTGGCTGCACACGGCCCGCACCACCGCCGTCGAACTGCAGAACACCCGCGCCGTGTTCGAGAGCCGCAGCGCGGACGGCACCCGGCGGCTCCGCCTCGCCCTCAACCTGGACGACCAGCCCGCCGAGCTGCCCGTCGCCGGCGCGGCCGAGGTGCTCGCCGGTCCCGGGGGCCTGCACGACGGGGTCGTCGGGCTCGGCCCGCACGGTTGGGTGGTCGTCGGGGACTGAGCCCGCTCCCGGGGTCACCCCGGGTGGTTGCCTCCGGGGTGCCCCTGAGCGCCGGGCGGTGCATCCGGCCGCCGGCCGCTCCGGATGACCCGCTCGTCGCAACCCAGGGCGATCACCCGTCCACTCCGCGTCACCTGTTCGTGAGTGCGTCGTTCAACCCACCGTGCACACGACATTGCATGGCGTGAGATAGATGGCGAGCCATTCCGCGGTGCGGTCCGCGCCGGGCCAGGAGGAGAACGGATCCGGAGGCCGCCGCCCGGGACGGGGGCGGGTGGCACTCCTCGGCTGGGCCGTGGCGGGGATCGCCGCGGTCCTGGCACTCGTCCTGGGGGCGGGGCTGCTCGTCGGCGGGGGGCAGCCGGCGAGCAGCCCCCCGGGACCGGCCGCCGCGGCGGCGGCCGTCGGCCGCGCCGTCGACGTCTCCTCGCTGCCGGAGAGCACCACGTTCACCACGGTGGACGGCGCCCCGAAGGACCCGTCGCCCGGCGCGGCGACGGACGGCAGGGTCGTGCACCCGGTGACGGACACCGTCGTCCACGACGCCCCGGACGGCACGCCGATCGCCCGGATGCCGGCGCGGCAGATCGGCGACACCTGGCTCCCGGTCGTCGGTGAGCAGGGCGCCTGGGTGCAGGTGCTGCTCCCGTCCCGCCCCAGCTCGTCGACCGGCTGGCTGCCCGCCGCGGACCTCGAGACCGCCGTGTCGCCGTACGTGATCGACGTGCACCTCGGGGCGAAGACCCTCGAGCTGCGGCGCAACGGGCAGCGCGTCGAGCGCTGGACCGTCGGCATCGGCAAGGCCTCGGCGCCGACCCCGACCGGCCGCACGTTCCTGCTCGGGGCCTTCAGCGACGCGAAGCAGAGCTACTCCCCGGTGATCCTGCCGCTGGGCACGCACAGCCCGACGCACGACACCTTCGGCGGCGGCCCCGGCACCGTCGCCATCCACACCTGGCCCACGGACGACGTGTTCGGCACGGCCACCAGCGACGGCTGCATCCGGGTGCCGGCCGACGCCCTCACCACCCTCGCGGGCGTGCCGCTGGGCACCCTCGTCCGGATCGACTCAGCATGATCGACACCAGCATGAAGGAGACCAGTCGCGTGAAGACCTCGAAGTGGGCGGGTGCGGGAGCGGCCGCGGTCGGTGCGGCCACCACCGCGGCGGTGCTGCTCATGGGGACCGCCGTGGCGTCCGCGGACGAGGGCGACGCCCGCGCGTCCTCCGCGTTCGGCATCAAGGCCAGCACCCCGCTCGTGAGCATCGCGCCGGTCCCGTACGCCCGGTACGCCGGGAAGCCGGTGTCCGACGAGCTCATCGGCACGGACGGCAGCCTGGCCGGTGCGCCGTTCGCCGTCCGGCTCGTCACCGCGGAGGCGGACGAGCACTCGGCCGAGAGCTCGGTCGCGGACCTCGACGTGGCCGGCCTGCTGAAGGCCAAGCTGATCCGGACGTACTGCGAGGACGGGAACGGCGGCCTCCAGATCGTCGACGGGTCCGTCCTCGGGATCGCCCTGCCGGAGACCCCGGCGCCGAAGGTCGTCGTGTCGGTCTCGCCGCTGCTCACGCTCACGCTGAACCAGAAGGACGAGCACAGCGACGGGACGACGACCTACACCGGGCTGGCGCTGGACCTCGTCACCGCCGGGGTCGACCCGAAGGCGGCGCTGGACGGCGCGACGCAGGGCGCGCTGCCCGGGCTCGCGGACGTGCTGGACAGGCCGGGGCTGCTCGGCGCGAAGACCGTCGGGGACCTCACCAAGGCCCTGCCGCTCGTCGGCGGCGCGCCGCTGCTGTCGCTGACCGTGGGCTCCGCGACGTGCGGCCCGGCCGCCGAGGAGACCCCGGAGGAGACCCCCGAGGAGACCACCGACGAGCACCCGCCGGCCGCGGTTCCGGTGTCCGCGGAGATCCCCGAGGTCTCCACGGCGCACCCCCAGGCACCGTCCCCGACCGTCACCGAGTTCAGCCTGCCCGTCACCGGCTGACCGCTCGGCCCGCACCCCGGCGCCGGGACCCCGCACGTGGGTGAGGGGTCCCGGCGTCGGGCGGTCGGCCCCGTGACGAGCACGGGCCAGGAACCGGTTAACGGTGCGGGGTGTCCGGGACGAGACACCGGACGTGACCCAGGCCGTCCCGCCCCGTCGTGAGCAGCCGCCTCGCCGGAGACCGCCGGGCGCCCGGCTGCCGCGGCGCGGGACGGACCGGGTCGAGGAGTTCGCCGCCCTGGTCGTGGTCCTGCTGGCGATGGCGGCCGTGGCCGCCGCCGTCGTGCTGGGGACGAGCACGCACACCGCTCTGGTCGACCGGATCCGCGCCGACGCCGCGCACCGCAGCGTCGTGACCGCGGTGCTCACTGAGGACCCACCCCGGGTCTCCGCGGATCGCCCGCCCGCCTCCGCGCGGGTTCCGGTACCGGCGCGCTGGGCGGACGCGGACGGCCGCGAGCACACCGGCGTCGTCCCGGCGCCGGGACACGCCCGGGTGGGGACCGCGGTGGACGTCTGGGTCGACCGGAACGGCGAGCCCGTGGGCCGGCCGGTGAGCGGCGGGGAGGCCCTGCTGGTGGGGTGGGTCGCGGGGATCCTCACCCTGATCTGCGCGGCGGCCTTCCTGCGGGTGCTGTGGCTGGCCCTCCTGCGAGGGACCCGGTCGGTGAACGACCGGGCGTGGGCGCAGGAATGGGCCCGGGTGGAGCCGTGGTGGTCCGGCCGCCGCGGACACGACGCGGACCGGCCGTAGGTGTCCGGGATCAGGTGTCCGGCAGGATCGGCACGCTGAGCCCCGGGTCGTGGCCGAGCCGGGCCGCGCGGGTGACGGCCTCGCCGCCGAAGCGGGCGCGCAGCGCGTCCAGCGTGGTGTCCAGGGCGGGGCCGCTCCGCTGGTCGAACGGCAGGGCGAGCTGGACCCCGTCGGCCGATCCGAGCTCGGCGAACGAGACCCCGAGCAGCGTGAGCCCGCGCTCGCGGATCGTGCCGAGCACCCCGCGCAGCAGCGCCCGCGCGGCCTCCAGCAGGGTCGCGGTGTGGGCGGTCGCCTGCGCCAGGGTGTGCGAGCGGGTGGCGCGGGTGAAGTCCGCGAACCGCAGCCGGAGCACGACCGTGCGGCACACCCGGTCCGCGCCCCGCAGCCGCCGGCCCAGCCGGTCGACGATCCCGGCGAGGATCGTGTCGATCTCCCCGGGGGAGCGGGGGCGGCGGCCGAACGCCCGTTGGGAGCCGATGGACCGCCGCCGGTGCGTGGTGTCCACGGAGCGGGGGTCCCGGTTGTGCGCGAGCGCGTGCAGGCGCCGGCCGGAGCCGCGGCCGAGGATGGAGACGAGCGTGGCCTCGCCCAGCCCGGCCACCTCGCCGACCGTCCGGATGCCGAGCGCGTGCAGCTTGGCCGCGGTGACCGTGCCGACGCCCCAGAGCCGCTCGACCGGGAGCGGATGCAGGAACGCGAGCTCCCGCTCCGGCGGCACGAGGAGGAGCCCGTCCGGCTTCGCGACCCCGCTGGCGACCTTGGCGAGGAACTTGGTGCGGGCGACGCCGACCGTGATCGGCAGCCCGACCCGTTCCGCCACCTCCCGCCGGAGCCGCGCCGCGATGTCCACCGGCGCGCCGGCGATCCTCCGCAGCCCGCCGACCTCGAGGAACGCCTCGTCGATGGAGATCCCCTCCACCAGCGGGGTGGTGTCCCGGAAGACGGCGAACACCGCCTTGCTCGCGGCCGAGTACGCCTCCATCCGCGGCGGGACGACGATCGCGCCCGGGCACAGCGCCCGCGCCTGCCGCCCGCCCATCGCCGTCCGGATGCCGCAGGCCTTCGCCTCGTAGCTCGCCGCCAGGACCACCCCGCCGCCGACGATGACCGGCCGCCCGCGTAGTCGCGGTGCGTCCCGCTGCTCCACGGACGCGTAGAACGCGTCGAGATCGGCGTGCAGGATCGTCGCCGGCCGCGGTCCGGGCACCGTCCCGGGATCGTGCTCGGGAACGGGGGAGGCGCCTGCCGGCTGCTCGGACACGAACATATGTTCGCATCCGGCGCCGACATCGCGGTAGTCCCCGAGGGTCCCGGGCCCGGAATATGTGTCGTGTCCGTTCTGTCGGTGATGATCGCGCCGCCGGTCCGGTCCCCGACGGACGGTCACCCGCCCCGGGGGTCTGCTCGCCCGGGGTGATCATCGGGAGGGCGGCGGGCACCCCTGTCGGAGGTGTGGCATCCCCCGATCGACCGGACGTCGGGCCGATCATGATTCGGCCGACCGGTCCCCGAGCACCCCATGGACGTCAGCTCACATCGACCGACGAAGGGCGAGGACACGAGATGATCACCGAGAAGATGACCCGAGACCTGATCGGCCGCAAGGCCGTCGACCGGGACGGGGAGAGGATCGGCACGATCGGCCAGGTCTACGTCGACGAGAACAGCGGCGCGCCGACGTGGGCCACCGTGAACACCGGCCTCTTCGGGATGAAGGAGAGCTTCGTGCCGCTCGACGGTGCGGACGTCAAGGGCGGCGACGTGGCGCTCGGGGTGCGGAAGGCGACCGTCAACGACGCCCCGCACGTCGGCGAGGACGCGGACCACCTCACCGGCGGCGAGGAGTCCGCGCTGCGCCGGCACTACGGCGGCCAGGCCGACGCCGGCCAGGCTCGGACGGGCACTGACACGGGCACTGACACGGGCACTGACACGGGCACTGACACGGGCACTCTCACGGGCACCGAGGGCGGCCCGGACCACGGCGCCGGGCGCTCCCCCGGAGCGGACGACTCGATGACCCGTTCCGAGGAGCGCCTCCGCGTCGGCACCGAGACCGAGGAGACCGGCCGCGTCCGGCTGCGCAAGTACGTCGTCACCGAGGAGCAGCAGGTCACCGTCCCGGTGAGCCACGAGGAGGTCCGCCTCGAGCGTGAGCCCGTCGCCGACGGCACGCACCCGGGCCGCGCGACGATCGGCGAGGAGGACCATGAGGTCACCTTGCACGCCGAGAAGCCGGTGGTGGACAAGACCACCGAGGCCGTCGAGACCGTCCGGCTCGGCACCCGCACGGTGACCGAGGACGAGACCGTGTCCGGCACGGTTCGCAAGGAGCAGATCGAGGTCGACGACCCGCAGCACCAGGTGCGAGACCGCGACCGGCACTGACCGCTCGTCGCGGATCACTCCACGCGTCGCCGGACCTCGCCGAGGCCCGGCGACGCGGGTGTGGGGGCAGGGGTGTCAGCCGGGGGTGTCCCGGTCCGCCGCCCGGTCCCGGTCCACGGCCCGGTCCGGGGCCGGCAGTTCCGGACGCGGTTCGTCGTGGGTCCACTCGTCCAGGAGCACGCGGGGGTCCCGGCCCTGGGTCTCGGCCAGCACGGTCATCAGCTCGGCGACGTCCGAGACCAGTATCTCCGCGAGGTCCCGCACCGCGTCCGCGCCGAACCGGCCGGCGAGGTAGTCGATCACGGACCGTACCGCGCGTCCGTCCGCCTGGTCCGCGAGCAACGCCCGGACGGCGTCCGCGGCGGCCTGGTCGAGGGACTCGGCGTAGGAGTCAGGGGGCTGGCGATCACGCACGGTCGTCAGCGTCGCCCATCCGGGGTATCGGCGACACCGCAGGTCGGCCGTCGGGCCGAACGTGGGCCGAGCGGTGTCGATCACGCGGTCGGCGCGCGGGGCGGCGTCGAGCGGGGTGTCAGCCCACCTCGACGGTGACCGGCAGCGAACCGAACGCCCGGATCAGGTTGTTCAGCGCTCGGACCGGCTCGCCGAGCCGGAACCGGGTGACGGAGCGCGCCAGTGCGGTGAGCAGGGCCTCGGTCTCCATCCGGGCCAGCCCCTGGCCCGCGCAGTGGTGCTCGCCGTAGCCGAAGCCGAGCTGCACCCGGGCGTCGCTCCGGGTCACGTCGAACTCGTCCGGCCGGTCGAAGCGGCGCTCGTCGCGGTTGGCGGAGGCGTAGAGCACGACGACGCGGGACCCCGCGGGGACCGGGACGCCGTCGATGTCGGTGTCCCGGGAGACGACGCGGCCGAACGCCCGGATCGGGGACTCGAGCCGGAGCACCTCGTGCACGGCATTGGGGATGAGCGTCGGATCGGCCCGGACCTTGTCCCACTGCTCGGGGAACGACGCGAACAGCCAGATCGCGCTGCCCACGCCGCTGATGGTGGTGTCCAGCGACGGCGCCAGGTAGTCGAGCATCAACATCATCGCCTGCTCGGTGGTGATCAGGCCCTCGTCGCGCGCCTCCAGCACGCCCGCGCCGAGGCTGCCCGGGAGCACGTTCCCGGTGCGGACGAGCTCGGCGCCGAAGCCGGCCATCTCCCCGCACTGCGGGAGGGCGCGTCGTGCGCGTTCGTTGATCGGGCCGAAGGAGTCGAAGTTCGCGCCCGCCCAGCGCAGCAGGTGCTCGCGGCCCTCGACCGGCCAGCCGATGAAGTCGGGGACCACCGACAGCGGGAGCGCCCGCGCGAGATCGGCGACCGCGTCGAACGAGCCGCGTGCGACGAGCTCGTCGACGAGGGTGTCCGCGAGCTCGGTGACCTGCTCCTGCAGCGGGCGCAGCGCCCGCGGGGTCATCCGGTGTGCGACGACGCGCCGCAGGTGCGCGTGCAGGTCTCCGTCGCTGGCCAGCGTGCAGCCGAGGATGGCCTGGTTGGCGGCGTCGTTGAGGGCGATGCCGTTCGCCGAGCGGAAGGTGTCCGCGTCCGCCAGCACGGCCCGGACGTCCGCGTAGCGGGAGACCGCGTAGGCCTGGTGCCGTTCCAGCCAGACGGCGGGCCCGAGCTCGCGGAGCTCGCGGTACCGCCCGTAGGGCTCACGCAGGGCCTCGTCCGAGTACAGGTCACCGGCATAGGTGGGTGCGGAGGCGGTCGCCGTCATGGGACGTCCTTCCAGGACAGAACGGGAGGCCGTCGCTTCCGGCCGCAGGTCGTGACGATCTCCAAGCGCGTTCCCCGCTGTCAACGCCCCCGTCCGCGGTATCGGCCGAACGTCGCACGGCGCATCCGCGGACGGCCCAGCACCGGCGCCCGGGCGGCCGCGCGGCGGCGCCCGGGCGATCGCTTGTCCGGTTAAGGCGATCGTATTACCGTTCTCCCCGGCAGCGCAGCCGTGAACCCGAGGAGACGCCGTGGCGTGGGATTTCGAGACCGACCCCGAGTTCCAGCAGGAACTGGACTGGATCGACGCCTTCATCCGGGAGGAGATCGAGCCGCTGGACTTCGTGATCGAGCACCCGTACCAGATCACGGACCCGATCCGGGCGGAGATCATCCCGCCGCTGCAGGCGAAGGTGAAGGAACGCGGGCTCTGGGCCTGCCACCTCGGCCCCGAGCTCGGCGGACCCGGGTACGGGCAGGTCAAGCTCGCGTTGATGAACGAGATGCTGGGCCGGGCCCGGTGCGCGCCGATCGTCTTCGGTGCGCAGGCCCCGGACTCCGGTAACAGCGAGATCCTCGCCCACTACGGCACCGAGGCGCAGAAGGCCAGGTGGCTCGAACCGCTGCTGGCCAACGAGATCGTCTCGGCGTTCTCGATGACCGAGCCGCAGGGCGGCGCGGACCCCAAGGTCTTCCGGACGTCGGCCGTGCGCGACGGGGACGACTGGATCCTCAACGGCGAGAAGTGGTTCACGTCCAACGCCCGCTACGCGTCGCTGCTGATCGTGATGGCCGTGACGAACCCGGACGCGTCGGCCTACCGGCAGCAGTCGATGTTCCTCGTCCCGATCGACACCCCGGGCGTGGAGCTCGTCCGCAACGTCGGGCTGGGCAACGAGCCCGAGGGGGAGGGGGCGCACGCGTACATGCGGTACACGGACGTCCGCGTCCCCGGCGACGCGCTGCTCGGCCCGCAGGGCGGGGCGTTCGAGGTGGCCCAGACCCGGCTCGGCGGCGGGCGCGTCCACCACGCCATGCGCACCCTCGGCCTGGTGCAGCGCAGCCTGGACATGATGGCCGAGCGCGCGCTGTCCCGGAGCACCCAGGGCGAGGAGCTGTCGAAGAAGCAGCTGGTCCAGCAGATGATCGCGGACTCGTGGCTGGACCTGGAGACCTACCGGCTGCTCGTCATGCGGACGGCCTGGCGGATCGACAAGTACCAGGACTACCTCAAGGTCCGCGGGGACATCTCCGCGGTCAAGGCGATGATGCCGCGCGTCCTGCACGACGTGGCGACGCGCGCCCTGCAGATCCACGGCTCACTCGGCGTCTCGAACGAGATGCCGTTCGTCGAGTACATCGTGCAGTCCCACCACATGGGGCTGGCGGACGGGCCGACGGAGGTCCACAAGATCACCTTGGCCCGACAGGTGCTGCGGGAGTACGAGGCCACCGCGGGGCTCTTCCCGACGACACACCTCCCGGAGCTGCGCGAGAAGGCACGGGAGAAGTACGCGGACGTGCTGAAGAAGCACGGTCAGCCGGTGCGCTGAAGGCCGTGCCGGCGACCGTGCTGACGACCCTGCCGGCCGGTCATCCGCCGGTGGCGTAGCGATGTGCCGCCGCGACGATGCCCGAGACGATCTCCAGCTCGGCATCGTCGCGGGGCCCGGGCACGAGGACCATGCCCGGGCTGAGCCGCACCCCGGCCAGGGGGTGCGCCACGGCCCAGCCCTTGGCGAGGCAGTCGTAGGCGAGCTCGTCCGGCAGGACCAGGTGCAGGCTGCCGTCCGGCTCGGGGTGCTGGTGGGCGAACTCGCCGTCGTCCGGGAGGAGGAAGGCCCGGTCCGGCCCCGTCGCCGTCGTCCGGTCCAGCAGCAGTGACCGGGTGCCCTCCACACCCACGGTCGCGGGCGCGGTGCGGACGCCGTCGAGCGCGGTGATCCGCTCGAGGAGCCCGGCCTGCAGGGGCGGGGGCGCGTTCTGCGAGGTCTGGTGCTGCGGGATCGTCGCTGTGGTCGCCGGTGGCCCGCCCGCGCGGGTCGGGAGGCGGCCGTCGCCGGGCAGTGCCGGCCACCGGGGCTCGTCGCCGTCGGGCAGCGGGTTCTCCCCGTGGGCACGCAGGAAGTCCAGGCGGTCCGCCAGCCACGTCCCGACGTCTCCGACGACCTTGCCGGCCAGCTGCCGACCGCCGTCGTCGCGGGTGGCCCAGACCGGCGCGCCGCTCGACGCCGTCAGCCAGTCCCAGGAGCGAGCGAGCAGGTCCGCGGGGGTGCGGGGGTCGTCGCGCCCGTGGGCGAGGAAGACGGGCATGCCCGCGAGGAGGCCGGGCCGCAGGACCGTGCCGGGCGGCAGCGCCTCCTCGCCGGGCAGGGCGCCGTAGATCAGCATCGCGCCGGAGAAGCGGTGCGGGGCCCGCAGCATCAGCATGCCGGCGACCGTGACGCCCTCGCGGAACCCCAGCAGCAGGACCGGCCGCTCGGGATCGCCCTCGGTGTCCAGCCAGTCGAGGAACCAGTCGCAGCTCGCCGCCAGGCTCGCCGCGTCCGGGTCCCCGTCCGGCGTCGAGGTGAACCACGAGTACCCGGTGCCGAGCTGGAGCGGTGCCCGGACGGCGACGTAGGCGACGGGGCCGTGGGGGAGCCACGGCGAGATCTCGATCAGCGAGTGCTCGCTCGTGCCGTTCCCGTGCAGGGCGACGATCAGCGGCGCGGAGGGGTGCTCCGTGCCCCACCGCGCGAGCATCGGCAGGCCGTCGACGTCGGTGGACCGGCGGTCGTGCGACGTCATCGTTCCCCCGATCCCTGCCTCCGGTGGCAGGTGTGTCCGATGCAGGCTCCCGCGGTGGCCGCCCGGAGCGAAGCGTCGTCTCACTTCGAGACGCGGCCCTCACCTGGAGGGGAAGGCGTGCCCCTGTTCGGCGGGGGGTTTGCCCCCGGATCCCGCGGGGGAGGATCCGTCCGGTCCGGGGGCGCTCTCCATCGTGTCGCGGGGCTGTGACCAGCAGTCTTGTTCTCGTCAGCACGGCA
>JAOZVV010000051.1 GCA_025869365.1 Pseudonocardia sp.
TGCCGTGCTGACGAGAACAAGACTGCTGGTCACAGCCCCGCGACACGATGGAGAGTGCCCCCGGCCCGGACGGATCCTCCCCCGCGGGATCCGGGGGTATTCCCCCCACCGGGACGGGGCTCCACCCCCACGCCCAGGTCAGCCGCGCGACGGACGCAGCGGCCCCGGGAGGGCCCCACATCCCTGACAGCAGGTGTCAGGGATTCGCCCTACCGTTCTCGCCATGACCACCTGGCAGGAGTTCTCCGAGGTCGCACCCCGGATCGCCGAGATCTTCGTCCGCAGGCACACCGCGACGGGCAACCTGTGCATGCTCGGCACGCTGAGATCCGACGGTTTCCCGCGGATCAGCCCGATGGAGCCCGCGCTGTTCGAGGGGGGTCTCTGGATCGGGGGGATGCCCGGCACCGCCAAGTTCGGCGACCTGCTGCGAGACCCCCGCTTCACCCTGCACACCGCCACCGTGGACACCCAGGTGGGCGACGGCGACGCGAAGGTGTGGGGTTACGTCGAGGACGTGCAGGACGAGGCGCTGCACCAGCGCTACGCGCAGGCCCTGTTCGAGCGCACGGGGTTCGACGTCCGGGGCCAGAAGTTCGATCACTTCTTCGCCGCGGACATCGTCGGGGCCGCCGCGGTCGAGGTCGGCGGCGGCCACATGGACGTCACGGTCTGGCGGAAGGGCGAGGCGGAGACGGTGATCCGCAAGCACTGAGGCCCGGCGACCTACTCCTCGGGGTCGTCACGCAGCTTCAGCACCGTCCACAGCACGTACTCGGCGGCTGCCCGGAACGCGTCCGCCCGCAGCTCACCCCGGATGCCGAGGTTCCGCGAGGCGAGGTCCAGCATGCAGTCCTGGCCCACCCGGCGGACCACCATCGCCGCGACCTCCTCGAGATCGAGGTCCCGGTTGTCCAGCCGGGTGAGCGCGAACTCGACGACCAGCTCCTCGTCGGTCACGGCCGCTCGATGTCCCGCACCATGCACCAAGCCTAGAGAGGGACGCCGGGCCCCGTGCCGGCCGCGACCGGCACGGGGGTCCGGATCGTCAGGCGAGCGAGCGCGCGAATCCGGTGACGTCCCGCACCGCCTCGGCGTACACGTCCGGCATCGCCGCGCGGAACAGGATCTCGCCGACGTGGCAGAGCCCCAGGTTGATCTTCCCGATCGACGGGACCCCCGCCGCGAGCAGCCGCCGGTGATAGGCGAGACCCTCGTCCCGGAGCGGGTCGAGCTCGTTGCAGGAGATCACGTGCGGCGGGAGCCCGCGCAGGTCCGCCTCCGTCGCGACCGCGGGCCAGCAGGTCGCGTCGGCGGCGTTCGCGGAGTCCGGGTCGTAGACGGCGGCGAGCAGCGGGAACAGCTCCCGGTTCAGCCAGTACCGGTCGTTCTCCCGGAGCGACCCCAGCTCGGCCGGCGGGTCCTCCCACGACCCGAGGATGTAGGGGCACTGCGCGTAGACGCCCGAGATCTCCCCGGCCCAGCCCTCCCGGTTGGCCTTGATCGCCAGCGCGAGCGCGAGGTTGGCCCCACCCGAGTCCCCGGTGACGACCACGTTCGACGCCCCCAGCTCGTCGAGATGCGCCGCCACCCAGCGGAGCCCCGCCGCACAGTCCTCCAGCCCGGCGGGGAACGGGTGCGCCCCCAGGACGCCACCGCCGTTGCGGTACTCGACGCCGACGACGACCGCACCCGCCGCGGCCAGCTCCAGCCGCCAGCGCGTGTAGAGCGGCCCCTCGGTGGCGAGCATGACCATGCCTCCGCCGTGGACCTGGTAGATGCAGGGCAGCGGCCCCTCGACGCCGGTCGGCCGGTGGACGTGCAGCCGGATCTCGTGGCCGCCCTCGCCCTCGATCGTCCTGACCTCCGAGGTGACCCCCTCCAGCGGCGGCGAACCCTCCGCGAGAGCCGTGAACAGGCCCTCGAAGCCGACCTCGACGGCCTCGACGAACGCCAGGAGCTCCTCCCGGCTCGCGGTGGCCCGCAACGGCGCACCGTCCGCGAGGCCGGTGAGCCCGAAGCCCTCCAGGACCGCGACCATCCGGGGGTCCGCGCGGGGGTCGGTCCCGATCGTCAGGGCCGGGTCACCCAGCCGGCCCGGGGCGACGTGCTCCGCCGCCGGCGATGCCTCGGTTGTCATGTGCACTCCTCGTCGAGTTGCTCATCGTGGTGCTCGTCGTGACCGTTCGATGCGTCGCATGGACCGCTCCGTCGCGTCGATGCGACAGACCCTGGCGACTGTCGCGCTAGTATGCGGTGGGTCACACCGCCCGTCAACGCACGGGAAGCCGGAGGAGCGACGTGCACGAGGCAGCGACGCCGTTGCAGCGTCAGCTGGCCGGGACCGCCCCGGGCCGGCCGACGGCGCTGGCGGCGTTCACCCTCGCCCGGCGCTCCTTCCAGGCCGGACAGCGGCTGGACATGCAGGCGCTGGCCACCGAGCTGGGCGTCAACCGGGCGACCCTCTACCGCTGGGTCGGCTCTCGCGAGCTGCTGCTCTGCGAGGTGATCTGGTCCCTCACCCGGCGGACGCTGGAGCGGGGCCTGGATCGGGCGGACCGTCCCGGCGCCGGTTCACGGCTCGCCGTGCTCCTCGCGGACTTCGTCTCGGACACCCTCGACCACCCCGGGATGCGTCGGTTCCTGAGCGAGGAGGGCGAGTACGCGCTGCGGCTGCTCACCCTGGGCTCGAGCGGATTCCAGCAGCGGCTGATCGCGCTGGTCCACCGCCTGGTCGTCGACGAGACCGCCGCCGGCCGGTTGTGCAGCCCGGTCCCGGCGGACGACCTCGCCTACACCCTCGTCCGGGTCGTCGAGTCCTACGTGTACCGGAAGGTGATCACGGGCGAGGAGCCGGACGGCGAGCGTGCGGGCCGGGTGCTGCGCGCCCTGCTCCCCGCCGGGTGATCGATCCGGCCCTTCAGACCGCACGTGCGCGCCGTCGAGGTCAGCGGTCAGCACGAGGGTCCACCGAATGATTCAACGCCCACTGGACCGAACAGCCGCAATGTGTCGACGTTGGCCGCAACTAGTGGGCTTCGTCATTGCAACGTTTCGCCATCACGGTTCGATACTGACTGTGTCCGTGTGGTCACGCGTGACCATCGGCGAACCTGGACGGCAGAGGAAAGGCAGTTCGTTGGTCATGCGCTCCGGGTCCGACCCCCTCCAGCAGGAACGACGCATGGCGGCGTGGTCCGGACGCCCCTCGGCCGAGGTGATGCAGGCGATCCGGGAATCGTGTCTCACGGTCGCGGACCGTCCGGTGGAGCTGGCCGAGGTGTTCTACGGACACCTGTTCGAGATGGCCCCGGGGCTGCGGACCATGTTCGCGGTCGACATGACCCACCAGATGCAGAAGATGACGGAGACCCTGCTGACCGCCATCGACACGCTCGCGCACAAGGACACGGCGGACCTCGAGGTGCTGCTGTACCGGATGGGCGCCGACCACTACGTCCGCCACCAGGTGGAGCCCGAGCACTACGTCCATGTCGCGCACGCGCTGACCCGGGCGATCCGTGACCTCGTCGGCCTGTCCTACTCCAGCTACCTCAGCTCGTCCTGGATCGCCCTGTGCCAATGGGTCACCAACCACATGTGCGCCGGCGCCCGGTCGGCGATGGAGGACAGGCCGGTGGAGACCCTCGCGTCGGCGATGCCGAGGCCCCGCACCGGTGAGGAGTACAGCCGCGGTTTCGGTCGCGGACGGTTCCGCCGCCCCTAGCAGCGCCCCACGAAGACACGAGCCGACACTCACCCTGCCGACAGCTCACCCGCCGACCCCGCTCCCCCGAGGGTGAGGTCGCTCGCCCGACACGGGCCGCGATCCCACCCGGCGAGCGCCGGCGCCCGACCCGGAGGAATCTGTGACTCCCCTCGCTGGTGCACCCGCACACTGCACCGACGACATCGTCGTGCCACGGCAAACCCGCCAGGCCTACTCCGACGCCCCACGGTGCCCCGTCTCGGCAGTCGCGGCGACACCTCCCGCGGAGAGGACGATCGAGCCGGTCGACCTCGCCGCGGCGGAGCAGTTCCTCGACCTGTACTACTCCGAGAACCCTGCGCCCGTCGCCTACGAGGAGCGCCTGCGCGAGGTGCGGACCGAGATCGACGAGACCGGCTCCTACGACCACACCCCGGAGGAATTGGCCTTCGGGGCCCGCGTCGCGTGGCGCAACTCCGCCCGCTGCATCGGCCGGCTCTACTGGAACAGCCTGCACCTGCGGGACCGCCGCATGGTGTCGGATCCGGCGGAGGTCGGCGCCGAGAGCGTCGCGCACCTGCGGGAGAGCACCCGGGGCGGTCGTGTCCGGTCGACGATCACGATCTTCGCACCGGACCGGCCCGGCCGGCCGGGACCACGGATCGTCAACGAGCAGCTCGTCCGCTACGCGGGCCGGCGGCGGCCGGACGGCACGGTGCTCGGGGACCCCCGCACGCTCGACCTCACCACCCGCGCCCTCGCGCTGGGCTGGCAGCCGGCGGACCCGCCCGGACGCTTCGACATCCTCCCGCTGATCATCACCGACGGCGCGGACCGCGCGACGCTGCACGACGTGCCCCGGGACGCGGTGCTCGAGGTCCCGCTCAGCCATCCCGAGCACGCCTGGTTCGCCGACCTGTTCCTGCGCTGGCACGCCGTGCCCGCGATCAGCAACATGCCGCTGGAGATCGGCGGCGTGCGCTATCCGGCGGCCCCGTTCAACGGGTACTACCTCGGCACCGAGATCGGCGCCCGGAACCTGGCGGACCCGGACCGCTACGACATGCTGCCCACGATCGCGGAGCGGATGGGCCTGGACACCAGCTCGCCGCGCACCCTCTGGAAGGACCGCGCGCTCGTCGAGCTCGTGCTCGCGGTGCACCACTCGTTCGACCGGGCGGGTGTCACCATGGCGGACCACCACACCGAGTCCGAGCGCTTCCTCACCCACCTGGACCGCGAGGAGCGGGCCGGGCGGCAGTGCCCCGCGGACTGGAGCTGGATCGTCCCGCCGATCTCCGGCGGGGCCACCCCGGTGTTCCACCGCTACTACGACGAGCCGCTGCCGGACACCCGGCCGGCCTTCCTGCCGCCCGGCAGCTGACGGCGGAGGGCCGGGGGGCACGCCCTCCGGCCCTCCGGTCCGGACGTCGCGGTCAGGCGTCGACCTTCTTCCGGCTGCGGCGCGTCGGCTTCACGTCCGCCTCGACGAACACGGCCTCGACCTTCGACGTCGGCGCGGCAGCAGGCACGGCGGCAGCAGGAGCAGCGGCGGGCTCGGCCGTGGGGGCGCTCCCGCGGTTCTCGTACGCCGTGACGACCGCGGACGGGATCCGGCCCCGCGCGGACACCGGATGCCCGTTGGCGTTCGCCCATTCACGGATCGCGGCGGACTCGTCACGCGGGCGGCCGCCCCGGGCCTCGCCCTTCGTCCGGGCGGCGACCGGCGCACGTCCCGCCCGGCGGGCCGCGGCGACATAGGGGGCGAGCACGTCGCGCAGACCGGCTGCGTTCGTCTCGTTCAGGTCGATCTCGAAGGTCGTGCCGTCCAGCGCGAACGGGACGGTCTCGACCGCCTCACCGCCGTCCAGGTCGTCGACGAGCCGGACCCGGGTGATCTGAGCCATATTTGCTTCCGTTCCTGGTTCTCCTGTTTTCGGCGCCATTCTGCGCAGTTCTCTGCGAATCGTCGACCCTGCGTCACACTTCTGCGCGCATTCCCACACTTTTCCTGAGCACTTCCCGGACCACGGGCCCGGTCACCACTGTCCGTCGCTGGTCGGGCACCTGCCGCGACCACCACGCCGACCGCCGGAAATCGTCCGGCCGGCCCGCCCCGGCGATCTCCCCAGGACGTGTATCCGGCCCCCGCCGACGGCCGGGAGGCGTGCTGGTGTGATGACACGCATGCAGGAGGACGGTGCAGGGGTGGCGATCGCCGACGACAACCGGCGGCTCTTCGACGCCGAGGCGGCCGCGCGGCTCCGCCGGGTGATCGGCCGCCTCGCCCGGGCGATGAACCCGTCCGCGGCCACGGAGGACCTGACCCCGACGCAGGCGTCGGTGCTCGGCGTCGTCGTGGCGCACGGGCGGGTGCGGGTCTCGGTGGTCGCCGAGCTCGAGGGCCTCAACCCGACGATGGTGTCCCGGGTGCTCGGCAGGCTCGAGGACCTCGGACTCCTGCACCGCGTCCCGGACGCCGAGGACCAGCGCGCGGTCCTCGCGGTCGCGACCGCGGCCGGGCGGGAGAAGAACGACCGCATCCGCGAGGCGCGGGTCACCGCGCTGCTGGACGTCGTGGACGGCCTGCCGGTGACCACGGTGGAAACGCTCGCGGCAGCGCTGCCGGCGCTCGAGGAGTTCACCGACGTCCTGCGCGGGGTGACGCCGCCCCGATCGGTGTGATCGACCGGGTCCTCGGCCTCGATCCGGCGCGTACCCGATGAGTTCCGGCCGGGCGTGGAGTCCACCTCCGGAACAGCCGCGCGGCTGGAGGAGGTCACATGAGTGGCGTACGGGTTCTCGTCGGCACCAGGAAGGGCGCGTTCGTGCTCACCGCGGACGGGGCACGATCGACCTGGGAGGTGGCCGGGCCGTTCTTCCCCGGCCTGGAGGTCTACCACCTCAAGGGCTCGCCGGCGGCGCCGGACCGGATCTACGCAGCGGTGTCCGGGGCCTGGTTCGGCCAGCAGATCCAGCGCTCGGACGACGGCGGCCGCACCTGGGAGCCGGTGGGCAACGAGTTCGCCTACGCGACCGTCCCGGGCACCCACCAGTGGTACGACGGCACGGCCCACCCCTGGGAGTTCGCGCGGGTCTGGCACCTGGAACCGTCCCGGACGGACCCGGACACCGTGCTCGCCGGCGTCGAGGACGCGGCCCTGTTCCGCACGGTCGACGGCGGCCACAGCTGGTCGGAGGTCCCGGGCCTGCGCGAGCACGGCTCCGGCCCGCAGTGGCAGCCCGGCGCGGGCGGCATGTGCCTGCACACGATCCTCCCGGACCCCGTCGACGAGAACCGCATGCTCGTCGCGATCTCGGCCGCCGGCGTCTTCCGGACCGACGACGGCGGGAAGTCCTGGCGCGCGGCCAACCGCGGTCTCGTGAGCGAGGGGATCCCGGACCCGGACGCCGAGGTCGGGCACTGCGTCCACAAGCTCGCGCTGCACCCGTCGCGACCCGAGACGGTGTACATGCAGAAGCACTGGGACGTCATGCGGTCCGACGACGGCGGCGGCAGCTGGTACGACATCGGCGGCAACCTGCCGACGGACTTCGGTTTCGTCGTCGACGTGCACGCCCACGAGCCGGAGACCGTCTACGTCATCCCCATCACCAGCGACAGCGAGCACTTCCCACCGGACGGGCGGCTGCGCGTGCACCGCAGCCGCACCGGCGGCGGGGAGTGGGAACCGCTCACGCGCGGGCTGCCCCAGGAACACTGCTACGTCGACGTGCTGCGGGACGCGCTGGCCGTCGACGGCCTCGACGAGTGCGGGGTCTACTTCGGCACCACCGGCGGGCAGGTGTACGCCTCGGCGGACGCCGGTGACAGCTGGGCGCCGATCGTGCGCGACCTCCCGGCAGTGCTGTCGGTGGAGGTGCAGACGCTGTCATGAACGGGACCGGCACGACGGGGACCGGTACGGCTGAGATCCGGGTCAAGCTGCCCACCCATCTGCGCCGCCTCGCCGGGGTCGACGGCGAGGTCCGCGTCGAGGTTACGGAACCGGCCACGCTGCGGGCCGTGCTCGACGCCGTCGAGCAGCTCCATCCCGTGCTCCGCGGGGCGATCCGGGACCGGGGCACGCAGCGTCGGCGCGCCTTCGTCCGGTTCTTCGCCTGCGAGGAGGACCTGTCCCACGGATCGGCGGACGACCCGCTGCCGGAGGCGCTGCGCCGGGGGGCCGAGCCGCTGCTCGTCGTCGGGGCGATGGCGGGAGGCTAGACCGAATTTCGGATGTTGAGGACATCCGGATACTGTGGGTATCGTGATGCTCCGGACCGGGATCGGAGACACGATGGCGCGACTGACCCGCGTGCAGCAGCAGGAGCGCACCCGCGTCTCCGTGCTCGCCGCGGCCCGCGAGGAGTTCACCCGGCACGGGTACACCGAGGCGAGGATCGACCGGATCGCCGAGCGGGCCGAGCTGACCCGGGGCGCGGTGTACTCGAACTTCCCGGGCAAACGGGCGCTCTACCTGGCGGTCCTGCTCGACCTGGTCGAGCGCGGGGCCGGCGGGGGATCGCCGGCGGCGGCCGTCCGGTCCCCCGCCGAGGCGCTCGGCGCGCTCGCCCGCGTCTGGCTCGAACGGCTGCCGCTGACCGGCGACGCCCCGGGGGTCGGCCACCTGCAGCTCCGCTCGCTCACCGGCGTGGTGGACGACGAGCCCGCGCGCACCGCGCTGACGAACCTCGCCCGGCTGGAGGCGCTGCTGCTCGCCCTCGCCCTCGAGTCCGTGCCCGGAGGTGGTCCGACGCGGCAGGTCCGGCTCGCCGAGCTGGTCCTGACCCTGTTCGACGGGTCGGGCCACCTCGCCGAGACCGCACCCGGGTTCGGTGACCCCTTCGACCTGGCCCGCGCCTGCGAGCACCTCGCCGGGATCGACCTCGAGGACACCTGGGACCCGCCGCACCTGCCCTACGTCCGGCCCGCGGACACGTCCCGGGACACCTGGGGTCCGCCCGGCGGGCTCCTGGACCAGCTCACCGGAGAGCCGGTCGACCTCGACCTCGACGGCGTGGTGGCGGTCCTCGGCACCGCCCGCCTCGGCGCCGTCGAGGACGCCGTCCGCGCCGCCCGCCCCGCGGACCAGGTCACCGTCGTCGTCGTGACGGGCGATCCGGCGGAGATCGGCAGGCTCGTCCGGCTCCGGATCGGCGATCTCGCCGGATGCCTCCGGCGGGTGTTCGCCCCCGGCTCCTGGGCCGGTCTCCGCGTCGTCGTCGACGATCGCGCCCTCACGGCCTCCGCGCTCGGGCTGACGACGGCCGACGACGGGACCGAGACCGCCGTCCGCGTCCGGGACGGCGTGCTCGTCGCCCGCGCGGACGGCCGCGGCGCCCCCTACGCCGCGGCCGTCGCGGGCGCCGGCGCCGCGGGGAGCGACGGCCGGTGACCGGGACGGACCTGCTGGTCCTCCACACGCTGCGCTGCATCGGGTTCGCGGGCGCGGACCGCGTCGCCGCCGTGGTGGGGGGCGTCCGCGGCGGATGCCGAGTCCGCACTGATCGACCTCGCGACCGCCGGGCTCGTCACGTACCTGCCCGGGGGCTTCGGCGGGTGGGGCCTCACCGAGGCGGGTCGCACCGCGGACGCGGAGCGGATCGCCGACGAGCTCGACGCCGCCGGCGCGCGGGCCGCCGTGACCGAGGCCTACGCGCGGTTCCTCGTCCTCAACCCGGAGCTGCTCGACCTCTGCACGGCGTGGCAGATCCGCCCCGCGGACGGTGCTCCGGCGACGAACGACCACAGCGACCCCGCCTACGACGCCCGGGTCCTGGAGCGGCTCGCGGACGTGGACCGGCGAGCCGGGGCCGTCTGCGCGAGCCTCGCCGCCGCGGTCCCCCGGTTCGGCCGGTACCGCGTGCGGCTGGCGGACGCGCTCCTGCGGGCGCGGTCCGGCGAGCCGGGGTTCGTCACCGACGACCTGTCCTCCTACCACTCCGTGTGGTTCCACCTCCACGAGGACCTGCTGGCCACGCTCGGCCTCCCGCGGTACCCCGCGTGAGGTGGATCCACCGCCTCGCCGCGGGCACCGAGGAACCAGTGGGCATCCTGGGTGGCAAGGCCCACGGCCTCGTCGTCCTGCTCCGTCTCGGGTTGCCCGTCCCGCCGGGGTTCGTCCTCACGACCGAGGTCGGACGCGCCTTCCTCCGGGACGGGCGACCTCCCCCCGGCCTCGACGCCGAGCTGGCCGCCGCGGTCGCGGATCTCGAGGCGGCCGTCCGGCGTGGGTCCGGAGACACCGGGCAGGCCCTGCGGGTGTCCGTCCGCTCCGGCGGCAGCGTGTCGATGCCCGGCATGATGGACACCCTGCTCGACATCGGTCTCGCACCCGGGAACACCGGCGCGCTGGAACGCGCGATCGAGGCCGTGGCCGCGTCCTGGGACACACCCCGCGCCCGGACCTACCGGGACCTCCACGGCATCCCGCAGGACCTCGGCACCGCCGTGACCGTGCAGGCGATGGTGTTCGGCGACCGGGACGACCGCAGCGCCGGCGGCGTCGCGTTCAGCCGGGACCCGGACACCGGCGAGCCGGTCCCGTTCGGCGAGGTGCTGTTCGGCCGGCGGGGGGACGACGTCGTCTCCGGCCGGACCCGGACCCGTCCGCTGCACGGGCTGGCCGACCGGCTGCCGGCGGTGGCGGCCGAGCTGGGGGAAGGCCTGCGCCGGATCGAGCAGCACTACCGGGACGCGTGCTACGTGGAGTTCACCGTCGAGGCCGGCACGCTGTGGTTCCTGCAGGTGCGCCCGGCGCGGCTCGTCGGACGGGCCGCGGTCCGCGTCGCCGTCGACCTCGCGGACGACGGCGTGATCGACCGCAGCGAGGCCGTGCGCCGGGTCTCCCCGGAGCACCTCCGGCAGGCCCGCACCCCCCGCATCGCCCGCACCGGGCTGCGCGACGTACTCGTCCGCGGGATCGGCGCCAGCCCCGGCGTCGCGTCCGGCCGGGTGGCGACGAGCGCCGACCGCGCCGTCCGGATGGCGGTGGACGGCCCGGTCCTCCTGGTGCGCCCGGAGACCTCGCCGCTCGACCTGCACGGCATCGCGGCCGCGGCCGGGCTCCTGACCGCCCGCGGCGGGCCGGCCAGCCACGCCGCGGTCGTCGCGCGGGCGATGGGCGTTCCGGCGGTCGTCGGCGCCGCGGACCTCGTCGTGGAGGCCGCCTCCTCGCGAGCCGGCGACCGCGTCCTGCCCGAAGGCACACTGATCACCCTCGACGGGACGGGCGGCGAGGTCGTCCTCGGCCGACCCCGCGTCGAGGCGGGCTCGGCCGACCCCCACCTGGCCCGGCTGCTCGGGTGGGCGCGCGGCGAGGCCCGCCCCTAGGTCTCGGACAGCCGGGGCGCCTCGTCCTCAACCCATTCCAGCAGGTCCCCCGGCTGGCAGTCGAGCACCCGGCACATCGCCTCCAGGGTGCTGAAGCGCACCGCCTTGGCCCGGCCGTTCTTCAGCACCGCCACGTTCGCCGGGGTGAGCCCGACGCGTTCGGCGAACTCCCCGACGCTCATCTTGCGCCGGGCCAGTTCGACGTCGATGCGCACGACGATCGGCATCAGATGACCCCGTCCATGTCGGACCGGAGCGTCGTGGCCCGCCGCAGCAGCGCCCGCATCACGACCATCAGCAGCCCGACCACGGTGACCCCGATGACCATCAGGAACAGCAACAGCGGCACTCCGGGGTCGTCCGCCCGGAAGCCGACGAAGAGGAACAGGCCCGAGAGCACGACCCAGGCGGCGAAGATCGCCCGGACGATCACGTTCACCCAGGCCATCGAGGCGTCGCTGAAGATGCGGTCGTCCGTGACCAGCGTGAGCAGCTTCCAGGTGGACACCACCACCACCTGCACGCAGAGGACCAGGAACACGGCCACCGCCGTCAGCGGCCAGCGCAGATGGGCATCGCCCGGGGACTGCTCGGCCATGTACCGGAACTGTCCGGGCAGCGAGAGGACCTGGAACACCACCAGGACGCCGAACAGCACCACGAGGAAGACCCGGAGGAGGACGACCGCCCGACGCTCTGTGACCATGCGCCGAGAATGGCGGGTGATCTATCGAATGTCAATCGATACCGACCGCTGGTCGAGACATTCAAGGTAGCCGCTGCACCTGTACGGACGACGGATGGTCCGCGTCGTGGAGGATCTCGAAGGGGCAGGGGACCCCCGAGGTCCCCGTGCCGAAGCCCTCGCCGGTGCCGAGGTTGCGGGCGAAGCGCGGGAACGCGCCCCCGCTGACCTGGACCCGCAGCCGATGGCCGGCCCCGAAGCGGTAGGCGGTGGGGAAGAGCTCCACCTCGACGGCGAGCGTGCCGTCCTCGCCCACGGCGACGTCGGCCGCGGGGACGGTGGCGGGATCGAGGCGGCGGATCCCGTCGACGACGTTGAGGGAGACCCCCTCGGGATCGACGTCGCACAGCCGCACCACGACGTCGGCATGGGGCACGCCGGTCCGCAGGTGGACGCGCGCGGTCACCGGGCCCACCACGTCGAGATCGGCCGCCAGGGGCTCCCCGGTGAAGACCAGGACGTCCGGCCGCAGCTCGACGGCCCGGTTGTCCGCCTGCTTGCCCGGCGCCTGCAGGAGCGGACCGCCGACCCCGGGTGTCGGGTCCGCGGGGTCGTAGGTGAACCGGCTGGGCTCGGCGGCCCCCGGCTCGGGGTCCGCCGAGAGCGTGCCGTCACCGCGCAGGTGCTGGGTGAGCCGCTCCGCGTGCCGCGGCGGCCACTCGTCGAGATCCAGCCACTCGTCCGCCCGCTGCAGCCAGACCCGCACGGGGGAACCCTGCGGTGCCGGCCCGCCGTTGAGGTGATGGTCGAGCCATTCGACGTCCCGGACCACGATCTCCTTCAGCTCGCCCGCATCGCCGTGCAGCCAGGGACCCACCAGGATCCGGGCGTCGTTGCCCGCGGCGCGCAGCGCCCGGAAGTCCGCGAGCTGTCCCGGGAGGAACAGGTCCCACCAGCCCGTGACCATGTTGGCCGGCGGGAGCCGGTGCATGTCGACCCGGCTGTGGTCCGCGGGATCCCAGAAGGGGTCCGTGGGCGCCGCGTGATCGACGAAGTCCCGCCAGAACGCCACGGGCGCGCCGGTGACGGCCACGTCCGCGGCCTGCAGGGGCAGGCTGTTCAGCGCCCGGCGGGTACGGGCCCTGAGCGCGGGGTTGGGCAGCAGCGGGGGCAGGCCCCGGCGCTCCTGCCTGCCGATCGTCGCCGTCCAGCTCAGCCCGTTCTCCAGCTGCGGGGCACCGTGGTCGTAGAACGCCCGTGTCACCTCCGCCGCGGTGACGTGGGGTGAGATCGAGACCAGCGGCGGGTCCGCGTACGGCGCGACGGCCCACTGGGTGTGGCCGAAGTAGCTGCCTCCGGTCATCGCGACGCGGCCGTCGCACCACGGTTGCCGCCGCAGCCAGGCGAGGGTGGCCAGGCCGTCGTCCCGCTCGGTGCTGAAGGGCCGGAACTGGCCACCCGACCCGAACGTCCCCCGGGTGGACTGGAGGAACACCTGGAACCCCCGGCGGGCCAGGGTCGCGCCGAACAGCTGCCCGTTCAGCCCCGTCCGGCCGTAGGGCAGGCGGACGAGCACCACCGGCAGCGGGCCCGGGACGTCCGCGGGGCGGTAGAGATCGCCGAGCAGCGAGACCCCGTCCGCCATGGTGGCGCAGAGGTCGGGGCGTACGACCGGACGGGCCGTCGCGCCCGGCAGGCCCAGCACCTTGTCGACCGCGCGCCCCACGAGGCGACGGACCGGTCCGTCGTCGTTCATCTCTGGCGACCTACCTGGTACAGGGAGCGGCCCGCGCCGCACCATGGAGCCATCACGCGTCCCCCGGGTCCCTCGAACGTCGTTGTGGCTCCATGATGCCGGGCTCACCTGCTCACGACGCATTGCCGAGGGCACCGAGCGCGGCCCGCGTGGAGGCCGCGACGGCCTCCGCACCGCGCTCGTCGTCCGGGTCCGCGGGCACGGTGAACACGGTGAGGACGACCGGGGCACCCTGCGGCGGGACGAGCACGCCGACGTCGTTCCTCTCGCCGGCCGCTCCGCTGCCCGTCTTGTCCCCGACCTGCCATCCCGCCGGGACCCCGGCCCGTATCTGGGCGTCACCGGTGGTGGTCGCGCGCAGCCAGGCCATGAGCTGCTCCCGCTGCGCGGGCGGCAGGGCATCTCCGACGGTGAGCGCCTGCAGCGTCGCGGCCATCGCCGCCGGGGTGGTCGTGTCCTGCTCCCCGGCCGGTCCGTTCAGCGCCGGTTCGGCCCGGTCCGCACGGGTCACCCCGTCGCCCAGACCGCGCAGATAGGCCGTGAGCGCGGCCGGACCACCGGCCTCGCGCAGCAGCAGGTTGTGTGCGGTGTTGTCCGAGACGGTCACGGCGGCGGCACAGAGCTCGGCGACGGTCATCCCCGTGTCGACGTGCATCGAGGTGATCGGCGCGTACTCCAGCAGGTCCGCCCGGGTGTAGCTCACCCGGCGGTCCAGCAGCCCGGGATCGGTGGTCGAGAGGTGGAGCGCGAAGGCGGCCATCAGGGACTTGACGGTCGAGCACAGGAGGAAGCGTTCGTCGGTCCGGTGCCCGGCGGTCGTCCCGGTTCCCGTGTCGAGGGCCTGGACGCCGATGCGCATGCCGTAGCGCTGCTCGATGCCGTCCAGGTCCGGGATCGGGAGGTGGGCCGGCACGGCCGGGACGGGTGCGGGCGCGGTCGGTGGGGCACAGCCCACCAGCACAGCACCGATCGACGCGCCTCCGGCGAGCAGCAGGGAACGGCGGGAGATCGTCATGGGACGAACATCAGCAGGGCGGCGACGATTGCACAAATATGATCGTGCTCGGCGTGTGATATCTCTTCGATATGGAGCGAGGTGAGGATGTGGGATGGACCTCCTGCGGCATCTGACATTCTTCGTCACCATCGCCGAGGAGCGGCACTTCGGTCATGCCGCCCGCCGGTTGCAGATCGCGCAGCCGCCGCTGTCCCAGGGTGTCCGGCGGCTGGAGACCCGGCTCGGGGTCCGGCTGTTCGACCGCGGCCCCGGCGGCGTCTCCCTGACGACCGCGGGCCGGGACCTGCTCCCCCGCGCCCGAGCCCTGCTGGAGGACGCCGAGAAACTCGACCGTGCCGCCCGCCGGCAGGCGGAGGCCGCGCAGGTACTGCGTGTCGGCGTCGTCGCGGACCTCGGCCCGCGGGTCGCCGCGCGGCTGGCCGCACGCGCGGGACAGGTGGCGGGCCGGAGGGCCGTGCTCGCCGGCAGCGCCACGGTGACGCTGGTCGACGCCGTCTCGGCGGGGACGCTGGATGTCGCCGTCGTCGCCCACCCGACCGTGCTGGGGTCCGCCCGGGCCGGGCCCGTCGTCGCGCTGCCCACCGCGGTACTGCTGCCGGCGGGGCATCCGGCGGCCGGGGACGGCGAGCCGGTGGCCCTGCGCACGCTCCGGGACCTGGAGCTGGCGACGTCGCCGCGCAGGTACGCCCCGGCCGCGCACGACCTGCTGCTCGACACCCTGGAGACCCGCGGCTGCCCGGTGCGCACGGCCGAGGCGGGAGATCCGGCGGCGGCCCTGGCAGCGGTCGCGACCGGTGTCGCCTTCACCCTCACCCCGGACCCCGACCTGGGGACGGACGGCGTGGCTCGCAGGCCCGCAGCGGGAGCGCCGATCCCGTTCCGGGTCCGGATCGTGCACCGGGGAGACACCGAGGCCGCGGTCGTCGACGAGCTCGCCGAGGTGCTGCGGGCGATGACGTGACCGTGGGACGCGAGGTCTGCGCCGCGTTCCGGGACGCCGGTGTGCGCGGTTGGCTGCACGCCCGACCGGTCAGCGGCGACGGACCGCGCTGGGCCGACCGGGAGGTCGCCGTCGGCGCGGACGTGCCGGTGGTGATGGCCTCGGTCTACAAGGTCCTGGTACTGGTCGCGTACTGCCGGGCCGTCGACGAGGGCGAGCTCGACCCGCGCGAGCCGGTCACCGTCACCCCCGACCGGCGCACTCCCGGCCCGACCGGGATCTCCGCGCTCGCCGACCCGGTCACGATGTCCTGGCGGGACCTGGCCACCTCGATGATCACGGTGTCGGACAACGGGGCCGCGGACGTCGTGCACGAGCGGGTCGGCCGTGACCGGGTCGCCGCGCTGCCGTCCGAGCTGGACCTGCCCGGGACACGGATCCGCGGCGGCACCGCCGAGGTCTTCGCCGAGCTGCTCGCGGACACCGGCGCGGACGACGTCACGGCCGCCTTCGCCGTGCTCGCCGACAACGACGCCCCCGTCGCGGTCCGGGCGCTCGACCCGGCCTACGGCTCGTCGACCACGGCGGCCGACAGCACCCGGCTGCTCACGCTGCTCTGGCGCGGCGAACTCGCCTCCGCCACCGGGACCGCCTTCGCCCGACGCCTGCTCGGCGCGCAGGTCTGGACGCAGCGGCTCCGCGCGGGATTCCCGGGTACGGCCGCGGTCGCCGGCAAGACCGGGAGCATCGGCGCGGTGCGCAACGAGATCGGCGTGGTCACCTACCCCGGCGAGCACCCCGTCGCCGTCGCGGTGTTCACCCACGCCGCACGCCACGACGCCACCGTCCCGAGGGCGGACGCCGCCATCGCCGCCGCGGCCCGCGCCGCGGTCAACCACCTCCGGGCACCCGCCGTCTGAACCCGGCGACCAGCCGCCCGTGCCCGCACAGCCGGCTGACTTGCCCCAGCCGCCGTCAGACCTCGCTGCCGTCAGACCTCGTGGGGGGAGGTCCGCTCGGTGAGGTGCGTGAGGTGCACGCGCATCCTGCCCTCCGCCACGTCACCCGGATCCGCCAGCACGCCCCGTTCGGCGAGATGGTCCGCGAGCAGGTCCGCGACGTTGCGGATGTGCGCGGTCATCGCGGCGCCGGCGGTTCTCGGGCTGCGCCGCTCGAGGGCGCGGAGGATCAGCAGGTGGTCCTCGGGCGCCGCTCCCGCCCAGTCACGGACGCTGCTCCAGGACCGGAACGGCGCGTACCGGGTCGTGGACTTCAACAGCCACCGGAGCTTCGGGGCGTCCGCCGCCATGTTGACGACCCGGTGGAGGCCGATCTCGATCGTCTCCGCCGCGAGCCCGTCGCCCTCGTCGATGGCCCGGACGAGGTCTCGCTGCATGCCCTGGAGCTGCTCGAGGTTCTCGTCGGTGAGGCGGGGCACGGCGCGCGCCGTGAGCTCGCCGGCGAAGTAGGCCTGGGCATCGTAGAGGTCGAGCAGGTCCTGCCGGGTCATCGGGACGACCTTGAACCCCCGGCCCGGCTCGAACGTCACGAGACCCTCGCCGTGCAGGGACATCAGCGCCTCCCGCACGGGGGTGGCGCTGACCCCGAAGCGGGCGGCCAGGTGCTCGGTGCGCAGCTTGGCGTGGCCCTTCGCCTCACCGGTCATGATCAGCTCGCGGATGAGCCGGGCGATCTGCGGGCTGAGCTTCTCCCCCTGGACCAGGTTGCGCGGCAACGAGCCAGAACTGCTGCCCTCGATCACGACGAACGCCTCCCGTGCTGCTGTGCAACGCTGCCGAATCTACCGGCCCTGGGTGATCCGCCCGGGGTGGCCGGCCCCGGGCGTCCCCTGCCCGGGGCCCTCCCGTGCGGTCTAGACCTGGATCGCCTTGACCTCGAGGAACTCCTCGAGACCCGAGGTGCCCATCTCCCGCCCGATGCCGGACCGCTTGTAGCCGCCGAACGGGGCGAGCGGGTTGTAGCGGCCGCCGTTGACGTCGATGGACCCGGTGCGCACCCGGCGCGCGAAGGCCAGTGCGCGGTCCTGGTCCGCCGACCACACCGCCCCGGCGAGCCCGTAGTCGGAGTTGTTGGCGATCTGCAGCGCCTGCTCCTCGTCGGAGTAGCGCAGGACCGACAGCACGGGCCCGAAGATCTCCTGCTGCGCGACCGTGGAGTCCGGGGCCACGTCGGCGAGGACGGTGGGCGAGACGTAGTAGCCGCGCTCGATCCCCTCGGGCTGCTCGGCTCCCCCGGTGACCAGCCGGGCACCCTCCGCGACGCCGGTGCGGATGAAGCCCCGCACCCGCTCCCGCTGGGCGGCGGAGACCATCGGGCCGAGCTTCGTCGACGGGTCGAGCGGGTCCCCCGGGGTGTAGCCGGACGCGATCGACGCGGCCAGCTCGACGGCCTCGTCGTACTGGTCGTCGTGGACCAGCATCCGAGTCCATGCGGTGCAGGTCTGGCCGCCGTTGAGGAACGCGTTCGCCACCCCGACCTTGACCGCGGTCGCCACGTCGGCGTCGGGCAGCAGCACGTTCGCCGACTTGCCCCCGAGCTCGAGCGTGACGCGGGTGATGGAGCGGGCCGCGACCTCCGCGACCCGGGAGCCGGCCCGCACCGACCCGGTGAACGACACCGCGTCGATCCCGGGGTGCCCCGCGAGGGCTTCGCCGACCTCGGTGCCGTAACCCGGCACCAGGTTGACCACGCCCGCCGGCAGGCCCGCCTCGTGGAGGACGTCGAAGAGCAGGTAGGCCACCATCGGCGCCACCTCGCTCGGCTTGAGGACGACCGTGCAGCCCGCGGCGAGGGCGGGCGCGAGCTTGCAGGTGATCTGGTGCAGCGGGTAGTTCCACGGCGTGATCGCCCCGACCACCCCGGCCGGCTCGCGGGCGACGATGGTGTTCCCGACCCGCTCGTCGAACTCGTAGGACTCGATCAGGTCGGCGTAGGCGCCCACCACGGTCTGCGGCAGCGCCGCCTGGATCTTGGTGGCGATCCGCAACGGGCAGCCCATCTCGGTCGAGATCGTCTCGGCGATCTCGTCCTGGCGCTTGGCCAGGCCGTCCCGGACCCTGCGCAGCACCTCGGCCCGCTCCCCCACGGAGGTGCGCGACCAGGACGGGAACGCCGCCTGCGCGGCAGCCACCGCGCGGTCGACGTCGGCCGCGGTCCCCGCCGGGACGGTGGCGAGGAGTTCCTCCGTGGCGGGGTTCTCCACCTCGATGACGGCGTCGGAACTCGGCGCCCTCCAGGCCCCTTCTATGTAGAGCGAGTCACGGTTCTGCATGAAAATCCCCACGTCAGATCGTATTTTGTGCTTCGGGTCTCATCTCGACTTGCCTTATTCTATAGAGTACGCGATCCTCGGCCGTCCAAGACCAACTCACTGCGGAGGGGTCGATGCAGGGTTTGATGTT
This sequence comes from Pseudonocardia sp., assembly GCA_025869365.1. Classification (GTDB taxonomy): domain Bacteria; phylum Actinomycetota; class Actinomycetes; order Mycobacteriales; family Pseudonocardiaceae; genus Pseudonocardia. Next base: position 18,867 of record JAOZVV010000051.1, read on the forward strand.
CGACAGCCAGCTGCTGCTGCACTCGTTGCTGTGGCGGACCGAGCGGCTCTTCGCCGAGAAGGAGATCATCACCAGGCTCGGGCCGGGCGAGTATCACCGCTACACCTACCGGGACTTCGGTAAGCGGGTCCGCCGGCTCGGCGACGCGTTGGGGACGCTGGGGATCGCGCCTGGTGACCGGGTGGGCACCCTCGCCTGGAACAACTACCGGCACATGGAGACCTACTTCGGGGTGCCCGGCATCCAGGCGGTGCTGCACACGATCAACCTGCGGCTCTCGCCGCTGCAGCAGAAGTTCACGATCGACAAGGCCGAGGACCGCGTCCTGGTCGTCGACGCGGACCAGCTCGAGCTCGTCGCGCAGCTGCTGGAGATGGGCCTGCCGACCGTGGAGCGGGTGATCGTCCTCGCGGACGGCGCACTCCCCGACCACCGGATCGGGCTGCCGGTGCACTCCTACGAGGAGCTGCTCGCCGCGGCGGACGAGAACGCGCAGTTCGCCGAGTTCGACGAGAAGACCGCCTCGGCCATGTGCTTCACCAGCGCGACGACCGGGGACCCGAAGGGCGTCGTCTACTCCCACCGCGCGATGGTCCTGCAGGCGATGTGCCTGGCCATGCACGACAAGCTGAACATGAGCGAGAGCCAGATCTGGCTCGAGGTCGCGCCGATGTTCCACTGCAACGGTTGGAACATCCCGCACACCGCCCTGCTCCAGGGCGCCACGCTGGTCCTGCCCGGCGCCCACCCCACCGCGGGGGACTACGTCGACATCATCGAGGACCTCGGCGTCACCGGGATGAACGCCGCCGTCACCATCGGCACGATGATCCGCGACGCCGTCCGCGCCTCGGACCGGCCCCGGGACCTGTCCAGCCTGGACACCCTGTGGCTCGGCGGGCAGGCACCGTCCAAGGCCGTCATGAAGTGGTTCAACGACGAGTACGCCACCGAGGTCATGCAGGGCTACGGCATGACCGAGAACTCCCCGCAGATCTGCTTCTTCGCACTCAAGTCCACCCTCGCGGACCGGACCGAGGACGAGGTCTACGGGCTGCGCCAGACCCAGGGCCTGCCGATCCCGCTGCTCCAGATCAAGGTGGTCGACGCCGAGACCGGCGCCGAGCTGCCCTGGGACGGGACGAGCATCGGGGACTTCCACGTCCGCTCCCCGTTCACCGCCAGCGAGTACTACCGCGACGAGCGCACCCGGGACTCGATGATCGACGGCTGGCTCAAGACCGGCGACGTCGGCTGCATCGACCCCGAGGGCTACGTCCTGCTCAAGGACCGCTCCAAGGACCTGATCAAGTCCGGCGGCGAGTGGATCTCCACCATCGACCTCGAGAACTCCCTGATGCTCCACCCCAAGGTCGCCGAGGCCACCGTCGTCGGGATCGAGGACGAGAAGTGGCTCGAGCGCCCGCTCGCCTGCGTCGTCCCCTCCGACGACGCCCTCACCGAGGACGAGCTGCGCAGCCACCTGCTCGCCGAGGGCTTCATCAAGTTCTGGATCCCGGACACGTTCCTGTTCGTGCCCGAGGTCCCCAAGACCAGCGTCGGCAAGTACGACAAGAAGGCCATCCGCGGCGTCGTCGCCGACATCGGGGTCGACCGGGCCCGCCAGAGGCTCAGCGCTCCCATCGCCTGAACAGCCCGCTCCGTCCACCCCTCAGCGTCCAGCCCTCACCGTCCACTCAGCGAGGAGAACGATGTCGGACTCCGACAAGATCAAGCTCACGGTGCTCCCCACCGGAACCATGCACGCCGACCTGACCTGGCTGCTGATCGACCCGGCGAACATGGCCACCCGCTCCGAGCCGGTCAAGCAGAAGGACTGGGTCGAGGTCCCGACCCACGTCGTCTACATCGAGCACCCCAGTGGCAAGAAGCTGATCTGGGACTCCGGCGTGCCCCGGGACTGGGAGGACCGCTGGGGCCCCACCGCCCTGGACACCTTCTTCCCCGTCGACACGGTCACCGAGGACATGTGGCTCGACTCGCGGCTCGAGCAGCTGAACCTCGAGCCGGGCGACATCGACTACCTGCTGCTGTCCCACCTGCACATGGACCACGCCGCGAACGCCAAGCTGTGGCAGGACACCGGTACGAAGATCATCGTCGACGAGGAGGAGAAGAAGGGCGCCTTCTCCTTCGACGGCTACAACCAGGGCGCGCACATCAAGTCCGACTACGACGGCCTGACCCTGGACACGATCAACGAGGACACCGAGATCCTCCCCGGCATCACGCTGCTGCGGACGCCCGGTCACACCTGGGGAACGATGAGCCTGCAGGTCGACCTCGCCGACGCCGGCACGTTCGTCTTCGCCTCGGACTCGCTCTACCTCAAGGAGTCCTACGGTCCCCCGGCCATCGCCGCGGGGATCGTCTACGACACCGTGGCATGGTTCAGGTCGGTGGAGAAGATCCGCGCCATCGAGGAGCAGAAGAACGCCACGATCGTCTTCGGGCACTCGGCGGACCAGATCCGCGAGCTCAAGACCGGACCCGGCAACTACTACACCTGAGCGGCGCGGCCGGGCCGGTGCCGCAACGCACCGGCCCGGCGGCCCGTCCGACCGCCCCGGAAGGTAGGTGGCCCGTGCCGCTCTACGACTACGCCTGTGCCTGCGGTACCCGCTTCGAGCTCCTGGTGTCCTCCTGGAGCAGCCCCGCGCCGGACTGCCCGACCTGCGGCGCGCAGACCGCGCGCCGCCCGCCCGCCCCCGCCATCCACTCCAGCGGGTCGAGCGCGCCCCCACCGGCGATGTCCAGTGCCCCGCAGTCCTGGGAGGGGGTGCACCGCGGTGACCGCGAGTACGTCACCCGCTGGCGGCGCACTCTCGACGCCCGCCAGGAGTTCGAGGCGCGCCATCCCGAACACGCCGAGCACCGCGACGCCGTCGCCGCGCACGAGGGCGTCTTCGAACGCAGGCCCCTGACCTACAAGGAGCTCGCGGCCCGCGCCGCGACCAGCAAGGACGCCACCAAGGCGGCCGTCGAGGCCGGCAAGGAACGCACCACCACCCCCGCCGCGACGACCGGCTGAGCCCAGCGCGCCGTCGTCCCCGGCCCGCACCGCCACCCCGCACGAGGAGCACCCATGAAGACCACCGCCGCCGTCGTCCACGAGGCCGGTAAACCCCTCGAGATCGAGGAGCTCGACCTCGGCGGCCCGGGCGAGGGGGAGATCCTCGTCCGCTACACCCACGCCGGCCTGTGCCACTCCGATCTCCACGTCATGCAGGGGGAGATCCAGGGCTGGCTCCCGATGGTCATGGGGCACGAGGGTGCGGGCGTCGTCGAGGAGGTGGGCCCGGGCGTCACCCGCGTCGCCCCCGGAGACCACATCGTCTGCTCGTTCATCCCCAGCTGCGGAACCTGCCACTGGTGCGCCACCGGCCAGCAGGCCATCTGCGACTGGGGCGCCAACACCATGCGCGGGTTCCTCCCCGGCGAGCACTGGCCGCTGTCCGGGCCCGCCGGGCGCTACGGCGCGATGTGCATGCTCGGCACCTTCAGCCAGTACGGGGTGATCCACCAGAACTCGGCGGTCAAGATCGACGAGGACCTCCCTCTCGACGTCTCCGCACTCGTCGGCTGTGGCGTCCCGACCGGCTGGGGATCCGCCGTCTACGCCGCCGACGTCCGCCCCGGGCAGACCGTCGTCGTCTACGGCATCGGCGGCATCGGCATCAACGCGGTCCAGGGCGCCCGCCTGGCCGGGGCCAAGAACGTCATCGCCGTCGACCCCGTCGCCTTCAAGCGCGAGGCCGCCACCCAGCTCGGCGCGACCCACACCACCGGCGACCCGGACGAGGCCCACCGCCTCGCCCAGGAGCTCACCCGCGGGGTCGGCGCCGACAAGGCGATCGTCACCATCGGCACCACCAACTCCGAGGTCATCGACCGGGCCTTCACCGCCGTCGGCAAGGCCGGGACCGTCGTCCTCACCTCCATGGGCGGTTTCTCCGACCGCACCATCTCGCTGCCCGCCACCGTCGCGACCCTGTGGAAGAAGACCGTCAAGGGCAGCCTCTTCGGAGACTGCAACCCCACCACCGACATCCCCAAGCTGCTCGGGCTCTACCGCGACGGGGACCTGAAGCTCGACGAGCTGATCACCCGCCGCTACACCCTCGAACAGGTCAACGAGGGCTACGACGACCTCGTCGCGGGCCGCAACATCCGCGGGATGATCGTCCACCGGCACGACTGATCCGGGCCTCAGGACATGGCCGGAGCCTGCGCCGCGGCGCCGACGAGCCCGCCGAGCAGTGCCCACGTGCGCCGCTCGTCCTCGGGGGACCCGATCGCCGTCTGGGTGTAGACGAGCTCGGTCGCGCCGGCCTCGAGGTAGGCGGAGACCTGGTCCGCGAGCAGCTGCTCGTCGCCGATCGCCACGAGATCGGCGGGATGGTCGAGCCCCTCGCGGTCCAGCGCGGCACGGTAGGCGGGGATGGCCGCGTAGGGCCCCATGCTCCGCTCGGCCCGCGCGCGGGCGCCGACGACGTCCGCGGTCACCACCCCGGAGACGATCGCGGCGATCCTGGGGGCGGGCCGCCCCGCAGCCGCGGCGTAGCGGGTGAGGGTGGGCACGGTGTACTCGGCCAGCGTGCGCGGGCCGGAGAGGATCGGCAGGGCGCCGTCGGCCAGCTCGCCCGCGGCCCGCAGGGTGAGCTCGCCCGCCGCTGCCACCAGGACCGGGACACGCGGGGTGGCGCCGGGCACGGTCGACGCGAACGGCGTCCTGGCCACGACCGTCTCGCCGGTCAGGTCCGCCGCGCCGGTCTCGAGCAGTGAGCCCAGTGCCTGCAGGAACTCACGCAGGTGCCGGACCCTCGGGTGCGGCGCGATCCCGTAGGCCTGCTCGACGAACGCCTTGACCGACATGCCGACGCCGAGGGTGAACCGGCCGTGGCCGGCCGCCTGTGCGGTCCGGGCCTGCATCGACAGCGTGATCGGGTGTCGCGGGTAGATCGGCACCGCGGCCGTCCCGATCTCGATGCCGGGCACCTCGCGGGCCGCGAGCGCGGCGACCGTGACGGCGTCGTGGTCGAACCGCTGCGTGAGCCAGGCCGAGGTCAGGCCGGCCGCGGCCAGCTCCCGCACCTGGTCGATCAGGGTCTCGACGGAGTTGGCCTCGGCGGCCAGCCGGGTGTGGTCGGTGGGCAGGGCGACGCCGATCCGCATGGGTGCTCTCCGTTCATGGGGTCCGGCGAGTGTGCCAGCACTGAGTTAACTCGGTCAATTTATTAACTGGGTAACAATTGCTACGATGGCGCCGTGGACGCAGCCACCGGCCTCCGGGAGCGGAAGAAGCAACGCACCCGCGAGGCCATCGCGGAGGCCGCCATCACGATGTTCCTGGAGCACGGGTTCGACCAGGTCTCCTGCGCCGCCGTCGCCGCGCGGGCCGAGGTGTCGAAGCCGACGCTGTTCAAGCACTTCCCGACCAAGGAAGACCTCGTGATGCACGTGCTCGCGGACCACGAGGACGAGTTGGCGCGGACGGTCCGGGAACGGCCCGCCGGGGAGTCCCCGCTGGCCGCGCTGCGCCGCCACCTCCTGGACGGGCTCGCCGCCCGGGACGCGATCACCGGCCTGAACGACGCCCCGCAGGTCCTTGCGCTCTACCGGATGATGGAGGCCTCCCCCACGCTGTCCGTGCGCCTGCTCGCCTTCGCCGCCAGACGCGCGGACGCGCTCGCGGGGGCGCTCGCGGAGGGCGCCGGCCCGGGCGAGCTCACCTCCCGGGTCGCGGCACACCAGGTGACGGCCACCCTGCGGGTACTCGCCGACGAGAACGTGCGGCGGATCGCCGGTGGCGAGTCCTCGGACGAGTTCCACCACGACGCCGTCGCCGCCGCCGAGCGGGCGTTCGAGATGTTGCGCACCGGGCTCGGCGACACCTTGGGCTGACGGGAGGCGACCGGTGCCGCCCGGTCCGGCCGGCCCTTGACCTGGACCCAGGTCGAGGTCGCACCCTGGTCGCATGACCGTCGCGTTCAACCACACCATCGTCCCCACCCGCGACCAGGAGGCCGGCGCACGCTTCCTCGCCGAGGTCCTCGGCCTGCCCGCGCCGACCCGCTTCGGACCGTTCAGCGTCGTCGAGCTGCCCGACGGAGCGAGCCTCGACTACATGGACAGCGACGAGGTACATCCCCAGCACTACGCGTTCCTCGTCTCCGAGGCCGAGTTCGACGCCGTCACCGGGCGGCTCCGGGAGCGGGGGGTGCCGATCCACGCCGACCCGTGGCACGGCACACCGGGCCACAACACGAACGACGGCGGTCGCGGGGCCTACTTCGACTCCCCGGAAGGCCACAACCTCGAGGTGCTCACCCGGCCGTACGGCAGCGGCCGCGCGTAGCTGCGCACCTCGCGCACGGATCGCGTCCGGCCGCCGTCGGCAGCCTGCTGGACGGCAGGGGTCGCAGACAGGAAGCTCGACGGTGTGACCACGGTCCCGGACCCGCACCTCATCGGACGCGATGACGAGCTGCGGTCCGTGGTGGAGCGGTTGGACGGGGCCCGTCTCGACGGAGTGGTGATCGGCCTGACGGGTGAGCCCGGGGTCGGGAAGAGTGCGCTGCAGGCCGGTGTCGCGCACCACGCGCACGCGGGCGGGTTCCGCGTGCTCAGCGCGCGGGGTGCCCAGTCCGAGGCCCACCTGCCCTTCGCCGGCCTGCACCAGCTCCTCCGCCCGTTGCTGGGTCGCGCGGACCGGCTGCCCGAACACCAGCGCGACGCCCTGCTCGCCTGCTTCGCGATGACCGACTCGCTCGTGGTCAACCCGTTCTTCACGTCCTTGGCCGTCCTCGAACTGCTCGTCGACACGTCGGCCGAGGCGCCGGTGCTCGTATGCCTCGACGACCTCCACCTCATGGACCAACCCTCGGTCGACGCGCTGGCCTTCGTCGCACGACGGATCGCAGGTGAGCGGGTCGCGCTGCTGTGCATCTCACGTGACGGTGCCCTGCCGATCGCGGACCACCAGACGGTCACGTGGATCGAGGTGCGCGGACTGGACGAGGCCGCCTCGGCGACGTTGCTCGGGTCGCAGGCTCCCCGGCTGGCGCCTGCGCTCCGCGACCGCATCCTGCGCCAGGCGAACGGCAACCCCCTCGCGCTCCTCGAGTTCGCCGTCGCCGTGGGGTCGGGCGGCCTGGAGTGGCCGGAGACGGACGACGACCTCCCCATGACCGTGCGGCTGGAACGTGCCTTCCTGGCGCGGGCCGGGGAACTCGACCCGGCCGCCCGGGTGATCGTGGACGTGGCCGCACTGAACGACGGCGACGACATCGCCGACGTCCTCGCCGCTGCCGCGGTCCTGCACCCCGCGGCCGGGCACCTCGCCGCGGTGCAGCCGGCGTCGGACCTCGGGCTGCTGACCGTCCTCGGCGGGACCTACCGGATCGCCCACCCCCTCGTCGGATCGGCGCTCCGCCAGGCCATGTCGTCCGCCACCCGCACGGACGTCCACGCGGCGCTCGCCGGCGTCCTGTCCGCTCACCCGGACCGCGCGATCTGGCACCGGGCCTCCGCGGCGCCGGGACCGGACGAGCAGATCGCCGCCGGGCTCGAGAGGGCGGCCGCCGACGCGCGGCGCCGCGGAGCGGTGTCCACGGCGCTCACCTGGCTGGAACGAGCGGCGGCGCTCAGCCCCGATCCGGACCACCGGGCCGCCCGGCTGCTCGACGCCGCCGAGATCGGCTACGAGCTGGGCCGTTTCACCCAGGTGGAGCAGATCACCGCACGGGTCTCGGGGATGACGCTCCGGACCCGGGAACGGTCCCGGCTGGCCTGGCTCGAGGGGGCCTTCCACGACGGCTCGTCGAGCGAACCGGGAGCGATCCGCCACCTGGTGGGCCTGGCTCGGCGCGCCACGGACGACGACACCGATCTCGCGATGCAACTGCTGGTCGGCGCGGCCCGCCGGGTGTGGTGGCGCGACCCCGGGGAGAACGTCCGGCAGGACATCGTCCGCGCGGCGCAGGAGGTGCCGCTGCCTGCCGACGATCCCCGGCTCCTGGCCGTGCTCGCGCTCTCGGACTCGCTCGCGTCGATCCCGACCGTCGTGGGTCACCTGGCGACGTGGCCCGCGGACGCGGACGGGCGACCCGAGCTCGCCGCGCTGCTCGGCATCGCCGCGTTCTGCGTCGGGGACTTCGCCCGTGCCGTCACGTTCCTCTCCGCCCCCATCCAGCAGCTCCGGTCGCAGGGCAGGATGGGCCTGCTGGCGGAGGCCCTCGCGATCCGGTCCTGGGCCGAGATCAACCTGGGGGTCTTCGACGCGTCGAGATCGGCCGACGAGGCCAGGCGCCTCGCCGACGAGACCGGGCAGACGGTGTGGGCCGCCACCGCACGCATCGCTCTGGCCGTGATCGAGGCTGTGGGCGGCGGCTGGGACGTCCGCCACGCGCTGCTCGCCGAGGCCGAGGACACCGCGTTGCGAACGCTCGACGCGAGCTCGTCCCTGCTCGCCGCCGTGCAGCTCGCCCGAGGCGTCGCCGCGCTCGGCGCCGGGCGTCCCGAACCGGCGTACGGCGAGCTGCACCGCGTCTTCGTCCCCACCGATCCCGCGTGCCAGCGGGTGCAGCAGCTCTGGACCATCAGCTACCTCGCCGACGCGGCCCTGCGCACCGACCGCCGCGAGGAGGCACTGTCCCTGCTGGGCTCGATGGAGAGGCTGGCGGGCGACGCCGCCGCGGTGGGGCCGATGATCGCGCTGGAGTACTCGCGGGCCGTCCTGGCCGACGATTCGGACCCGGCCTCGGCCGAGGGACTCTTCCGCGCCGCCCTCGACGGCGCCGGCCGGCCCTTCCCGTGGCACCGCGCCCGCCTCCAGCTCGCGTACGGATCGTGGCTGCGCCGGCAGCGACGGACGGTCGAGTCCCGCGGACCGCTGCGGGCCGCCAGAAGCGCGTTCGACGTCGTCGGGGCGCGCAGCTGGGCGCACCGGGCCGACCGCGAGCTCCGGGCGACGGGGGAACGGGGCTGGCGACCGGCGCGCAGCCCGCGCGAACAGCTCTCACCCCAGGAGACCCAGATCGCCGAGCTGGCCGCGCAGGGGCTGTCCAACCGCGAGATCGGCCAGCGGCTCTTCCTGTCCCACCGAACGGTCGGCTCGCACCTGTACCGGATCTTCCCGAAGGTCGGGGTGACCAGTCGCAGCCAGCTCGCGGGCGCACTCACTCCCGAGGATGTTCAGTCGTCCGACGCTAGCTCCCCGGGGAACGCGCCGCACCGGGCCCGTCACGGCGACTGAAGCCGACCGCCACCCGTCGTCCCTAGCGTTCGGGGCCCGTGACGGCAGACGAAGGAGACGACCGTGGGCACACCCGTGCTCTTCATCCATGGCCTCTGGCTGCACGCCTCCTCCTGGGAGCCGTGGGTCGAGAAGTTCCGCGAGGCGGGTTACGACCCTCAGGCGCCGGGCTGGCCCGGCGACGGCGACACGGTCGAGGCCTCGCGGAGTGACCCCGAGGCGATCTCCGACCACGGCATCGACGACGTCGTGGCCCACTTCGCCGGGATCATCGACACCCTTCCCTCCGCTCCGATCCTCGTCGGGCACTCCTTCGGGGGCCTGATCGCCCAGAAGCTCCTGGGGCAGGACCGCGCCCTGGCGGCCGTGGCGATCGACGCCGCCCAGATCAAGGGCGTGCTCCCGGTTCCCCTGTCGGCCCTGCGGGCGACCCTGCCCGTGTTCAGGAACCCGGCCAACAAGCACCGCTCCGTCTCCCTGACCGCGGAACAGTTCCGGTTCGCCTTCGCGAACGCGGTCACGGAGGACGAGTCGAACCAGCTCTACGCCCGCTGGACGATCCCGGCCCCGGGTCGACCGCTGTTCGAGGCCGCGTCCGCGAACGTCGACCCCCACTCGCCGGCGAAGGTCGACACCGGCAACGAGGACCGCGGGCCGCTGCTGCTCATCGCCAGCGGCAAGGACCACACGGTCCCCGAGTCCGTCACGCGCGCGACCCTCAAGCAGTACCGCCACTCCGCCGCCGTCACCGACATCACGACCTTCCCGGACCGGGGCCACTCCCTGGTCGTCGACTCCGGGTGGCCGGAGATCGCGGACCACTGCCTGGCCTGGCTGAAGGACCACGCGCTGTGAAGCTCGACCTCGCCGGGAGAACCGCCGTGGTGACGGGTGCCAGCCGCGGCATCGGCCTCGAGATCACGCGAGCGCTCGTCCGGGAAGGGGTCGAGGTCGCCGCCGGCGCGCTCAACGGCTCCCCCGAGCTGGCCGCGCTCGCCGACGAGAGCGAGATGATCGTCGTCCTCGACGACCTCACCACCGCCGCCGGGTGCCAGACGCTCGTCGACCAGGCCGTGGCGCGCTTCGGCGGCATCGACCTGCTGGTGAACAACGTCGGTGGCGTTCATCCCCGCACCGACGGGTTCGTCCACGTCACCGACGCCGACTGGCAGTGGGCGCTCGAGGTGAACCTCCTCTCGGCGGTTCGCGCGACGCGGGCGGCCGTTCCCCACCTCATCCGGCGCGCCCCGTCGGCGATCGTCACCGTCTGCTCGGTGAACGCCTCGCTGCCGGACCCCGGGGTGATCGACTACAGCGCGGCCAAGGCCGCGTTGCGCAGTGTCAGCAAATCGCTCTCGAAGGAGCTGGGCCCCTCGGGGGTCAGGGTCAACACCGTCAGCCCGGGGCCGGTCGAGACCGCACTCTGGCTCGGGCCCGGGGGCGTGGCCGAGACGGTCGGGCGGGCGCAGGGATCCGACCCCGCGGCCGTCAGGGAGGCCGCCGTGGCCGGCACGCCGACCGGCCGGTTCACCCACCCGTCCGAGGTCGCCCAGCTCGTGCTGCTCCTGGCCTCCGAGACCGCCGGCAACATCACCGGAGCCGACGTGCTGATCGACGGCGGCCTGGTCGGCACCCTCTGACCGCTGGGCACATCACACGGTCTCGGGCAGCCGTCCCGACGCCGACACGAGAGGGGGAGTGACGATGTCGATGCGGCCTGACCCCATCTCGCCCAGGTGGGCGTCGATCTCCTCGACGCTCGCGTAGCCGTGCGCGATCAACCCCTCACGGACCTGCATCACGTTGGCGATCTCGAGGGCCGCGGCTCCCGGATGCGCGACCGGGAACACGGCGTCGGCGGTGACCTCGCACAGGCCGGCGCCACGCAGCAGCCGGGGGAGCTTGCGGCCGTACTCGAGGTCGGCCCCGCGCCGGGCGAGCAGTTCCACGAACCCGGCCCGGATCCGGTTGGCCCGGTGCTCCGAGGGTCGCTGCGGATCGAGGCACGCCCGCGGCTGCAGGGCGACGTCGAAGTCCTCGACGAGCAGCCGGCCGCCGGGCCGCAGAGCCGCGATCATCCGCCGCAGCGCCTCGTCCCTGTCCGGCACGTGGACCAGGACCAGGCGGGCGTGCACCAGATCGAAGTCCCCACCCGGAGGTTCCTCGGAGGCGACGTCGTGGCGCCGGACCTCGACGGTGGCGGGCAGGTCGCCGCGGACCCGGTCGACATCGATGTCGGTGGCCACGACGTGACCGGTGGCGCCGGCTCGATCTGCCAGCATGATCGGGACCGTCGATCCTCCGGCGCCGACCTCCCAGAACCGGCCGGCGGGTGGCAGGCCCAAGGCGTCCAGGTGGCGCTCGGTCACCGGGTCGAAGACCGCCGACAGCGCGGCGAACCGCCCCTCCGCCTCGGGTGCGGAATTGTCGAGCAGATAGTCGGTGGTGTCCGGACCGGTCATCGGACGCTCCTCGGGTCAGCCGGCACGGTGGACTCGACCGGCTCGACGACGCCGGCCGGCCGACAACGATACGGCCTGACACGGTCGACGGCGACGACCATGACGGTGCCGAGAAGGCCGCCTCGGCGGGACATGCCGAGCCGACGCACGGCCGAGCGCGGGTCGGGTGACGATGTGGGGCCTACTCGGGTGCGGGTCGGACCGACCCGACAGCGCCGTCGACGGTGATCAGCTGCCCCGTGGTGATCGTGCCGGTCGCGTCCGGGACCCCGACGACGGCCGGGATGCCGTACTCCCTCGCGACCACCGCGCCGTGGGAGTTCGCGCCGCCCATCTCCATCACCAGCCCGCCCGCGGTGAGGAACAGCGGGGTCCAGCCGGGATCGGTGGAGGGCACGACGAGGATCTCGCCGGGTTCGAGGTGCGCGCCGGCGGGGTCGAGGACGACACGCGCGCGGCCGGTCACCTCACCGGCCGACGCCGGGGTCCCGACGAGGGCGCCGTCGCCGGCCGCCGGGGCGCCGAGGGCCTCGGGTTCGGTGCCGTCGGAGAGCAGGACCCGCGGGACGTGGCGGCGCCGCAGTTCCCGCGCGTGCTCCTCCCGGCGACGCGCGACGACGTCGCGGTGGTCGGCCCCGAGCAGTGCCGACCGTGCCTCGACGAGGTCGAGGAAGAAGACGTCGTCGGCCTCGGCGAGCAACCCGCGCCCGGCCAGTTCGGCACCGATCGCGGCCAGCTCGGTCCGCGCGTCGGCGATCAGCCGGACCAGGTAGTCCTTGTGCGTCTCGCGCAGCCCGGCGAGATCGCGGGTCCGCCGCAACGCCCACCCCACGACCCTGGCGCGGGGCGTGGAGCGCCGGCCCGTCCGGGCGACGACGTCGGCGATCGCGGCGTCGGCGGCCGCGGCCCCGCGCGCGAACACCCTGTCCGGGCTCGGGTCGCGGCCGTCCTCACCCGGCACGAGCCGGAGGTAGTTGGCCAGCACGCCGAGGACGTAGGTGGGGTCGTCGCGCCAGCGCGGCACGCCGACGTCGATCTCGGCGACGGCCCGGTGCCCGTGGCGGCGGAGGAACCGGTCGAGCTCGCCGCGCAGGCGGTCGGGCAGCGGGCCGGAGCCGGCGCGCAGCCGGGCGACGGACGCGTCGTCGGCGCGCAGGCGGACGGCGACCTGCCAGAGCTCCAGGTCCATCTCGGTGGTGACGTTGTGGGGAAGCGAGCGCAGCACCTCGTGCGTGGTCCGCGCGTCGATCTCGGGCCGGGCGAGGGCGCGCGCCAGCGCGAGCGCGAGGAACCCGGCCACGGCGACGGGTGCGACGGTCGGCAGCACGGGGAAGGCGCGGCCGAGCAGCGCACGGGCGCGGTCGTGCCGTTCCAGGCCCGTGGTGGCGGGCGGGAGGTCCGCCGTCAGGGCGTCGCCGACCCGGTCGACCCGCCGCCGCGCCGCGGCCGGCGCCACGAGGGCCTGCCCGATCCGCAGCGGGACGCGGAACCGGATCACCGCGCGCAGCACCCGGCGGGCGAACGACCACGGGGACCTCGTACGCACGGCGAACGCGGGCTCGTCCATCAGCCCCCGCAGGACCACGGCGGAGCGGGCCTCCATCACGTCGAGGACCCGCGGGACGATCCTGCGGCCGACGGCGTTGTGCAGGGCCGGGGTGACGTCGACGAAGACCCGGCCGCCGGCGACGGCCAGCGCCGAGGGACCCGCGACCTCGTCCGCGGGGATCCCGAACCCCAGCCGTGAACCGGTCGCCCCGATCACCCGGAACGCGGCGACACCCATCGGGGTGATCGGCTGGGTCAGGCCCTGCGCGAGGCTCAGGCACAGGTAGGCGCGCGGTCCCGGGCCCGTCGGTCCGGGGATCGGGTGCAGCGTGGTGATCGGCCGGGACTGGGTCAGGCGGACCGTACCCGCGGTGTCGACCGCCCACTCGATGTCCTGCGGGGTCCCGTAGTGGGCCTCGACCCGGCGGCCGAGGGCGACCAGCGCCCGGACCTCGTCGTCGGTCAGGGCGCGCTCGTCGCGGCGGGTGCCGCCGGTGACCTGCTCGGTGCCGCCTCCCGGTACCGCCCGCACCTCGACGGTCTTCCCCCCGGGCCGGTAGTCGATCGACGAGGCCCCGGCGCCCGCACCGTCGACGACCACGTGGTCGGGGTCGACCGCACCGGAGACCACGGCCTCGCCGAGCCCCGGGCTGGCGTCGATCACCGAACGGGTGCGGCGCCCCGACACCGGATCCGCGGTGAACAGCACACCCGCGACCCCCACGTCCACCATCCGTTGCACCACGACGGCCAGCGCGACCTCCTGGCCGCCGATCCCGACGGACGCGCGGTAGGACACGGCCCTGTCCGTCCAGAGTGAGGCCCAGCACCGGCGCACGGCGTCGACGACCGCCTCGATGCCGACCACGTTCAGGTAGGTGTCCTGCTGGCCGGCGAAGCTGGCCGACGGCAGGTCCTCCGCGGTGGCCGAGGACCGCACGGCGACGGGCACCCGGTCGCCGAGCCCCGCGTACGCCTCGGCCACCGCGGCCTCGACGTCCGCCGGGATCGGGGCCTGCAGCAGCGCCTTTCTGGCAGCGGCCGCCCGCCCGGCGTCGTCGGCCCGGCCGAGCACCTCCGCGAGCCCCGCGACGACCGCGAGCCGCCGGTAGGCGTCCGTCGCGATGCAGAACCCGGCCGGCACGTCGAACCCGGCGGCACGCAGCTCGGCGAGGTTGGCCGCCTTGCCACCGACGAGGTGGGGGTGCCGCGCGCCGGGGCTGTCGAGGTCGAGGACCGTCATCGGGAGAGCTTATCTCAACAGACGTTGAAATACTGTGGTGAGAACCGGCCCGCGTCCGAGGACCGGCAGGTGCCGCGCAGGCCCCCCACCTCGACGTCGACGGCGATCGACCTTCAGATCACGTCGTCCAACTCGGCCCGCATCCGCGAGGCTTCGACGTCGCGCGCGACGGCCTGGGCGAGCAGCATCCGCAGGAGCAGCACGATGAGCGCGACACCCAGGACGGCCACCCCGATGCCAGCCATGATGACGGTGACGCCGGGGTCGTCCCGCTGTCCCGGCGCGTTGACGATCGTGACCGCGAACCACACGAGGGCAGCCGCCACGATCGCGCCGATCACGACGTCCACGTACCGGAAGGCGGCGGGGGAGAACACGGTTCCGCGTCGCACCATCGTCACCAGCCGCCAGATGCAGACCAGGGCGACCTGGACCGACACCATGCCCAGGATCGTGATCAGGCGCAGCGGGGTCAGCGGGAGCGACCCGTCCTCGGGGTCCGTGGCCAACGCCCACACCATCAGTGCCTGCACCAACACGGTGCCGGCGAGCACCACCACGAGCACGGCGCGCAGCGCACCCACCGCCAGCTTTCCCATGACTCATCCCTCCATCGACCTGCGATGTGAAACTATCGAATTTCAATAGGTCGAGCAAGGGTCGGCCGGAGAGGCGCACCGGCCTGGCGCCGGCCGGTGCGACGTCGACCTCGGCGCCGTCAGCGGATCCTCGCGTACCGCAGGTACACGGTGCCGCAGCGGAAGGTGCGCTGCTCGACCAGCCGTAGCCGCAGGTCGGCGCCGAGCGGGAAGTACGGCTTGCCGCCGCCGGTGAAGGCGGGCACCACGCTCGGGCGGAACTCGTCGATCAGGTCCAGCAGCGAGGCGGCCAGACCGGCGCCGCCGACGGACAGGTCGCCGTCGATCTCCTCCTTGAGCCGGACCACCTCGTCGATCGCCTCGGCACGGCGCACCAGCCGGCACCCGGGCGCGACCGACTCCAGCGAGTCGGAGAACACGATCCGCGGCGTCGCGGCGTACAGCTGAGCGAACTCCGCCTCCACCTCGTGCCCGTCGGCCCGCTCCGGCGCGGTCCAGAACTCCTCCATGACCTCGTAGAGGCCGCGGCCGAACAGGAACGCCGCCGTCTCCCGCGTCTGCTCGTTGGCGAAGCGGTGCACCTCCTCGTCCGGCTCGGAGAAGGCGATGCCGCCGGTCACGTCCTCGATGTAGCCGTCGAGGGAGATGCTCATCGAGTAGCTCAGGGTGCCCATGAGGAAGTAGACCGCCCGGCTCACCCGAACTCATCCATGGGTCCGGCCTCGGCTCCGCCCCCCGGCGACGAGCCGCGCCCTATCTCAACCATTCGGTTGACGTTGCCGGGGTGAGGGGCTACGGTTCCGTCAACCAACCAGTTGACGTTCGGGGGCTCACGATGACCGACCCGCTGTCCCGGGCGTTCGCGGCCCTGGCCGATCCGACCAGGCGGGACCTGGTCGCACAGCTGACCGACGGCGACGCCACCGTGGGGCAGTTGGCGGCGCCGTACCGGGTGAGCGTGCAGGCCATCTCCAAGCACCTGAAGGTGCTCGAGCAGGCCGGCCTGGTCAGCCGCTCCACCGACGGGCACCGCAGCCCGGTGCACCTGGAGGCGGAGGTCTTCGACCTGATGACGAAGTGGATCGAGCGCTACCGGCAGCGGGCCGAGGCCCGGTACCGGCGCCTGGACGCCGTGCTGGCGGAGCTGAACGACGAGGAGACCGGGCACCGCCCGGCGCGTACGGAGGAGACGGCATGAGCGACACGATGACGACCGCGACGATCGAGGCGGACCCGGCGGTCCCGATCATCCGGATCACCCGGGACTTCGCGGCCACCGCGGCCCAGCTGTTCCGGGCGCACACCGACCCGGAGCTGTTCGCCCGGTGGGTCGGCCCGGACGGGATGGCGACGACCCTGGACCGCTGGGATGCCAGCACCGGCGGCAGCTGGCGCTACGTGGCCGCCCGGGACGGGATGAAGTACGGCTTCCACGGCTGCTTCCACGAGGTCCGGCCGGATCGGATCGTGCAGACCTTCACCTGGGAGGGCGAACCGGACGGGGTCGCGCTGGAGACGCTCGTGTTCGAGGATCTCGGCGACGGCCGCACCCGACTGCGCACCCAGTCGCTGTGCGACAGCTTCGAGGCCCGCGACGCCTGGCTGCGCAGTGGGATGGAGGTCGGCGTGGACCAGGGCTACGCCAAACTGGACGCCCTGCTCGCCGCCGGTGAGATCGCCGGGACCACCGAAGGAGCCCACGCATGAGCCTCCCCGCGGATCCGGCCGGGCGTCATCGCGCCGTCAGCGCCGACTTCACCGCCCGGGTGCAGGGCGCGTCCGACTGGGACGCGCCCGCCCCGGTGGCCGGATGGCGCGCCCGGGACGTGGTCGACCACCTGGTCGGGTGGTTCCCGGACTTCCTGAAGAGCGCGACGGGCCTGGTGCTCGACCGCGGTCCGTCACCGGAGGAGGACCCGGTCGCCGCCTGGCGGGTGCACACCGACGCGGTGCAACGGCTGCTCGACGGGCCGGGGGCCGCCACCCCCTTCCACCACCCGATGGTGGGGGCGATGCCGCTGCCGGACGCGGTCGACCGGTTCTACACCTCGGACGTGTTCATGCACACCTGGGACCTGGCCCGCGCCACCGGCCAGGACGAGCGGCTCGACCCGCAGACCTGCGCCGACCTGCTCGCCGGAATGGTGCCGATCGAGGAGCTGCTGCGGTCCTCCGGACAGTACGGCCCCGCGGTGCCCGTGCCGGACGACGCCGACGCGCAGACCCGCCTGCTCGGCTTCATCGGACGCGACCCACAGCGCGGCGGGCAGTAGCGCCCACCGCATCTCGCAGAGGGTCCACCCGGATCAGGCCCCGCCGGGGACGCGGTCGCCCACCTCACCGACCCACGGTCGGGTATCAAGGAGGGACCATGAGAGCAATCATCTACCGCGACCGAGGCGGCCTCGACGTCCTCCAGCTCGTCGACCGGCCGGTGCCCGCGCCCGGCCCCGGCGAGGTTCGCGTCCGGGTCGCCGTGTCCGGGGTCAACCCGACGGACTGGAAGTCCCGCTCCAGCATCGACGCCCCCATGCCCTTCCCCGAGGTCATCCCGAACCTCGACGGCGCCGGCACGATCGACGCCGTCGGTGAGGGAGTCGACCGGAGCCGGGTCGGCGAGCGGGTCTGGCTGTTCATGGCCGCCGCCGACCGGCCCACCGGCACCGCCGCCGAGTTCACCGTCGTGCCCGCCGAGCGGGCCGTGCCGCTGCCCGACGGGGCCGACTTCGACCTCGGCGCCTCGCTCGGCGTCCCCGCGCTCACCGCGCACCGCGCACTCACCGTCGCCGAGGGCGGCCCGGACCGCCTGCGGCCCGGTGCGCTCGACGGCAAGGTGGTCCTCGCCGCGGGTGGGGCCGGGGCGGTCGGACATGCGGTGATCCAACTCGCCCGATGGGCCGGCGCCACCGTGATCAGCACGATCAGCGGCCCGGAGAAGGCCCGGTCGGCCACCGCGGCCGGAGCCCACCATGTGATCAACTACCGGGAGGGCGACCCCGCCGCGGAGATCCGCCGGATCGCCCCGGACGGCGTCGACATCGTCGCCGAGGTGGCGCTCGGCGCGAACCTGGACCTGGACCTGGCCGTGCTGCGGACACGCGGCACGATCTCGACCTACGCCAACGACGGCGGTGTGCCGGTCGCCCTGGACGTTCGCCAGAACATGACGCTGAACACGCGCTTCCAGTTCCTGGTGCTCTACACCGTCGGTCCGGACGCGCTCGCCCGGGGCGCTGCGGACGTCGTCGCCGCGGTGCACGACGGCGCGCTGCCCGTCGGCGAGGAGCACGGCCTGCCCCTCGTCCGCTTCCCGCTCGACCGCACCGCGGACGCGCACCGGGCGGTGGAGCAGGGCGCGGTCGGCAAGGTGCTGATCGACGTCGGCTCCTGAGGCGACCCGATGACCGGTCCGGGCGGGCGCTGACGAGCCGAGCGACCGGCCGGACGGCGGGTACGGTCAGAGGAACTGTTGGTCTGCGGTGATCTTGGTCGAGGAGGCCCTGCCCCGCCGGCCGCCGTGCTCGTCGACCGGTTCCCCCGGAAGGACGTCGCGCTGGTCGCCGGGCAGGACGGTGTCCCGGTTGTGCAGGGCCAGCGCGCGGGCGTAGCGCCGGGCGATGTCGGGCATCGGGGTGTCCGAGTCGCCGACGCCGAATACGGTGCCGGCGTAGTCGAGCGGACCCAGCAGCTCGCGGATGCGCTCGCAGTCGTCGGGGGCGACCAGCTCGGCCGGATCACCGCCGGCGAACCAGCCCATCGGCACCGCCGTGCCGGCCGGGACCACGGTGTTGACGTGGACCACCGCGTGGAAGTCGACCTCCGCGCCGACCCCGACCCGCGCACCGTTGAACACCACCGCCCCGGTCGCGATCCGGGTGTCGCCCTCGATCACGCAGCCGGTGAGGGAGGCCTGTGGCCCGACGAGCACGTGGTCGCCGAGCCGGGCGGGGTGCAGCGGCACCCCGCGTATCACCGCGTTCTCCATGATCACGCAGTGGGCGCCGATCTCGACCGGCCCACCCTCGGCGGTGATCACGGCCCCGAACAGGACCCGGCTGTGCGGGCCGACGGTCACGTCGCCGCACAGCACCGCGGTGGGCGCGATGTACGCGGACTGGGCCACCCGCGGACTGCTCAGCCGGTGGCGGACGAACACCGCGTCGCGGCCCACCGGCCGCGGTGCCGGGCGGTACTCGTCACCCATGTCGACCTCCCGAGGAACGCGTCCTGACGCGCTTGCGGACGATCCGGCGCGGCCACCTCGACAGCTGCACCGGCTACGGTCCGTTCCCGCGCGGACGCCGAAGTATCCTCGCGCGCTCGGGCAGCGACAAGAGCGCGCTCCCACACGGAAGCCTTCGCCCTGCCCGCGCACCACGTCGACGGGCCCGGAGAGCCGAGACCCCTACCCGCCTCGTCGACCGCCGATCCCGGCCGCCAGCCCGTCCAGCACCATCGCCAGCCGGCGCTCGAACACCACGTCCGGATCGGGATGGTCCTCGGCCTCGACGATCAGCCGCCGCAGATAGGGAAGCCGGTCGTCCTGCAGCAACTGCGTGATGAACGGCCCGGTGTGGCGCTGGTAGGCCGCGAAGTCCAGGCCGGTGCGCTGCTGGGCCTCGACCTCGCCCAGCTCCTGCACGACGAAGCCCCGCGTGAACGCCACGGCGGTCGACAGCAGGTCCGACATCGCGTCGATGTCGAGACCGAGCCCGTCGACGCAGGCCAGGCCGGTTTCGAGGAACCGCCGGGCATGGGGGCCCAGGCTCGGCCGGTGCCCGAACCGGGCGATCCAGGGGTGGGCGTGGTGGAGCCGGCGCATCTCCCGGGCCAGCCGGGCGACATCGGCGCGCCAGTCACCGGACGGGATCCCGGCCAGGTCCAGCTCCCCCAGCACCGCGTCGTACATCAGCTCGGTCAGGTCGTCCTTGCTGCCGACGTGCCGGTAGAGCGCCATCGGGCTGTGGCCCATCCGCCCCGCGACCTTGCGCATCGAGACCGCGTCGACCCCGTCCTCGTCGGCCAGGGCGATCGCGGCCGTGGTGATGGCCCGGTGGTCGAGGGTGCGCACCGGCCCACGCCCCTGGCCGGAGAGGCGAGCCCAGATGACGGGCGGCGGTTCGTCGGTCACGGCGGCGCTCCTTGCGTGTGGTGCGGGCATCCTACGAGACGCTTACGGCGTACATGACTAGTCGCGTACGCTGTACTCGTCCCACCCGTCGATCTCGTCCGAGGTGTCGCCGTGCCCCCGTCACCCTCCCCGTCCATCGCCGTCGTCGGTGGCGGCCTCAGCGGGCTGGTGCTGGCCCGGATCCTGCAACGCCACGACATCGACTGCACCGTGTACGAACTCGACGCCACCGCCGGCGCTCGACGGCAGGGCGGCCTGCTGGACCTGCACGTCGAGTCCGGCCAGCGCGCGCTGCGCGAAGCGGGGCTCTACGAGCGGTTCCGCCGGCTCACCCGGCCACAGGCGGAGGCCGTGCGGGTGATGGACAAGGCGGGCACCGTCTTCATCGACCAGGCCTCCGAGGGCAACTCGGGCAGACCCGAGATCGACCGGACGGACCTGCGCGCCCTGCTGCTGGAGTCGCTGCGCCCGGGACGGGTCGTCTGGGACCGCAAGCTCAGCCACGCCCGCCGCCTGGCCGACGGGCGGTACGAACTCGTCTTCGCCAACGGCTCGTGCGAGACCGCCGACCTCCTGGTCGGAGCCGACGGAGCCTGGTCCCGGGTCCGCCCCCTGCTCTCGAGCGCGTCCCCGGAGTACGCCGGGATCAGCTACTTCGAACTCCACCTCACCGATGCGCCGACCACGGTGCCCGCCTCGGCCGCACTGGTCGGCACCGGAAGCCTGTTCGCCCTGTCGGACAACAAGAACCTCGGCGGGCACGGAGGCCACGACCTGCACCTCGGAGCCATGCTGCGGACCACGGAGGACTGGCTCGACACGCGCGGCGTCGACTGGTCCGACGCAGCCGCCACCCGCACCGCCCTGCTGGCGGAGTTCGCCGACTGGACCCCTGCGCTGACGGACCTGATCCGCCACTGCGACGACGACATCGTGGCCCGCCGGATCTACGCCCTGCCCACCGGCCACGCATGGCCACGCATCCCGGGCGTGACCCTGATCGGCGACGCCGCGCACCTGATGTCGCCGTTCGCCGGCGAGGGCGCGAACGCCGCGATGCTCGACGGCCACGATCTCGCGCTGGCACTGATCGAGCACCGTGACGACGTCGAGGCCGCACTGCACCAGTACGAGACGGCGATGTACCCGCGCTCCGCCGACGCGGCCCGGCAGTCCGCCCGCGGGCTCGACCTGTGCTTCGCCGACGACTCGCCCCGAGGGCTGGTCGAGTTCTTCGGCAGGATGGGCGTCCCGGTCACCTCGGCCGGGCAACGGTCGTAGCGGAAGCAGGCGGGTCCACAGTGGGCCCTCCTCCTCCCGGGGCCGGAGTCCCGGCGTGGCGCGGGCGCCGGCCGGTCGCCGGCGCGCGAGCCGGAGTCGATCACCCTGCTCGACGTGTACGACGCGGTGGAGCCCGGTCCGCTGTTCGCGATGCACCACGCCACGCCGGACCACGAGTGCGTGGTGGGCCACGGCATCCAGCCGGCGACGCAGGGCATCTACGGGGGGCATCGAGGAGACGCTGAGAGCCGAGCTGGGCCGCGTCACGATGGAGGACGTGCTCCGGGACGTCCTCGCGGTATCGCGCTAGGCGACCGCGCCGGGCAACGGGGGCGTAGCTCGGTCCGGGAGGGTCTCTGCGCTTCGGATCCTGCCGTGACGAGCCCGAGGGCGGCCATCCCCGCCGCCGACGGTGGCGGGGACAGCCACACCATGGTGTTCTCGCCGAGTACCGCCGATCGACGCTCAGGCCGCCGCGGCCGCGATCAGGCGAGGTACCCCGCGTCGGCGAGCGCGGCCGTCGCGATCTTCATGTCGTCCGTGTAGTTGCCCCCGGACACCCCCAGCCCACCGACGACGGCGCCGTCGACCTTGATCGGGTAGCCGCCGCCGAAGACGACCAGGCGGGAGGTGTGGACGATGCCGTCGGCGAGTGGCGCGTCGTCCTTGATGAAGTCGTGCCATTCGTGGGTGGACAGACCGAACGACGCGGCGGTGTAGGCCTTGTCCTGTGCGATCTGCACCGTGAGCAGGGCGGCGCCGTCCATCCTGAGGAACCCCTTCAGCACACCCGAGATGTCGACGACGGCGATGGAGCTGGCCTGGCCGTGCGCCTCGGAGGCGGCGACCGCCGAGTCGAGCAGCGTGCGGGTGAGCGACGTGCTGATCGTCGGCGGGGCGAAGGTGGGACCGGACATGATGATCACCTTTCCTGGGGTCGGCGCGGGGGCGCGGCGAGGGCGAGAATGCGGTTCGCCGCGGCCTCGGAGACGTTGACGTTGGGGGCGTGCACGGAACGGACCCCCGGGACGGCGCGCACGATCGGCGCAACCTTGCTGAAGAACGTGACGGCAACCGCGGGGCAGGCCCGGCACGCCCCGTCGAAGCGGAGCGTGACATCGCCGTCGGGCGTCACGGCGGCGCTGGCCACCGCTCCGCCGTGGGAGTCGAGGAACCGCGCGATGTTCTCGTCGATGGCTGCATCGACCCGCTGCTGGAGGTCGGCGTTCGCGGCCATCACGGGGTCCGTTCGTCGCTACCGTAGATCGACTTGAGCTTCTGGCCGACATCGATGCCCATCAGCCGGGCGTAGTTCTCACCGAAGATCTTCCGCTTGACGTCGCGGGTGATCTGCGGATAGCCGTAGTCCTCCTGCAGGTTCTCCGGCATCTCCATGTTCGCGAACAGCTCGATGTAGCCCTGGACGTTGGGCCAGACGAATGCCTCTGATCCCCAGACCAGTCGGTCGGGACCGACGTACATCAGCGCCTTGCCCAGTCGTTTGAGCGCCTCCCTCGGCATGATCGGGTAGATGTTGATCCACGCCGACAGCGCCAACCAGACGTTCGGGTTACGGGAGGCGACGCTGATCGACTCGTCGATGTACGGGTCGCCGAGATGGTGGATGACGAAGGTCAGCTCGGGGAAGTCGATCGCGGCCTGCTGGATGTCGGTGGGGTGCATGTGCTCCATGCGCTCGGTACCGAACGGCACCCCCTTGTGGAACTGCACGTTGCTGATCCCCAGCTCGACCGCCTTCTCCCAGAGCGGGTAGGCGATCTGCCGGTCGTCGATCCGCCAGCTCAGCGAGTTGTCGTGCGCCTGGTAGAACTTGAAACTGACGGCCCCCCACTCCTCGGCCTGGCGGGTCATCTCCTGGCGCGCACCCTCCACGCCCTGGAACAGGGGGTCGACCCCGCCGCAGAACAGCACGCGGTCGGGGAAGGCCTCCTTGAGCGCGTACTGCCGCCGGGCCGGCGAGAACCCGTCCTTCCACCAGCCGAAGAGCGGCACCGTCTGCGCCATCGCGATGTCGGTCTGCGACTCCTCGAACAGGATCCGCCCGGCCTCCTCGACGCTCATCTCCTCGTCGAGGAAATGGTCGTTGGCCGGATACTGCTCGTTCGAGAGAACGACACCGAACCCGTGCAGGTTCCGAGCGACCTGGTCGCCACGGGGACCGATGTTCTCGGCCTTGTTGTCGTACATGTGGACGACGTTGTCGAACACGAACATTCCGTCACGCATGGTGGGAGCTCCTTCTCTGGGAACCTCGTGGAAGTTCTGACGGACCGGGACGGGCCCGTCGACGTGCGCTCTCCGCCGCCCGCGCCGCCGGGCGGGTGGTTCGTCGACCCCGGACGCGGGCGGCCCGCCCGGCGCACTCGGGCCCGGCGAGCAGGTCCGCCTGGATCGACCCGAGGACCGCGTGATCGTTCGGCACCATCGGGTTCGACCGCGTCGAGGTGATTCCATCGTTCGGCGGTGGCCGCATCGATCCGCGGCCCGGAGGGGACCGCCACCGCACAGGTGACCCGCGGATCACGGCGACCACGGGTACCGGGACCGGGCGGCTCACCCCGATCGCCTGCCGAGTTCCTCGCGGAGCCGGTACTTGGCGATCTTCCCCGCGGCCGTCCGCGGCAGGCCGGCCACCCACACGAACTCACCCGGGACCTTGAACGACGCGAGCCGCGCCTGGCAGAGCTCCCGGAGGGAGTCGGTCGAGGGCCTGCTGCCGCGGCATTCGAGCACGGCGACGACCGACTCGCCCCAGCGCTCGTCGGGAACACCGATCACCGCGACATCCGTCACCCCCTGGACGGTCGAAAGGACGCTCTCGATCTCCTGCGGGTAGATGTTCTCGCCCCCACGGATGATCAGGTCCCGGGAGCGGCCCATGGAGTAGTGGTAGCCGTCCGCGTCCCTGCGGGCGAGATCACCGGTCCACACCCAGCCGTCGCGCAGGACCTCCGCCGTGGCCTCGGGGTTCTCGAAGTAGCCGGTCAGGGCCCCGTCCGTCCGGCAGACGATCTCCCCCACCTCACCCTCGGGGACCTCCTCGCCGTCCGGGTCCAGGACGCGGACGTCGACCCCGGGTGCGGCCCTGCCGAGCGATCCGAGCAGGTCGTGCCGGCCGGCGTGCGCCGTCCGGTGGTCGGCCGCGTCCAGGACGGTGACGAGACCGGTCTCTGTGCTGCCGAAGAGGTTGAACATCTCGGCGTCCAGGTGCTCGATCGCCCGTGACAGCAGCCGCGGGGAGATGGTGGACCCGCCGTAGTGCAGCTGCGGGAGCCGGAACGCGTCCGGCCCGTCGCCGAGCTCGTCGAGCAGCAGGTCGAGCATGGTCGGCACGAGGAACGCCCCGTCGAGCGAGGCGCCGCGCACCAGCTCCGCCAGGCTCGCCGGATCGAACTGCGGCAGCAGGACCGACGTGAAGCCCCGGGCGAGATGGGTGAAGATCGTGCGGTGCCCCGCCACGTGGAACATGGGTGACGCGGAGTACCTGACGTCGCCCGGCGAGCCCGGGAACCGGCTCTGCCGCCAGATCTCGGTCTTCATGGAACGCTGGGACTGCATGACGCCCTTCGGCCGTCCCGTGGTCCCGCTCGTGTAGCAGACCGCGACGACGTCCTCGTCGTTCGTGCGGTGCTCGTGGAGGCGGTCGTGGCCGCTCTCCACGAGATCGCGGAACTGCAGCTGACCCCGCCCGTCGGGGTCGAGCGCGACCGTCGTCGCGTTCCGCGACGACGGCGAGGCCTCGACGATCGGCGCATACCGGTCCGCGACGAAGACGAGCTCGGGCCGGGCGTGCGCGAGGATGGTGGTCAGCTCGGCGGCGGCGAGGCGGTAGTTCAGAGGAACGTAGACGATGCCGAGCCGCATGCACGCGAGCATCACGACGATGTACTCGTAGCTGTCCGTGGCGAGGACGGCGGCTCGGTTGCCCGCTCGGAACCCCTTGCCCGCCAGCGCATCGGCCAGCCGATGGACGTCGGTCCAGAGCTCGTCGAGACCCCACTTGCGCACACCTGGGGTGACGAAGCCGTCCCCCGCCCCGGGACGTCGCCGGCCCAGTTCGAGCATGTCCACGAAACTGATCAAGGTCGACCCCCGAGACTCGCTGTGACACCGGACCGATGCACGGGTCGACGTTCCCGCCCGGCGAACACTATGCGGGCTGTGACGGCGCGGAGAAATCCGTTCGACGGGCGATTTCGTCAACGGCCGCAAGGTAATCCGCCGATCGACTCAGCGGGGTGAGCGTCTTGAGCACCTGGACGTCGCCCTCCGGCCGGATGCGCCCGGAGCGGAACGCCTCCTTCTCCGGCAGTCCGCCCGTGAGGTGCAGGATGCTGTCGCCGTAGGTCGAGTAGAGGACGACGTCCGGGGCGCCGTGGTCCGCGAGCACCGAGCACACGAGCCGGCCCTCGTCGAAGACGCGGTGGAACACGACGTCGCCTCCTCCGGGTGCCTCCGTCATGACGCACTGCATGACGAACGTCGCCCCCGGGCACGGCGGCATCGGTTCCATGACCGACGTCGACATGTCGAGCCATTCCTGGGTGAGGTACGGGATACCGCTCATCGGATTCCTCTCGAAGCGGGTCAGGGGTACGGCTCAGGAGTCGGTCTGCGTGACGTTCTCGGTGCCCTGCGCGGCGGGGAGGTCCGGGTCGCAGACGAACCTGATCGCGGGCAGGGTGATGTCGACGGTGGCGAACGTCGCCGAGATCGGCCACGTCGGGGCGAGCCGGTCGTCGACGGCGCCGGGGCGGTGCCTGACCTGCGCGCCGCCACGCGCGACGGTCTTGACGAGGTATTCGGGGTCGACCTGCAGGAGCTTCGTCCCGCGCGGCGTCCTGGCGAGGTTCATGCTCGGCGCGTAGTAGACGGAACCGCTCGCGATGGGCGTCGGGTCCTCGAGCTCGACGTCGAAGCACCCGGCGCCGGCGACGCTCGCCCACCCCGAGATGCGGTCGTGCCCGACGCGCAGCCGCACGTCGGCCTCGATGCACGGAAAACCCCACGACTCCCGCAGGGCCGCGCCGGCGCGCGGGTTGTCGACGAAGGCGTTCACGAGGAAGCTCCGTGACTTCGTCGCGGCCCTGGCCCCGACCCGGATGCTCGCCAGGCGGAACGGTCCCCACGGGCTCTCCTCCACCTGGAGCAGCTGCCAGATCGCGATCGGCGGGCTCGTCGGGTGCAGGGCCGGCGGGAGGACGGCGAGCTGACCCGCCCCGCTGCTCCCGCAGTTCCCCGGCGGGTGGGTTGCGGGGGTGAGCGCCCCGGGTTGGGTCCCGCCCGGGCCGACGGCCGGGGCCCCGGCCGCGTCGACGGCGAGGGTGCCGAAGTCAGGCATCAGGCGACCTCGTCCGCCGACGTCGGCACCGACCCGGCGACCGGGGGGTGCCCGAAGGCCGGCATCACCTCGCGGGCGAAGAGCCTCAGGCTGTCGAGGACCTCGGCCTGCGGGATCGTCTCGACGCTGTTGAGGATGAACACGACGCGGTCGACCCCGATGGACTCCCACTGCTTGAGCGACCGGATCAGGCTCTCGGGGTCACCGATGGCGATCCCGTCCGGAATCTTCATCGAGTCGCCCGAGCTCGTGGACTCCTGCCGGAGCGCGGAGAAGAGCCCGTCGGTCGCGTACGACTGGGTCGGGTAGATCTCCTTCACGAAGAGCTGCTGGGGAGCGAGGTAGTTGAAGTGGTCGGAGAGCTCGGCGCCCCGCTTCATCGCGTGGGCCGGGTCCTCGTGGCAGTACATGAAGTTGACCGTGTTGACCTGCTCGTTGACGAAGCTGCCGACCGGGTCGCACAGCTGGATCCGGCGACGGTAGGTGGCGATCGTCTTCTCCTGGCGTTTCATCCCCCCGACGACGAGACCGAGACAGCCGAGCCCGCGGTCGGCCGCATCGACCTCGGTGCCGGGTGACGTCACGGCGACCCACAGGGGTGGATGCGGATCCTGCAGCGGCTTGGGCACGATCGCCCGCTCCGGCATGGAGAAGCTGCGACCCTGATGGCTGTAGGTCGGCTGCGTCCACATCCGTGGGATCGCGCGGACGTACTCGTCCCAGGTCTTCTTCGTCTCGTCCGGATCGGCGGCGAAACCGCCGAGCTCGGTCCACGTCGCCGAACGGCCCGTCCCGATCTCGGCGCGCCCGCCGGAGAGGACGTCGAGCATGGCGGCACGTTCGGCGATCCGCGCGGGGTGGGAGAACTGCGGGACGCACACGGCGATCCCCAGGCCGAGCCGGATCTGTTCGGTGCGCATGGCGATCGCGGCGAGCAGCATCTCCGGCGCGGAGCAGTGCGAGATCTCCTCGAGGAAGTGGTGCTCGACCGCCCACACCTGGTCGAAGCCGAGCTGGTCGGCCAGCACGGCCTGTTCGATGCAGTTGTCGACCACCATCTTCTCCACGCCCGGTCGGAAGGGGCGTGGGACCGAAACCTCGAACACGATGCCGAACTTCACAAGGCCCCCTGCGGCGGTTGTCACGTCTCACGTGGGAGGAACTTGAAACATCCTCACCTGACAGGTCGTCAAGTTAGCCAGGCCGCTCGGCACCGTCAAGACCCCGTGCTTCACCCCAAACCGAGATGAACCGGGGGAAGAGGCCGCCGGCTCTACTTGAGACGCTGTTCAGCGACGGCGGCCCGCGGCCTGACGTCGCTCTCGGCGAGATCGATCGCGTCCGCCCACAACGTCGCCAGCAGGTGCGCCGTGTCGGTCATGCTCGGCATCTCCGCCCGAGGTCCGAGCACGTACACGTCGTAGCAGTAGCGCTCCATCATCAAGGTCATCGCCCGGGCCATGCCGGACGGGTCGAGATCGCTGCGGACGAGGCCGAGGGCGACGCCCTCCTCCAGGTAGCGCGCGAACGTCTCGTGGAAATGCCGGTTGTACTGGACGTACTGCTCGAGCATCCGTTCGTCGGCATGGATCGCGGACTCGCGGATGGCGAAGAACTCCGCATGCCTGGCGAAGCTCTCGACGTACGACGTCACCACGCGCGACAGGCCCGCCCGCCCGCTGCGGGGGTCCCACTGCCCGACCCCCTGGCGCATCACGTCCCCCACGACCTCGTCGAGCAAGGCGATCACGACGTCCGTGCGCTCCGCGAAGTACACGTAGAACGTGGCCAGGCTGACGCCGGCCTTCCGGGCGATGTCCGAGACGGTCGTCGCCACGTAGCCCTGCTCGCGGAACAGTTCGGTGGCACAGTCGATGAGGCGCCGCCGGGTCCGCTGGGCGCGCGGTCCGAGCGTGGAGTCGTTCCGGTTCAGCTCCCCCCGCGGGGCGGTCGGCATGCCGTCGACGCCTGCGTCGGCGCGCTCGTCGCCATCATCGGTGCTGGTCATGAACCGCCTCCTCGAAGCGCTGGCGTGAAGGTGGGACCGACGAGCGCACCCGGGGCCGTCCCGCCGCCCGCCCGGCCGGCCCGCGCCGCGAGATGCGTCCCGGACGGCACCGCACGATACCGGCCCCCACTCCGCGTTCCCGCCGAGACACGGCGTCGACGACCGAATTTGAGTGGTTGACATGAGAGGGTGTCAACAGGGATTCTCTCGTTGCTCGCCGTTCTGGTTCATGTCGCACAGCGTAGCGCGGCCGGGCTCAGCACCTTGGTGACCAGGAGTGTGATGCCATGTCAACGAACCTGAGACGGCTGCCGGCGACAGGATCACCGAGTCACGACCACGTCGATCCGGCAATCCGGTTCGCTCGAAATCTGCGAGATCGTCAAGTTCGGCGCCACCCACGGAGCGGACCGGCGAGACCGGTGACCGCGACGAGCTCCTGACCTACGTACGGCCTTGCGAGCAGTTCCCGACCGTCGAACACCCCGCGCGACACCGACAGGAACACGGCCGTTCCGCGGCCCTTCCTGTTCCGATCCCGTGATCTCGCGGATTCTGTCACCCCTCGAAGGGATCCAATTCATGAAGATGCAAACGATCTTCACCACGTGTTTGGCAGCGTTGGCGCTGGCGGCCGCGGGATGCAGTTCCGGTGGTGACGGCGGGTCCGGTGCCGCCGCAGGTCTCACCGGTGACCCCATCGTGATCGGGGTGCAGGCACCCTCGAAGGGCACCACGGCCGCCTACCCGCAGAGCGAGTACGGCGCGCAGGCAGCCGAGTGGTACATCAACACCAAGATGGGCGGCATCAACGGCCGTCCGGTCGAGCTGCAGATCTGCCAGGGCGACGGCAGCCCGGAGACGGCCGTCAACTGTGCCAACCAGTTCGTGTCCTCGAACGTCCCGGTCGTGTTCGACGCGAACGACCCGTCCTCGTCGGCCGCGGTCCCCGTACTGACCGGAGCCGGCACACCGATCGCCGGCGAGCTGAGCGCCACCGCGATCCCGGACGCCCTGCCCTGGGGCCAGGCCTTCTACTTCTCCGGGCCGCTCGAGACGAGCGCGCTGGGCCTGGTCACGGTCGTGCAGCGCCTCGACAAGAGGAACGTGACGCTGGCAGCCTCCGACAACGCGGGCAGTCACGCGTTCATCGACAAGCTCGTGCAGCCCGCCGCCAAGAGCCTCGGCGTGACCGTGTCGGCGATCTACACGCCGGCCAACAGCGTCAACTTCCAGGTCCTCGCCGCGACGGCGCTGTCCGGGAAGCCCGACGTCGCCGGGAACCTGTCGCTCACCGAGGACGGCTGCACCGGGTTCTTCCAGGCCCTCCGGCAGCAGAACTACACCGGGACGCTGTACGCGGGATCGTGCTCGCAGTTCATCGCGGCGATGAAGGAGCAGGCGGCCGGAGCCATCCTCCAGCCCCGGCTCTGGCTCCCCGCGTCCCGGTCGCACGCCCCGACCGCGGTCCAGCAGCAGCTCGACGACTTCGCCGCCTCGATGAAGGAGGTCGGCCGTGAGAAGGAGCAGTCCGCACGGTCGCTCTACTCCTTCGCCGGCATGGTCAACCTCGCCAACGCCATGAAGACCGTGCAGGGCGACTTCACGACGCAGTCGGTCACCACCGCGCTGAAGGCGGTCAAGGACATGCCGAGCTTCGCCGGGCCCACCATCACCTGTGACGGCCAGCAGTGGCCGGGTCGCCCGTCGGCGTGCAGCAAGAAGGCCATCTTCTTGAACGTCCAGCCCGACGGCACCCTCGCACCGGTCAACCCGGACGGGTTCATCGAGCTCGACCCGAAGGCGTTGCAGAGCGGCGCCTGACCTCTCGGCTGGTCGACGACGACATCGACGGCCCTCGGGCCCTCACGAACGAAAGGAATCGACGTGGGTACCGTCCTGCAGTTCGTGGTCCTCGGACTGGGGCTCGGGGCCGTCTACATCGGCCTGGGGAGCGGACTGCTCCTCGTGCACCGTGCGACGGGCATGATCAACTTTGCGCAGGGTGCGATCGCGACCTGGGGCGCGTACGTCTTCGCGGAACTGAGGAACACCGGCACCCTCGTGTTCCCGATCGGCTCCGTCGACCTCGGCGAGCCGCCGTCGACGGCGACCTCCCTCGTGATCGCACTGGCCACCGCGATCGCGCTGGGCTTCGCCGTCCACTACCTGGCCTTCCGGCCGGTGCGGCAGAACTCGGTGCTGGCCCAGGTCGTCGTCTCCGTGGCACTCCTGATCACCATCCAGGCGCTGGTCGTGCTCAGGTTCGGGCCGAACAAGGTGGACGTCGAGTCGTTCGTCCCCGGCGGGACCGTGACGGTGCTCGGCGCCTCCATCCCCACCCGGGAGCTGCTCATCGCCCTGGTGGTGGTCGTGCTCGCGGCGTTGGTCTGGTGCTACCTGCGGTTCACCCGGATCGGTATCGCCACCCGCGCGGCGTCGGAGAACGAGCGGGCGGCGGTGCTGATGGGCTTCTCGCCCAGTTGGTTGGCGGCGATCGCGCAGGCCGGCGCGGCGTTCGTCGGCACCGTCGCCGTCATCCTGGCGAGCTCGTTGACCGGGCTGAACGCCGACTACTTCGGGCTGCTCGTGATCCCGGCGCTCGCCGTCCTGCTCGTCGCCCGGCTCGAGTCGATCCCGATCCTGGTCGTCGCCGCCATCGGCCTGGGCTCCTTCCAGTCGTTGATCGGCCTGCTCGTGACCCAGCCGTGGTGGCCGGTGTGGGCGCAGTCCGGGCTCGACCAGGTCATCCCGTTCGCCGTGGTCATGGTGATCCTGTTCGTGACGGGCAACCGGCTGCCCACCCGCGGGTCGACGCAGCAGATCCGCCTGCCCGACGTCCCGATCCCCCGGATGCGGCCGGTCGTCGCCATCGGGCTCCTCGTGGCGGCGGGGGTTGCGCTGGCGCTGACCGAGGGGACCATCCGGTTCGGCCTGACGACGTCGCTGATCCTCTCGCTCCTGGCACTGTCCTATGTGGTGCTCACCGGCTACCTCGGCCAGATCTCGCTGGCGCAGAGCGCCTTCGCCGGAGCCGCCGGGTTCGTCCTGTCCAAGGCCTCGGTCGACTGGGGAGTCCCGTTCCCGGTCTCGATGATCCTGTGCGCGCTGTTGGCCACCGCGCTCGGCATGCTCGTCGCACTGCCGGCGTTCCGGATCCGCGGCGCCCAGCTGGCCATCGTCACGCTGGCCGCCGGGCTCGGGATCGAGCGCTTCATCTTCAACAACTACAGCCTCAGCCCGCCGGAGGGGAACCCGATCGCCGACGCGAGCCTCTTCGGGCTGGACCTCGCCGTCCGCGAGGGCCGCGACCTGTCGCGGCTCAGCTTCTCGCTGATGGTGCTGGTGATCGTCGCGATCGTGGTGTGGATCTTCGTGCGGGTCGCGTCGGGCGACATGGGCCGGGCGTTCCTCGCCGTGCGCGCCAACGAGCGGGCCGCCGAGTCCAGCGGGATCAACGTCCGGCGGACCAAGGTGATCGGGTTCGCGCTCTCCGCCTTCATCGCCGGCATCGCCGGGTGCCTCATCGGCTTCAGCCGGGGGCAGCTCTCGGCCGAGTCGTTCACGGTCATGGCAGGCCTGCAGCTTCTCGCCGTCGCCTACCTGGGCGGGATCACCACGATCGGCGGTTCCCTCGTCGCGGGCCTCATCGGGCCGCTCGGGATCAGCTACGTGCTGATGCGCGGGTTCCTCGACCTCGGCGAGTACTACGAGCTCGTCCTCGGGCTGGCCCTCATCCTCACCGCGATCCTCAACCCCGTCGGCATCGCGGGCGCCACGCACCACCAGATCGAGTTCATCCGCAGGAAACTGGCACGTCGTCGAGCTGATGCCGCGCCGCCCGTCGACGTCGCACTCCGCGAGGAGCCCACTCGTGTCTGACACCCATGGCCTGTACGCACGCGAGCTGACCGTCCGCTACGGCGGGCTCGTCGCGAACTCGGCGGTCTCGATCACCGTGCGGCCCGGGGAGATCGTCGGGCTCATCGGACCCAACGGGGCGGGGAAGACCACGTTCGTCGACGCCCTCACCGGCTTCACCCCGATGACCGGCGAGATCACCCTCGACGGGCGCGCGATCGATGCCCTGCCGCCGCACGAGCGACGGGCGGCAGGGCTGTCGCGCACCTGGCAGTCCGGTGAGCTGTTCGGCAACCTCTCGACCACCGAGAACCTCCTGGTCGCGACCCGCCGGGCCGGCTGGACGGCGCTGGCACGCGACGTCTTCGGTCGCCATCGACGGACCGGGCGCGAGGTCGTCGACGCGGCCCTGGAGATGGTGGGCCTGGTCGACGTCGCGGACACGCTCGCGCGGGACCTCTCGCTCGGCCAGCAGAAGCTGGTCGGGGTGGCCCGCGCGGCCGCGGGCGGGTGCACGGTGCTGCTGCTCGACGAACCCGCGGCAGGCCTGGACTCGATGGAGAGCAGGGCACTGGCCCTGCGGCTCCGTTCGATCGCCGACGCCGGGCCCGGGATCCTCCTCATCGACCACGACATGTCGCTGGTCCTCAACGTGTGCGACAGGGTGACGGTGCTGGAGTTCGGCAAACAGATCTTCACCGGCGACCCGGGCGCGGCCCGGTCCGATCCACGTGTCGTCGCGGCGTATCTCGGCACACCGACGGAGGTCGGGCATGTCTGACCCCTCGCCCGTCCTCTCCGTCGACGGCCTCACCGCCGGGTACAACGGCGTGCCGGCGATCCGCGACCTCTCCTTCGCCGTACGGCCCGGCGAGGTCGTCGCACTGCTGGGCCCCAACGGCGCGGGAAAGACGACGTCACTGCTGGCGATGGTCGGTCTCATCCCGCTGCTCGGCGGCGAGGTACAGGTGTTCGGCGCTCCCCTGGGCCGGCGCCGGCCCCACCAGCTGGCCCGTAGCGGACTGCTGCTGGTGCCCGACGACCGCGGGCTGTTCCCGGCCCTCTCGATCCGGGAGCACATGCGCCTCGCCGCCACGAAGCGCGACCCGCGACACGAGCAGGAGGTGCTCGAGAAGTTCCCCGCGCTCCTCGACCTCGGATCGCGGCGCTCCGGTCTCCTCTCCGGAGGCGAGCAGCAGATGCTCGCGATCGCCAAGGCGCTGCTGGCCCGGCCCAAGGTGCTGATCGTCGACGAGATGAGCCTCGGGCTCGCCCCCAAGATCGTGCAGGACCTGCTGCCGATGATCGGCAACCTCGCCAGGGCGGACGGGATCGGCGTGGTGCTCGTCGAGCAGCACATCGAGCTCGCGCTCTCCGTCGCCGACCGGGGGATCGTCGTCAGCCACGGGCGAGCGGTGCTCGCCAGCGACGCCTCCGCCCTCCTCGCCGATCGCGACCTCGTCGAGGAGGCCTACTTCGGGACCGGCCGGTTCGCCGACCCCGAACCCGTCGGCGATCCGGCGTGACGGGCGGGAACCTCTGGCCCGGACTCGGGTAGCGGAGTAGGCCGCCTTCCGGCGCGATGCCGAGCTGGATCCTTCGAGAGTGGCCGGGCTACCGTTCGGCCATGACCGACGCACCCGTTTCCGAGGTCCTCTACGAGGTGTCCGACCACATCGCGACCATCACGCTCGACGCCCCGCAGCGGATGAACACGATCAGCTCATCGATGCTCGGCGAGCTCTCGGCTCGGCTGCTCGAGGCCGACCGCGACCGTGAGGTGCGCTGCATCGTGCTGACCGGAGCCGGGCGAGCCTTCTGCGCGGGCCTCGATCTCGCCGCCCAGTCGACAGGTCCGAAGGGCAGCCTCGGCGGGATGGGCGCGCTCGACTCCAACCCTGGCGAGTTCGACCTGCGCGACGCTCCGCCGGTCGTGCTGCACAACCTCGACACGCCGACGATCTGCGCGGTGAACGGTGGTGCGGCCGGCTACGGGTTCGACATCGCGCTCGGGTGCGACATCCGGGTCGCGGCCGAGACGGCCAAGCTGGCGCCCGGGTTCGCCAAGCGCGGCATCCTGCCCGAGAGCGGCGGCACGTGGTTGCTGCCCCGCATCGTCGGCTACGCGAAGGCTGCCGAGATCACGTTCACCGGCCGCACGCTGCTCGCTCCGGAAGCGCTCGAACTCGGCCTCGTCAATCACGTCGTGACGGCCGACGATCTGCAGAAGTTCGCCCGCAACCTCGCCGCCGACATTGCGGCCAACGCGCCGCTCGCGGTGCGGGCGATCAAGCGGATGATGCGCGCCGCCGAGACCGAGACGTTCGAGCAGAACGTGCACCACGTGTTCCTCCAGCTGCTGCCGCTGTTCCGCACCGCCGACTTCCAGGAGGGTGTGGCCGCGTTCATCGAGAAGCGCGACCCGAACTTCACCGGCCGCTGACGGCCCGCGTCACGCCGTCGCGTGGGTACTGCGACGGCATCCGGGACGTCGGGCTCATCGGCGTCAGGAGGTGGCCGCCCCCCTCAGTGCAGCAGCATCTTCAGACCGATGACGACTATGCCGAGGGCCGCGCTGCACAGACCCCATCCCATCGCCCCGAACCGTGACGCCCCGGCCCGCCGGGCCGCTGCGTGCCCGAAACCGCCGAGCATGACGGTGCTCAGGCCGAGCGCGCTGAACACCGCCAGGGTCAGCCGACCGGTGAGCAGTGCGAGGAGCACCAGCACCACGAGCGGGGTCAGCCCCGCCTCGACGACCGGGAGCCCGCGGCGCAGCGCCGCCAGCACCTGTCGACGGCGACCGGCCGCGTGGACGGCGGCGGCGAGAACCTCCGCGTACCGCTCGGCCGCCCAGTAGACCGCGACAGTCACCACCACGGTGACGACGATCTCCCCGAGGTCCGCGTGCGCGCTGCCGACGGCGATCCCGGCGGCGCCGATGACCGTGCCGTAGATGCCCTGGGCGAGGTCGTGCTCGGTTCGCCACCGGTGATGGCTCAGGACGGTCCGTCGTACCACCCCGCGGACCCGGCCCGGCGCAGCCTCCGAGCGCGGATCCGGCTCCGTCGTCGGCTCGGATCCGGCCACGTCCCGGTCCCCGGGCTGCTCCATCGGCCGACTCTCGCCCATCGCCTCTCGGAGACCGTCACCTCGCACGGGTGACGTTCGGCTACACCCCCCGGTGCGGCCATGAGCGTCGGCGAACGATCGCCGCCAGGCCCCGCGACGAGAGATCAGACGTCTTATGAGTCGTGGTAACGTGCGACTGGCTGGAGGTGCCCCGTGACGCAGTGGCGAGACTTGCAGCGAGGCCCTGTGGTCCCGCAGATCGAGGCGTTGCTGCGCGAACGCATCGACTCGGGAGAGTGGGCCGTGGGCGAGAAGGTGCCGAACGAGGCCGCGCTGGCCAGCCAGCTGGGCGTCGGTCGCTCTTCCATCCGTGAGGCGATTCGCCTCCTGAGCCGGGACGGACTGATCGAGGCCCGCCACGGTTCCGGCACCTACGTCCTGGCGGGCCCAGGCACTCGACCGGCTTCGCTGGCCCAGCTGATGCGCCACGCCCGGCTGCTCGAGGTCTACGAGGTGCGGCGGTCACTCGAGGTCGAGGCTGCCCGACTGGCCGCGCAACGGGCCCACGCCGACGAGATCTCCGGCCTGAGGAAGCAGCTGCGAGAGCGGGCCGCTCGCGCCCACGACCCGGCGAGTTTCGTGGCCACCGATCTCGATTTCCACGAGGCGGTCGTGCGCCTGTCCGGGAACTCGATCCTCACCGAACTGTTCGTCGTGGCCCGGCCGCTCATCGAGGCCGCCCTGGTCGACCGCATCAGCCATGACGGTCCACTGCCCGACGTCGACCGGGTGCACGACGAACTGGTCGACGCGATCGAAGCTCGCGACGAGGCCGGCGCAGTTGCGGCGACGTTGGCCAATCTCGACGACACCATCAGGCGACTTCGCACCGACACCGAGAGCGCACCCGGTCCGTGACGCGTCCCGCCGAGCGAGCTTCTCGGTAGGCGCGATCTCACCACCCTCACCGTCCACCCTATCCAAAGTCATCAGACGTCCGACATCATCTGGAGCCTGACGTGGCCAACACAGACAACAAGCATCTTGCGACTCCGGGAGCCCTCGCAATCGGAGTCACCGGAGGGGCGGTCGGCGGGTTGCTCGGCGGCGGTAGTGGCGTGTTCTTCGTCCCCGCGCTCGACCGCTTCGCGCGGCTCCCCCGCCCGGTCCTGCACGGCACCTCCACCACCGCGAACATCGCCGTGTGCACGGTCGGTGCCGCTGTCTACGCCCTCGCCGGCGGGGCCGTGGACCTGCGTGCGGGCACCGGGTTGATCATCGGCGGGATCATCGGTGGCTTCTTCGGCGCCGGGATCGTGTCCCGCCTCCCCGACCACATCCTGCGTCTGTTGTTCATCGCCGTGGTCCTGACAACCGCCGCCAAGCTCTACCTCGACGCCGCCGGCCTCGACCCACTCGCTGGTCAGGCAGCAGTGTCGCCGTCGCTACTGGCCGATCCGTGGTTCGTCCTGCCGGTCACCATCGGTGCCGGGATCGTCATCGGCGCCTGGGCCGCGGCACTCGGACTCGGCGGAGGCCTGCTCGCCGTACCGACACTGGTCCTGCTGTTCGGGGCCGACCTCCACACCGCGGCCGGCACCTCGCTGCTGATGTTCGTGCCCAACTCCATCGCCGGCGCGATCGTGCACCTCCGCAAGGGCACCGCCGCTCCAAGCCTCAGCGGCTGGCTCAGCCTCGGCGCCATCCCCGGCGCGATCGCCGGAGCACTGCTCGCTCTCGCCCTCGACAGCGTCGTCCTCGGCGTCGTGTTCGGCACCTTCGCCCTCGCAATGGGTATCCGCGAGATCAACCAGATGATCCGTACCGGTCGGTGCGCCCGGACGCCGGCACCGGCGAAAACCCACAGCGACGAGAGCCGCTGACCAGTCGCACGCGAGGTTCCATGCTCAGTGGCGAGGATCTCCGCCGGGGGTGCGAGCTCGCCGGCCTGCAGTTCTCCATCCTCGACCTGCCGAGGGGGCCGAGGGGGCCGAGGGGGCCGGCGAACTGAGCTGCCGGGTCGAGGGCGCCCGGAGGGCATCGCGGCGCGATCGCGACGCGACGGCCGAGCCGGCCTTGACGCGACTGGCGCGTCGTGGACGATGACGAGACCGGGGCGTAGACCCGGCAAGATCCCAGACCCCGAAGGCGGCAGACACTGGCCCGCCGGGGATCGGGTGTACTGGCCGATACTGCCCGGGTACGCCAACCCAGCCGATGCAGGAGGGGGAGCCATGATCACCGCTGACGTTCCCGAGATCGACGACACGCTTGCAAGCATGGTCGAGCTCATCGACACGATGTCCCCTCCGCCGAGCGAGGGCCCTGGAGTGATCCTGACGCTGAGCGGGCTCCTGGTCAGTGGCCGGATCATCCCGCACTGGCAGTGGTTCGAGGAGGTCGAGCATGCCTCGCGGGCCGCCTTCACCGTGCACACCGGCGGTTCCATCGACGACGAGCACGGTGGCTGGGCGACCCTGTTCAAGAAGGACAGCGAGTCCCTGACCCAGGAGCACGACGCGCTCGCCGCCGCGAAGGATGCGCTCGGTTCCCTGCCCGAGCGCTACCAGCAACGCCTCACGCACCTCGACCCGACGCATTTCATCCACCTGCGCGAAGCTCGAATCCTCGCCCCCAGCGGTGCGGCGCTGCCTGGTAGTGGGATGCATTGGCGGGGTCGGCTCTCCGCGGTCTCGGGATGGTCCTTCGGCCAGCTCTAACCGACCCCACCGGTTGGTGCGATCGACAACCCCGGCCACCCCGGGTAGGAATCGGCGGCGCCGGCCGGCGAAGTAGCGTGCGCGGTGGCCGACCGCGA
Source organism: Pseudonocardia sp. (assembly GCA_025869365.1). Lineage (GTDB taxonomy): Bacteria > Actinomycetota > Actinomycetes > Mycobacteriales > Pseudonocardiaceae > Pseudonocardia. The sequence continues at coordinate 57,529 of JAOZVV010000051.1, forward strand.
CCGACCTTCACGGCAGAGGCTCGGGCCCAGGTCCCCTTGCGGCGAGCGGGACCGCGGAGTAGACCTAGCGGCAGAGAACGTCGACAGGCCAAGGCCGGATCAGCAGAGAAGGTCCGTCCTCCCGGCCGGTGTTCCCAGCATGAGCAGCACCGGGCACCCACGCGGAGCATGCCGCGATAAGGCTCAGCGCCGCGGGCCTGCGTCAGGACACGATTCTCGTGTGCTGACGCCGAGACCGACCAACACGGCGCACTGTGCACGCCTGGTAACCCGATCACTTGTGCGGTTCGGACGTCGCCCCAGGCACATCGGGGCGGCGTCCGTTTGTGCTTTCCCAGCACCATTCCGCACCGGTATTCCACCGTGGCGCACTTGGATCCGGCGGTAGGTCCTGCCTCGGTTTCCCGCGAACTCGAAGCAGTTCGGTCTGCGGGGTCGTCGCAGGCCCGGCGCACGGTCGAACGCCGGCTCACGGGCGGTCCTGACCTCCGGCGGGGTGGTCTGGCGGCAGACCAGCAGCCCACGCCCCCACCCGTCGGGAAGGCCGTCGGTATCGAGTGTGGCGGCGGTCCATCGCCAATACCGATCGGCATGCGTGCCGGCGAATTCGGCAGCACTGACGGATACCGCCGCGGCCGCGCGATCCGACGACCACGAGCGCGGCACGCCCCGAATGCTCCACCAGGGTCCTGGCCGAGCGCAGCCAGCACCCACACGTAGCCGACCGCGGCCATCCGGTTGTTCTTCGCGCGGCGCGCGTGCACGAACGTCGAGCGGCATGACCCCGGGTCACCGGGGCGGCGCCGGCGAACGCCTCGAGCGGCCGACCGTCGGCGAACCGTGCGTCGTTGCGATGCGCTCGGCGCAGATCACGACGCCGTGCTCGTCGACGACGGCGACGTCGTGGCGGTCCTGCGCCCAGTCGATCCCACAGCTCACCGCGGCCATGCAGAGTCCTCTCGTCTCGGTCGACTGCGGGGCACCGGCGCCCTGATGGACAGTGCTCTGGACACGACATCTCACACGCCGTCCCGCCCCGCGGATCGGCAGGCGGCCCCCAACTCGAATCAAGACTCGAAATCTGTCGATGACATCGGCTCGATCACCCGGGTCAGGCCGGACGGCTGCTACGCGCATCTGCTGCGACAGCGACACCGCCGGCGAGAGGCGCCGCTCTCGATGACCGGGCTCGAAGGCCGACTGTTGGCACGGGCGTCCGCTCGGTTGCCACTAGGACAACTGCGACCTGCTGGTCGGACCTGGAGCCGGAGGTCAGGATCGAACTGACGACCTACCGCTTACAAGGCGGTTGCTCTACCACTGAGCTACACCGGCGACGACCGCGTCCGCGAACCCGGCCAGCACGCATCGTAATCCCGGCCCCCGCCTCCGCGGTGCCGCGCCCCCGGATGGGAGCCTGACGCCGTGGTGGACGAGCTGAACACCGCCGAACGCCTGGCGAACCGCCTGAAGGGCGCTCTGCGACGCGACGCACGGCGGCTGCTTGCCGCGGGGCCACCGACGCTCCCGATGTTGATGGTCGGGCCGAAGGTGCCCGACGACGCACGGGTGCAGCAGGTCCTGGACTTCTGCATGCGCGTGGGTGAGGTGCAGCTGTCGAGCGGCGAGAGCGTCGACGCCGTCACCGCCCTGATGCTGCGCCTGGCCTCGATCTGCGGGCTCTCGGCGGTGGACGTGGACATCACGTTCACCTCGATCACCATGTGCTGCCACCGCGGCATGGCGGCCTCCCCCGTCACGTCGATGCGCCTCGTCAGCTACCGGGCGCTGGACCTCACCCGGCTCGCCGCCGTCGACCGGGTGGTGGCGGACCTGGAGGCCGGGCACACGGATGTCCGCAACGCGGCGGTCGCGCTGTCCGAGGCCGTCGAGGCGAAGCATCCGTACCCACGCTGGGCCGCGACGGCCGGCTGGGCGACCCTGGCGGCGTCGATCGCCGTGATCCTCGGCGGCAGCCCGATCACCGCCGTCACCGCGTTCGTCCTCACCGGACTGATCGACCGGATCGGCCGGGTCCTCAACAAGGCCGGGCTGCCGGCGTTCTTCCAGCAGGTGGTCGGGGGCTTCGTCGCCACCACGGCCACCGTCGGGCTGCTCTACGTGGGTCTGTTCCCGCCGGGCACGAAGCCGTCGCTGGTCGTCGCCGCGAGCATCACGGTGCTGCTGTCCGGGCTGTCCGTCGTCGGGACCGTGCAGGACGCGATCTCCGGCTACTACGTGACGGCGGCGGGCCGGGTCGCGGAGATCGCGTTGCTCTCGGCGGGCCTGCTCACCGGCGTCGTCCTGGGCCTGCGGCTGGGCTTCGCGGTGGATGTCGCGCTCGAGGTGTCCGGGGACGTCACGGCGAGCATCGGGCGCTACTGGATCTCGGTGGTCGTCGCGGCGATCGCCGCCGGCGGGTACGCGCTGGCCGGGTACGCACCCTGGCGTTCGCTCGTGATCGGCGGGGCCGCGGGCGCCGCGGGCTGGGGCGTCTACCGCGCACTCACCCAGTACGGCGCCCTCGGCCCGATCGCGGCGACGGGTGCCGCGGCGATCGTCGTCGGCGCCGCGGCGGGCCTGCTCCGCCGGACGGACACCGTGCCCGCGCTCGTGGTCACGCTCGCCGGCATCACCCCGCTGCTCCCGGGTCTCACCGCCTACCGGGGCTTCTACCAGCTGGCCGTGGAAGGTCTCTCCGAAGGCCTCGTGACCATCTCGGTCGCGGCCGCGACGGGCCTCGCGCTCGCCGCCGGCGTCACGTTCGGGGACTTCCTGACCCGGCCCCGACGGCCGAGCCCGGCCACGGAGTCCGGGGACACACTCGACGGGCCGGACCCTGCAGAACCCACAGCGGGCCTCGAGCGCCAGTAGGCTCATGTCCACGTAACCCGCCGACGGCCCGGGTCGTCGGCGGACGAGGAGGGCACGTGGCACGCAGGACCGGCGAATCGGAGAAGAAGGACGAACGGCCGCTCGCGGACTTCGTCGTCGTCGCCAACAGACTTCCCGTCGACCTGGAGAAGCTGCCGGACGGCGGCCAGCGGTGGAAGCGCAGCCCCGGCGGGCTGGTGACGGCGCTCGAGCCGATGCTGCGGGCCCGCGACGGCGCCTGGGTCGGCTGGCCGGGCGTCCCGGACGTCGACGTCGAGCCGCTCGTCGAGGACGGCCTGCAGCTGCACCCCGTCCGGCTCTCGGCGCAGGAGGTCGAGGACTACTACGAGGGCTTCTCCAACGGGACTCTCTGGCCGCTCTACCACGACGTCGTCGCCCCGCCGGCCTTCCATCGGCACTGGTGGCGGGCGTACCGGGGGGTCAACGAGCGCTTCGCCGCGGCGACGGCCGCGATCGCCGCCGAGAACGCCACGGTCTGGATCCAGGACTACCAGCTGCAGCTGATGCCGGCGATGCTCCGCGAGCTGCGCCCGGACCTGCGGATCGGGTTCTTCCTGCACATCCCGTTCCCGCCCACCGAGCTGTTCATGCAGCTCCCGTGGCGCACGAGGATCGTCGAGGGGCTGCTCGGGGCGGACCTGATCGGCTTCCACACCGCGGGCGGCGTCCGGAACTTCCGCTGGCTCGCCACCCATCTCGCGGGGGCGGCGCCGGTGCGCAGCCGCAACGAGGTCACGGTCGGGAAGCGCACGGTGAAGATGGGCGCCTTCCCGATCTCGATCGACTCCGCGAACCTGGACGAGCTCTCCCGCACGGATGCGGTGATCAAGCGGGCCGCACAGGTCCGCGAAGACCTCGGGAACCCGAAGAAGGTCATCCTCGGGGTGGACCGGCTGGACTACACCAAGGGCATCAACGTCCGCCTGCGCGCCTTCGAGGAGCTCCTGGGCGAGGGTCGGCCGGGCGTCGAGGACACGGTCCTGGTGCAGCTCGCCACGCCCAGCCGCGAACGTGTCGAGCACTACCAGAAGATGCGCAACGACATCGAGCAGTCCGTCGGCCGGATCAACGGCGAGTACGCGACCGTCGGCCACCCGCCCGTGCACTACCTGCACCAGTCGCTGCCCCGGGAAGAGCTCGCGGCGTTCTTCCTGGCCGCGGACGTCATGCTCGTGACGCCGCTGCGGGACGGCATGAACCTGGTGGCCAAGGAGTACGTCGCCTGCCGCCACGATCTCGGCGGCGCACTCGTCCTGTCCGAGTTCGCCGGCGCGGCGGCCGAGCTGACCAGCGCGTTGCTGGTGAACCCGCACGACACGGACGGGGTGAAGGAGACGCTCTACGCAGCGCTCACGATGAGCCCGCAGGAGGGCCGCAAGCGGATGCGCACGCTGCGCAAACAGGTGATGAGCCACGACGTCGACCGGTGGGCGCGCTCCTTCCTCGAGGCGCTCGGGCTGGACCCGGAGCCGCGCCCGTGACGGAGCTGTCGGCGGAGTTGGCGCGGCTCGCCGGCCTGCGGACCCTGCTGGTCACGCTGGACTTCGACGGGGTGCTCGCCCCGATCGTCCAGGTTCCCTCCGAGGCGCGGCCGCTGCCCGCCGGAGCGGACGCCGTCCGCACGCTGGCGGAGCTGGCGGGGACGTACGTCGTCCTCGTCTCCGGGCGGGGGCTCGCGGACCTCGCGGCCGTCTCCGGGTTCGTCCCGCCGGTCCGCATGATCGGCAGCCACGGCGGCGAGTTCGGCGAGGGCCTCACCGACGGGGACGACGCGCTCCTGGACGCGGACCAGGCCGCGCTCAAGGAGGCGATGACCGTCGAGCTGGAGAAGCTCGTCGCGGACGAGCCGGGCGCCGCGCTGGAGTACAAGCCGGCGGGGCTCGCGGTGCACGTCCGCAACGCCGCGCCGGACGTCGGGACGCGGGTGCTCGACGGCGTGCGCGCGGGCGTCGGGACCTGGGACGGCGTGGACTCGACCGAGGGCAAGGCCGTGATCGACCTGGCCGTCCTGAAGGTCAGCAAGGGTGCCGCGGTGGACGCGCTGCGCGAGCGTCTGCGCCCGGACGCCGTCCTCTTCGCGGGGGACGACGTCACGGACGAGACCGTGTTCACCCGGCTGCGGCCCGGGGACGTCGGCATCAAGGTGGGCACGGGGGACACGGCCGCGGGCTTCCGGGTCGACGGCCCGGAGGACGTCGCGGCCCTGCTCACCGAGCTCGCCTCCGTCCGTCATGCGCCGAGCGCGACGGCGACGCAGCAGCGCACGTAGAGGACCTGCAGGAACGTCCGCGGCACCAACGGCGACCGGGTCCACGCTGACCCCGTCGTGCGGGAATCGTCGCCCCGGCGACGGTGTCCGCGCGCGGGCTCACCAGCCGGAGAAGAACCGTTCCGCGGTCCGGGGCGCACCGCTCGTCACGCCGACCACCAGCTCGGTCGGCAGGACGAGGTGCCGGGGACGGGTGCGATCCCCGCGCTCCAGGAGCAGCTCGCCCGCCATCTGTCCCTTCTTGCGGAAGGGCTGCCGGACCGTCGTGAGGCCGACCCGGTCCGCGTCCGGGACGCCGTCGAAACCGGTGACCGTCAGATCGCCGGGGACCGCGAGCCCCGCCGCCGCGGCGTGCCGCAGCACCCCCATCGCGAGGATGTCCGACGTGCACACGACGGCCGTGATGTCCGGGTGCGCGGCGAGCAGTTCCGCGGCGCCGGACTCGCCGGCCTCCACGCTGTGCTCGTACCGCTCGTAGACCGGCACGTCCGCCCAGTCGACGCCGACCTCGGCCAGCGCGTCCCGCAGCCCGCCGAGCCGGGCCCGCTGCACCGGGTACGTCGTCGCGTCCTGCCGTTCGACGTCCGCGCGCCCGTCGTGCCGGTGCGCGCCGAGCCGCATGCAGAGCACCCCGACCCGCCGGTGCCCGATCGACGTCAGGTGACCGGCCAGGGCGAGCATGCCCGCGCGGTCGTCGATGCTGACCCGGTCCACGCCCTCGACCCCTGCGGGCTGGTCGCACACCACCGTCGGGACCGGCCGTTCGAGCACGGCCCGGAAGTGGGGGTCGTCCTCGCTGACCGAGTAGACGATGAACCCGTCGACGCCGGCCTGGTGCACCGCCGCGACGTCCGCGTGCTCCGGGCTCACCGGGACGAGCAGCAGACCCTGCCCCGCCTGCTCGCACGCGAGCGCGAGGCCTTCGAGGAAGCCGGTGGCCACCGGATCCCGGAACGCGTAGGACAACGCCTCGGTGAGCAACAGCCCGACCGCGCCCGCGCGCCGGGTGCGCAGTGAGCGGGCCACCGGGTCCGGCCCGGGGTAACCGAGCCGCCGGGCGGCCTCGAGAACTCTGGCGCGCAACGGCGCGGAGAGCTGGTCCGGGCGGTTGTAGGCGTTGGAGACGGTCGTGCGTGAGACGCCGAGCTCCGCGGCCAGCGACGCCAGGGTCGCCGGCCGACGCACGTGTGGGGCCCCGGTCATGTGCGAACCGTAGCCGCCGCCGGTCCCGGGCGGGTAGTCCGTCCCATCAGGGGCGCGACGCCCGGCCGCGCACACGGTAGAGTGAATTGACAACGGTTTTCAATACAAATATGCGCATCTACTGATACGGAGTCCGCAATGCCCCTGCGCCGCCCCCTGACGGTCCTCGTCGGCGTCGCCGCCCTCGCCCTCGCCACCGCGGCCTGCGGGTCCGCGGAGACCCCCGCGAACGGTGCGGCGGCGGCCGGCACCGTTCCGGTCGTCGCCTCGACGAACGTCTACGGCGCCATCGTGCGCGCCGTCGGCGGCGAGCACGTCTCCGTCACCTCGATCATCGACAGCCCCGACGCGGACCCGCACGAGTACGAGTCCCGGCCCACCGACGCCGCCGCCGTCGCCAAGGCGAAGCTCGTCGTCATGAACGGTGGCGGGTACGACGACTTCGCCACGAAGCTGGTCGGGGCCGCCGGCACCTCGCCCACCCTCATCGACGCCGTGCAGATCTCCGGCCTGGAGCAGGCCGCCCGCCCGGGCGAGTTCAACGAGCACGTCTGGTACAGCCTGCCGACCGTGCAGAAGGTCGCCCAGAGGATCGCGGCGGACCTCGGCACGATCGACCCCGCCAACGCCGCCGCCTACACCGCCAACGCCACGGCCTTCGACGGCCGGGTCGACGGGCTCATCGCCAAGCTCGAGGCGATCAAGGCGCAGCACGCCGGGCAGCGGGTCGCGATCACCGAGCCGGTACCGGTGTACGAGATCGAGGCGGCGGGCCTGGTCAACGCCACACCGGAGGCGTTCTCCGAGGCCGTGGAGGAGGGCAACGACCCGCCGGCCGCGGTGCTCGACGAGACCATGAAGCTCTTCGCAGGCGGGGACATCCGGGCACTGGTGTCCAACGGCCAGACCGAGAGCTCGACGACGACCCGGGTCGAGGACGCCGCGAAGGCCGCCGGGGTGCCCGTCGTGGCCGTCACCGAGACCCTGCCCACCGGGGTCGACGACTACGTGACGTGGCAGTCCGCGCAGATCGACGGGCTCGCCACGGCACTGGCCGCATGACCTCCCCGGCCCGGGAGGCCCCGCTCCGCCGGGTCCCGGCCGCGAGGGCCGCGGGCGCGAAGACGACAATGGCTCCCGTGAGCACCTCCGCGCCGGTCAGCCTGCGGGACGCGCGGATCCGCTTCGGCGAACGCGTCCTCTGGGACGGCCTGGACCTCGACGTCCACCCGGGGGAGTTCGTCGCCGTGCTCGGCCCCAACGGATCCGGGAAGACGACGCTGCTGCGGGTGCTGCTCGGGCTGCAGCCGCTGGACTCCGGGACGGTGTTCGTCGACGGCAGCCCGGCCCGGCGCGGCAGCGGCCGGATCGGCTACATCCCGCAGCAGCGCGGCATGCCCGAGGACCTGCCGTTGCGCGCGTCGGACCTGGTCGGGCTCGGCCTCGACGGGCACCGCTTCGGCCTCGCGGCCGGGCTGGGCCTGGCCGGTCGGCGGGAACGACGGGCCCGGGTCGCCGCGGCGCTGGAGTCCGTGGGCGCGACGTCGTACGCGTCGGCACCGGTCGGGCGGCTCTCCGGCGGCGAGCAGCAGCGGCTCCGCGTCGCGCAGGCGCTCGTCGGGGATCCCGCGGTGCTGCTCTGCGACGAGCCGCTGCTCTCCCTGGACCTGGCCCACCAGCGCACCGTCACGGATCTCGTCGACGCCCGGCGGCGGGCGGCCGACACCGCGGTCGTCTTCGTGACCCACGAGATCAACCCGGTGCTGCCGCTCGTGGACCGGGTGCTCTACCTCGTCGACGGCCGGTTCCGGATCGGCACGCCGGACGAGGTCATGACGTCCGAGACGCTCTCCGAGCTGTACCGGACGGACATCGAGGTCCTGCGGACACGGGGACGGCTGGTGGTGGTCGGGGCGGAGCATTCCCATGACCATCACGACGAGGCGCGGGTATGACCGCCGACGCGCTCTCTTCCGCGGAGGCGGCGACGTGAACGACGTACTCGGCCGGCTGTTCAGTTTCGACGGCACCGGGGAGCTCTTCGCGCTGCCGTTCGTGCAGAACGCGTTGATCGCGTCCGCGATCCTGGGCCTGGTCGCCGGCGTGCTCGCGCCCCTGGTCGTCGGGCGCGGGATGGGCTTCGCCGTGCACGGCACGTCCGAGCTCGCGTTCACCGGCGCCGCGGCCGCGTTGCTGCTCGGCATCAGCGTGAGCGTCGGGGCCGTGGTGGGCGCGGTGATCGCCGGGTTGGTGTTCGGTGCGCTCGGCCTGCGGCAGCGGGAGCGGGACTCCGTGATCGGCGTCGTGCTGGCCTTCGGGCTGGGGCTCGGCGTGCTGCTGCTCGGACTCTACGAGGGCCGCGCCTCGAACAAGTTCGGCCTGCTCACGGGCTCGATCGTGTCCGTCGACGCCTCGAACCTCTGGGTGCTCGGTGGGGTCGCGGTGATCGTCCTGGGGACGCTCGCGGTGATCTACCGGCCGCTGTTGTTCGCCAGCACGGACCCGGACGTGGCGACCGCCCGGGGGGTGCCCGTGCGGCTGCTGTCCCCGCTGTTCGCCGTCCTCGTCTCCCTGATGACGGCGCTCGCGGTCCCGATCGTCGGCGCGATCCTCGTGCTGTCGGTGACGATCATCCCGGGCGCGGCCGCCGCGCGCGTCACGTCGAGCCCGCTGAAGGCGACCCTGCTGGCCGTCGCGATCGCGGAGGTCTCGCTGCTCGGCGGGACGGTCCTGTCCCTGGCCCCGGGCCTGTCGATCTCCGGATACGTCGCGACGATCGCGTTCCTCGCCTACCTCGCCTGCCGCGTGATCGGCCGGTCGCGACTCCGCCGTCCGTGAGCGGAGATCGTCGCGACGATCTCCGCTCCCGGGCGCGTCAGCGCGCGAGCCGCCGGCGGCGCGCGACCTCGGAGAGCACGACCCCCGTCGCGACGGCGGCGTTGAGGGACTCCACCGGGCCGGACATCGGGATCGACACCGTGACGTCGCAGGTCTCCCGGACGAGCCGGGACAGGCCCTTGCCCTCCGAACCCGTGACGATGACGAGGCCGGTCTCGGCGAGGTCGAAGTCGTCCAGCGAGACGTCCCCGTCCGCGTCGAGACCCGCGATCATCAGCCCGGCGCTCGCGTACTCGCCCAGCGTCCGGGTGAGGTTCGTGCAGCGGGCGACCGGCACCCGGGCCGCGGTGCCGGCGGAGGTACGCCAGGCGACGGCCGTCATTCCCGCGGCGCGACGCTGCGGCACGACCACACCGTGCCCCCCGAACGCTCCCACGGAACGGATGACGGCGCCGAGGTTGCGCGGGTCCGTCACCCCGTCCAGCGCGACGATCAGCGGCTGCGTACCCCGCTCCGACGCGGCCTCGAGCAGCTCGTCCGGGTGGGCGTAGGAGTAGGGCGGCACCTGCAGGCCCACGCCCTGGTGCAGCGCGCCCCCGGACATCTTGTCCAGGTCCGTCCGCGGCAGCTCGATGATCGAGATGCCGATGTCCGCGGCCAGGTGGATCGCCTCGGCGATGCGCTCGTCGTTCGCGCTGCCGATCGCGACGTAGAGCGCCGTCGAGGGCACCCCCGCACGCAGGCACTCGAGCACCGGGTTGCGGCCGAGCACCGTCTCCGGGGTGTCCCCGTCACCCGGGCGACGCCGGGTGTTGGCGTGTCGGGCCCGCTCCTCGCGGGCCTGCTTGCCCGCCGCCCGGCGCGCGGCGGGATGCCCCTTGCGCTCCTCGGCGGCCGGGGTGGGGCCCTTGCCCTTCAGCCCGCGTCGGCGCTGGCCGCCGGATCCGACGACTGGCCCCTTCTTGGTGCCTTCCTTGCGCATCGCGCCGCGGCGTCGAGAGTTGCCGGCCATGTGTATCGAGTCCGTAATCCGTAGAGGGGTGGGGAGGGTGATGAGAGATCGTCAGGCGTTCTTGAGCGACCAGGTCGGGCCGTCCGCGCTGTCCTCGACGGCGATTCCCGCCGCGAGCAGCCGGTCCCGGACGGCGTCCGCCTCGGCGAAGTCCTTCGCCTTGCGAGCGGCCTGCCGGCGTTCGAGCAACTCCTCGACCAGGGCCGTGAGAGCGCCCACGGCCGCGTCGTCGACACGGTCCGCGAGGGCCCAACGGGCGTCGAGCGGGTCGATCCCGAGGACCGCGGTCATCGCGCGGACGGCCTCGGCCGCCGCGGTCGCACCGGCCCGGTCCCCGGCGTCCAGCGCGCCGTTGCCCTCGCGCACCGTGCCGTGGATCTCCGCGAGCGCACCGGGGGTGCCGAGGTCGTCGTCCATCGCCGCGGCGAAGGCGGAGTGCACCTCGCCGATCCCGGGCAGGCCGACGCGCTCACGCACGCGGTGGACGAACGTCTCGATCCGCCGGTACGCGGCGACCGACTCGCTGAGCGCCGCGTCCGAGTACTCGATCGCGGAGCGGTAGTGCGGGCCGACCAGGTAGTAGCGCAGCTCGACGCCACGCACCCGCCCGAGCACGGCCGGGATCGACAGCGTGTTGCCCAGGGACTTGGACATCTTCTCGCCGCCCATGGTGACCCAGCCGTTGTGCAGCCAGTAGCGGGCGAACGGGTCCCCGGCGGCGTTCGACTGGGCCCGCTCGTTCTCGTGGTGCGGGAACACCAGGTCCAGGCCGCCGCCGTGGATGTCGAACTCCGGGCCGAGGTACGTCGTCGCCATGGCCGAGCACTCCAGGTGCCAGCCCGGACGGCCTTTGCCCCACGGCGTCGGCCACGCCGGCTCACCCGGTTTCGCGGCCTTCCACAGCGTGAAGTCCAGCGGGTCCCGCTTGGTGCGGGCCTCGCCCTCGCCCTGGGCGACGTCGTCGACCTTCTGGCCGGAGAGCGCCCCGTAGCCCGGGAAGGTACGGACCGCGAAGTAGACGTCCCCGCCGGCGGCGTAGGCGTGCCCGTCCGCGATCAGGCGCTCCATGAGCTCGACCATCTGCGTGATGTGCCCGGTGGCCCGCGGCTCGATCGACGGCGGCAGGCAGCCGAGTGCGGTGTAGGCCTCGGCGAACGCGCGCTCGTGCGTGGCGGCCCACTCCCACCACGGTCGGCCGGCGTCGGCCGCCTTGCGGAGGATCTTGTCGTCGATGTCCGTGACGTTGCGGACCAGGGTGACGTCGTAGCCCGAGTACGCGAACCAGCGACGCAGGACGTCGTAGTTCAGCCCACTGCGAACGTGGCCTATGTGCGGCAGACCCTGCACCGTGGCCCCACAGACGTACATCGACACGGCTCCGGCACGCAGCGGGACGAAGTCCCGCTGCTTCCTGGTCGCGGTATCGAAGAGTCTGACGCTCACGTGACCCAGACTACGGAACCGCTGGTCCGAGTGGCCGGGCGGGCGGGTCGGATCGAGCCCGTCGTTTTGTCCAAGACGCCGGGCGGCGGTCCCGGCACGCTGTGCGGTATGAACGAGAAGATCCTGATCGAGTCCCTGTACCCGCGCCTCGCCGTCCGGGGCGCCGACGCGGCGATCGCGTTCTACGTCGAGGCGCTGGGCGCGGAGCTCGTCGAGCGCTACGCCGGACCGGACGGGACGGTCGTGCACGCGATGCTCCGGGTCGGACCGGTCCGCTGGGCGGTCAAGGACGCGGACTCCTACGATCCGGCGCCCGGCGACCCGGCCTCGGGTGAGGCTGTGCCCGGCACGATCCTCGCCCTCGAGGTGACCGACGCCGACGCGGTGGCCTCCCGGCTGGAGGCGGCGGGCGCGACGGTCCGCTTCCCGGTCGCGGACCAGCCCTACGGGGAGCGGGGCGGGCGGCTCGTCGACCCCTTCGGACACCAGTGGATGGTCTCCCAGAAGCTGGAGGACCTCACGCCGGAGGAGGTCCAGGCGAGGACGGACGCGATGTTCGCGGGCGGGTCCTGAGCGTCCCGTCCCGGCCATCCGGCAGGAAGGCCGGAGGGTGGCCTTCCTGCCAGGTGCTCAGGACGCCGGCAGCAGCAGGGCCGTGGCGATCGCCGCGATCCCCTCGCCCCGACCCGTGAGGCCCAGGCCGTCCGTCGTGGTGCCCGAGACCGCGACCGGGCCGCCCACGGCCGCGGAGAGCACCCGCTGCGCCTCGTCCCGGCGCTTGCCGATCTTGGGTGCGTTGCCGATGACCTGCACCGCGGCGTTCCCGACGGTCCAGCCGGCGGCGGACAGGAGCCGGCGCACCTCGCCGAGCAGGATCACCCCGCTCGCACCGGACCACTCCGGGCGTCCGGTGCCGAACACCGCCCCGAGGTCCCCGAGGCCCGCCGCGGAGAGCAGGGCGTCGCAGAGTGCGTGGGCCGCGACGTCCCCGTCGGAGTGCCCGGCGCAGCCGTCGACGCCCTCCCACTCCAGCCCGGCGACCCAGCAGGGCCGACCGGCCTCGATCGGGTGCACGTCGCTGCCGATCCCGACTCTCACGAGCTCTCCTCCCCGAGCAGCAGCTCCGCGATCCGCAGGTCCCATGCCGTGGTGACCTTGAAGGCGCGGGCATCCCCGGGGACCGTGACGACCCTCTCACCGAGCGCCTCGACGAGCCCCGCGTCGTCCGTCGCGGATTCACCGGCGGCTGCGTAGGCGCGCTGCAGGACCTCCCGGCGGAAGCCCTGGGGGGTCTGCACCGCGCGCAGTGCGGAGCGGTCGACGGTGGACTCGACGGCACCCACCGCGTCGACCCGTTTGACGGTGTCCGCCAACGGGAGTGCCGGGACGACGGCACCGTGGCCCGCGGCGACGGACGCCACGACCGAGGCGACGAGCGCCGGGGGTGTCAGCGGCCGCGCGGCATCGTGCACGAGCACGACGCGCGGGCCGTCACCTTCCGGGCCGGCTGATCGTTCACGTCCGTGGGCACCGCACAGGACCTCGAGCGCGCGACGCACGGACGTCGTCCGGTCCTGCCCGCCCACGATCACGAGCACCGGGTCGCCGGCGAACAACGCGCAGGCCTCGGCGAGCAGCGGCTCCGGCACGGCGACGACCACCTGGTCGACGACGCCGGACGCGAGGAGTCCCTGCACGGCGCGGACGACGATCGGCACGCCCGCGAGCTCGACGAACGCCTTGGGCACACCAGCGCCCAGGCGTACACCCGAACCCGCGGCGGGCACGATCGCCGCCACGTTCACGACCGGACCATCCTCACCGATCGACCAGAGGCCGATCAGGCGTTGGTGGTGGCCAGTACCTCGTCGAGCAGCACCTCGGCGCGGTCCTCGTCCGTCCCCTCGGCGAGCGCGAGCTCGCTGACGAGGATCTGCCGAGCCTTGGCCAGCATGCGCTTCTCGCCCGCGGACAGGCCGCGGTCCTTCTCACGGCGCCAGAGGTCGCGAACGACCTCGGCAACCTTGTTCACGTCACCCGACGCCAGCTTCTCGAGGTTCGCCTTGTACCGGCGGGACCAGTTGGTCGGCTCCTCGGTGTGGGGTGCGCGGAGCACCTCGAACACCTTGTCCAGACCCTCCTGGCCGACGACATCGCGAACGCCCACGACCTCGGCGTTCTCCGCGGGTACGCGAACCGTCAGATCTCCCTGGGCGACCTTCAGGACGAGGTACTTGCGCTCCTCGCCCTTGATCGTCCTGGTTTCGATCGCCTCGATGAGAGCGGCACCGTGGTGCGGGTAGACGACGGTCTCTCCGACCTTGAAAACCATGTGTCCTCTGGCCCCTTTCGCTGCACCCAGGTTAACACG
>JAOZVV010000052.1 GCA_025869365.1 Pseudonocardia sp.
CTCCGGGCGCTCCAGCCACATCTCGTTGACCTGCGACGGGAACTCCACGAAGTCCCGCGGCACGGAGGTCCCGCTGAACGTCGGGTAGCGCACGGCCGAGAAGAGCCCGTGCAGGGCGTGCCCGAACTCGTGGAACAGCGTGCGGACCTCGTCGATCGACAGAAGGGCCGGCTCGCCCTCGCCCGGCTTCGAGATGTTGAGCGTGTTCATCACGACCGGGTTGGTCCCGAGCAGCCCGGACTGCGGGACGAGCGCGTTCATCCAGGCCCCGCCGCGCTTGGACTCCCGGGCGAAGTAGTCCCCGCCGTAGAGGCCGAGCGGGGTGCCGTCGACGTCGAACACCTCCCAGAACCGGACGTCCGGGTGGTAGGTGGGCAGGTCGTGGCGTTCGTGGAACTGGATCCCGTAGAGCTCCTCGGCCGTGTGGAAGACGCCGTGCTGCAGCACCCGCTCCAGCTCCAGGTACGGGCGGAGCGCGGCGGCGTCGACCTCGAAGCGCTCGCGCCGAACCCGCTCCGCGTAGAACGCCCAGTCCCACGGCTCCAGCTCGTGGCCGGCGAGCTCCCCGAGCTCGAGCGCCTCGGTGTCCGCGTTCGCGACGGCGGCGGGTGCGAGATTCCCCAGCATCGACGCGACGGCGTCGACGGAGCCCGCCGTGTTGTCCTCGATGACGTACGCGGCGTGGCTCGGGTAGCCCAGCAGTCGCGCCCGCTCCGCGCGCAGCGCCGCCAGCCGCAGGACGACGTCCCGGGTGTCGTTCTCGTCCCCCGCCGCGCCCCGGCCGACCGACGCCCGGAAGATCTCCTCGCGCAGCGCCCGGTCCGTCAGCGACTCCAGGACGGGCTGCCCGGTCGGGAGCACCAGCGTGAGCAGGAAGCCGCTGCCGTGCCCGCGCGAGGTCGCCGCCGCGGCGGCGGCCGAGATCGCGCCGGGCGACAGGCCGTCCAGCTTCGCGACGTCGTGCACGTGCACCGCGGCGGCGTTCGCCCCGGCCAGCAGGCGGGCGCTGAAGGTCGTCGACAGCGACGAGAGCTCGGCGTTCAGCTCGCGCAACCGCTCCTTGTCCGCCTCGGCCAGCTCCGCGCCCGCACGCACGGCGTCCGTGTGGTGGCGTTCGAGCAACCGGAGCGACTCCGGGTCCAGCCCCAGCTCGCCACGCTGCGCGTGCAGCGACGCGATCCGCCCGAACAGCTCCGGGTCCAGCGAGATCGCGTCCGAGTGCGCGGCCAGCATCGGCGCGACGGCGGCCCGGATCTCCTCGATCCGCGGCGTCGTGTGCGCGCCGGCCCGGCTGAAGAAGACGCGGGAGACACGGCCGAGTGTCTGCCCGGAGAGCTCGAGGGCCTCGATCGTGTTGGCGAAGGTGGGCGGGCCGGCGGCGAGGATCGCCTCGACCTCCGCGCGCTGCTCGGCCATCCCCACCTCGAAGGCCGGCAGGTAGTGCTCGTCGGTGATCGCCGCGAAGTCCGGGAGCCGGTAGGGGAGCTCGCTCGGTTCGAGGAACGGGTTCTCGGACGCCATCGGGCCACGGTAGCCCGGCACCGCAGGTCACGGCGGGCGATGAGCCGGGGCACCGTCCGGCGACCGATAGTGTGGTGATCAGGTGCGGAGAGGGGCTCGTGGATGGCGCCGGAGATGTTCGGCCCGTACCGGCTCGACGCGCTGGTCGGCCGGGGCGGCATGGGCGAGGTCTGGAGCGCGTTCGACACCCGCCGGAAGCGGACCGTCGCCCTCAAGCGGCTCACCGCGGAGCATTCCGGCGACCCCGGGTTCGAGGCGCGGTTCCGGCGCGAGTGCGAGCTCGCGGCGCGGCTGGCCGCCCCGAACGTCATCCCGATCCACGACTTCGGCGAGATCGACGGCCGGCTCTACCTGGACATGCGGTTCGTCCCGGGCAAGGACCTCGCTGCGAGGCTGCGCGAACGCGGGCCGCTCCCGCCCGCCCACGCCGTCCGGGTGGTCGGGCACCTCGCCGCCGCGCTGGACGCCGCGCACGCCGCGGGGCTGGTCCACCGGGACGTCAAGCCGTCGAACGCGCTGGTCACCGAGGGGGAGTTCGTCTATCTGGTGGACTTCGGGATCGTGAAGACGGTCGACGGGGGCACCACCCTGACCGGGACGAACGGCGTCGTCGGGACGGTCGGCTATCTCGCGCCGGAACGGTTGACCGGCGGCCGTGAGGACCATCGGGTGGACGTGTACTCGCTGGCGTGCCTGCTGCACGAGAGCCTCACCGGCGCGCGGCCCTTCAGCGCCCCGACCCCTGAGGCCGTGATGATCGCGCACGTCCAGAACCCGCCGCCGCGGCCGGGGGACACCGATCCGGCGCTGCGGGCGTTCGACGAGGTCGTCGCCCGCGGGATGGCGAAGGAGCCCGGGCATCGCTACCCGAGCGCGGGTGCGCTCGCCATCGCCGCGACGCAGGCGCTCACCCGACCGGGGACGTCCGCCCGTGCGCCCACCGCGCGTGTCCCGGCCGCGCCGGTCCCCCCGGTCAGCGCGCCGGACACGGTGATCAGCAGGGTGCCGATCCGGGACGTCCCGACGCCCCGGCCCGCGGCCTCGCGCACGCGGCGCCGGGCGCGCGGCAGGCTCGTCGGTGCCACGGCCGCGGTGCTCGCCGCCGGGGCCGTCGCGACGCTCGTCGCCGTCGCTCCCTGGCGGGACGGCGACACCCCGGGGGTCGTCGTCCCCACGTTCGCCCCGGTACCCGTCGATGACGCGGCGGCGCTCCCCCGGGTACTCGCCACGGTCCGCCTCGGTGGCGAGCCGCGCGCCGTGGTCACCTCGGCGGACGGTCGTCGCGTCCACGTCCTCACCGTTCCGCAGCGTTTCACCGACCAAATCGTCACCCTCGACGCCGCCACGAACGCGATCGAGGGGGCGCCGATCGACGTGAGCCGCGCGGGAGGGGGGCTCACGCCGGCCGCGGACGGCCGGTCGCTCCTGGTCCCCCGCTGCGACGGGGCGGACGGCGCGTGCGCGCTGGACCGGGTCGTGATGCCGGCGGGCACCGTCGAGGCCGGGACGCCGCTCCCCCGCGTGCCGACCTCGGTGCTCGCCACGCCGGACGGGCGGCGGGCGTTCGTACTGCTCTATCCCGCGGCGGGCGGCGCGACCGCCCCGTCGCTCGTGACGGTGGACCTCGCCGCCGGGACGGCCGGCGCACCGTTGCCGGTGACGTCGTCCGGGCCACGCGGGGTCGCCCTCGCGCCCGACGGGAACACGGTCCTCGTCGCCGACGGGAAGTCGTCGCTGACGGTGCTGGACCCGCAGGCCGGGGGCGCGGGCACCCCGATCACCACCGGCCAGGGTTCGGTCGGCGTCGCGGTCTCGCCGGACGGGCGGCGGGCGTACGTGTCCACGTCGGCCGGGGTCGTCGTCGTGGACCTGGCCGGACGGACGGTAGCGGGCCCCCCGATCCCTGTCGGCGCGGGCCCCGCGGGCATCGCCGTGAGCCCGGACGGGAGCCGGCTCTACGTCGCGAACAGCGGCGACGGCACGGTCTCGGTGATCGACACCGGGACGCTCGGCGCCGTGGGACGGCCGATCCCGGTCGGCAGGCTCCCCACCGGGGTGGCGGTGAGCCCGGACGGCTCGCGGATCTACGTCCTGGCCGAGGAGGACGACTCGGTGACGGTGCTGGGCACCTGAGAGCCGCGCTCCCGTGCCGGGCCCCTCCGCGTGCCGGGCCCCCTCCGCGTGCCGGGCTCAGCCCTGGAGGATCCCGGAGTTGCTCGAGTCCTGCTGCACGGTGGACTGCGACACCGCGCCACCGGAGAGGATCCCGCCCAGGTTGATGGCCGGGCTCACGTCGAGGTCGAGCCCGAGCAGCCCGCCGTTCTGACCGGCGAACGAGGTGCCCCCGCCGTGCCACCAGCCGTGTCCCCCACCGTGTCCCCCACCGTGCCCCGAGCCGTCCTGGACGATCCCGGAGTTCGACCGGTCGACCTGGACGGTGGACTGGTGGACCGGCCCGCTGTTCAGCACCCCGCCGATGTTCACCGCCGGGTTCACCCCGATGGTCCCGTTCACCAGGTCGTCCACCTGGAACGCGTCGAACCCGCCGCTCGAGTGGCCGCCGCCGGACTGCACGATCCCGGAGTTCGACTCGTCGAGCTGGACGGTCTTCTGGCTGACCGGACCGCTGTTCAGCAGACCTCCGACGTTGAGGGCCGGGCTGACGTCCGCGTCGAGGCCGAGAAGGCCCCCGTCCTGGCTCGCGAACTGTCCGCCGCAGTGGCCACCACCGTGGTGGGACTCCCCCGCGTTCGCCAGACCCGTCGCGGCGAAGGCGAGCGGCACCGCGAAGGCCCCGACAGTAGCGATCCGTCGCGTCGTCCTGCTGATCTGCATGAGATCTCCTCTTTCGTTCCTGATCCGGCCCGGCCCGTCGCGGTGCGCAACTGATCGGGAACGCAAAGCTAGCGAGGTGATCACTCGTTGGTGTCAGGGGGTAGCTGAGTGATTACTGAGAAGCGCAGGAAACGGTGTTACTGAACCTGGACGAGCCCCGAAAGATGACCCTCCGCGATCTTTCTCCGCGTGCCGGACACTCATCGTGATCACCTGTCGGGCGGGCCGACCCCGCGACGGGCACCACGAGAGGTCACCTTTCCCACTTCCGCGCATCCGGAGCAGTGCCCGCTCGTTTGGCACTCCGCGCGTTCCGCCTCCTCACGCGGGACTAGGCTCCCCGTCAGCTCGATCCGAGCAGGTCAGCGGCCCGTTCGCCGATCATCACCGCCGTCGCGGCCGGCCCCCGACGCGGGACGACCGGGAGCACGGACGTGTCCGCCACCCACAGTCCCTCGATCCCCTGCACCCTCAGGTCGGGCCCCACCACCGAGCCGATCGCGGCGCTCCCGCAGAGGTGCACCGACGTCGTCAGGACCTCCTTGATCCACCCGTCCAGCCGCCGGTCGTTGCCGAGGACGAAACCCTCGGGCTCGCTGCGGGGCAGTCCGGCCGCGCGGAGCAGGTCCGCGGCGGTCCGGACGGCCGCGCGCTGCCGCCGCCGATCGGCCTCCGTGCGCAGGTAGCGATAGTCCAGCCGGGGCGGGACGAGCGGGTCCGCGCTGGTCAGGGTGAGGGAGCCGCGGCTCTCCGGCCGCTGCAGGGCACACATCAGGTGCACGTCGGCGCCCGGGGTGAACGGCCGCGCGAAGAGCAGGATCTCCAGATCCCCGGCCGGGTCCGAGCCGGAGTCCAGGTTGAGCGCGGCCTGCCCGGCGACGGCGTCGGCCGCGACCGGCCCGGCCCCCTGGAACGGCAGGTAGACGCTGGGGTGGTCGGACCAGTCCTCGCCGACGCCGGGCAGGTCGTGCCGCACCGCGACGCCCACCGCCCGCAGGTGCTCCCCCGGCCCGATCCCGCTGTGCAACAACAGGTAGGGCGAACCGACGGCGCCCGCGGCGAGCACCACCCGATCCGCGTGGACCGTCCCGTCCGTCGTCTCGACGCCGATCGCCCGGTGACCGTCGAGGAGGACCCGCAGCACGGTGGTCCCGGAGCGGACGTCGAGCCGGTTCGCGGGCGCCGCACCCCACGGCGGCGGCAGGTAGGCCGCCGCTGTGCTGATGCGCACGCCGTCGGCCGCGTTCGACGGGACCAGACCCGCGCCCGGGGGCCCGCCGGCATTCTTGTCCTCCTCGGGCGGGTACCCGAGCGCGGTGCAGGCGGCGAGGAAGGCGGGCGTCGTCGGGGCCAGCAGCGGGCCGCGGGGGCGGCGCACCCGCAGCGGCCCGCCGGTGCCGTGCCGGTCCCCGGTGAAGTCCAGGTCGTGCTCGGAGCGCCGGTAGTAGGGCAGGACGTCGTCGTAGGACCAGCCGGGGACGTCCCAGTCCGCGAAGTCCTGCGGCACCGCCCGGACGAAGTACGCGCCGTTGATCGCGCTGGACCCGCCCACCAGCCGCCCGCGGGGCACGGCGACGATCCGGTCCCGCACCAGCGTCGCCGCGTAGCCCCAGTTCAGGGGGTGGCCCGGCGCGGTGGCGGCGAGCGACGCGACGCGCGTGACCTCCGGCAGCGTGGACACCGGGCCGGCCTCGAGCAGCAGGACGCTGCGGTCCCCCCGCTCGGCGAGGCGGGCCGCGAGCGCGCAGCCGGCCGAGCCCGCCCCCACCACCAGCACGTCCACGCCTCGCACGTTTGCGAGGATGCCCCACGTGACCGACCCCGCGCTGGATCTCGCCGCCTTCGTGACCGCGAGCCCCACCCCGTACCACGCCGTGGCCGAGGCGGTCCGCCGTCTCGCGGCCGCCGGGTTCACCGAGCAGCCCGAGGCCGGGACCTGGGACGACGGCCCCGGCGGCCGCTACCTCGTGCGTGACGGCACGATCCTCGCCTGGTTCGTGCCGCACGGTGTCCGGCCGGGCGCGCCGCTGCGGATCTTCGCCGCACACACGGACTCCCCCACGCTCAAGGTCAAGCCCCACCCGGACTCCGGCTCCGCGGGCTGGCGGCAGGTGGGGGTCGAGATCTACGGCGGGGCGCTCTGGAACTCCTGGCTGGACCGGGACCTCGGGCTCGCCGGCCGGCTCGCGCTGTTCGACGGCTCGGTGGTCCCCGTGGACGTCGCGCGCCCGCTGCTGCGCGTCCCCCAGCTCGCGATCCACCTGGACCGGCAGGTCAACCAGGGTCTGACGCTCGACGCGCAGCAGCACATGCTGCCGATCTGGGGTATCGGCGACGTCCGCGAGGGTGACCTGCTGGAGTTCCTCGCGGCCGAGGCGGGGATCTCCGCGGGCGAGATCGCCGCGCACGACCTGGTCACCTACGACCTCACGCCGCCGGCCACGCTCGGCCGGGACGACGAGCTGCTCGCCTGCCCGCGGCTGGACAACCTCGCCTCGGTCCACGCCGGGCTGGACGCGCTGCTCCGGGCGTCCGCGGAGGAGATCTCGACCATCCCCGTGTTCGTCGGGTTCGACCACGAGGAGATCGGCAGCGGCTCGGCCACCGGCGCCGCCGGCCCGCTGCTGGAGACGGTCCTGACCAGGCTCGCGGGCGGGTTCGACGCCCGGGGCGCGGCCTTCTCGGTGTCCCGCTGCCTGTCCGTCGACGTCACCCACGCCGCCCACCCGAACTACCTGGAGCGCCACGACCCGGCCCACCGCAGCATCCCCAACGGCGGGCCGTCGCTGAAGGTCAACGCGAACCAGCGCTACGCCACGGACGCGCCCGGCGCGGCCGCCTGGCACCGGGCGTGCCTGGGCGCGGGCGTGCCGACCCAGACGTTCGTCGGCAAGAACACGATGCCCTGCGGGACCACCGTGGGCCCGATCGTCGCGACCCGGCTGGGGATCCGGACCGTCGACGTGGGGATCCCGGTGCTCTCCATGCACTCCGCCCGCGAGCTCTGCGGGGTCGCGGATCCCGCGTACCTGGCCGCCGCGGGCGCGGCGTTCCTGGCCGACCCGGTCTGAGGGCCGGGCGCGGGGACCCAGCGGTTGCCGGAACGGGGGCGCGGGTTCACCGTGTCCTCGTCCATCCGCAACGGTGGGGAGAGGCCGATGACGAGGTCCGGATCGGGAGAGTCCGCGGCGACACCGGCCAGGTCGCAACGGAGAAGGGCCGTCGTCGCCTCGACGGTCGGCACCACGATCGAGTGGTACGACTTCTTCCTCTACTCCACCGCCGCGGCCCTGATCTTCCCGAAGCTCTTCTTCCCCGAGGCCGAGGCGTCCACCGGGGTGCTGCTCGCCTTCGGCACCCAGTTCGGCGGGTTCGCCGCGCGGCCGATCGGCGCGGCGATCTTCGGCCACTACGGGGACCGGATCGGCCGCAAGGCCACGCTGATCGCCACGCTGCTGATCATGGGGATCGGCACCGCGCTGATCGGTGTCCTGCCCACCTACGCCTCCATCGGGATCGCGGCACCGCTGCTGCTGACCTTCCTGCGGATCCTGCAGGGTGTCGCGGTCGGCGGCGAGTGGGGCGGCTCCGTCCTGATGGCGATGGAGTGGGGCACGACGAAGCGGCGCGGGTTCATGGCGAGCTGGCCGCAGCTGGGCGTCCCGCTCGGCCTGCTGCTCTCGACGGCGATGGTGCAGCTCATGTCGTCGACCACCGGTCCGTCGTTCGAGACCTGGGGCTGGCGGGTGCCGTTCCTGGTGAGCATCCTGCTCGTCGGCGTGGGCCTCTACGTGCGGCTCAACGTCCTGGAGAGCCCGGAGTTCGCGGCGGTCAAGGCGAAGAGGACCGTCGTGAAGCTGCCGGTCGTCGAGGTGTTGCGGACCCAGTGGCGCGAGGTGATCATCGCGGCGTTCGTGCGGCTCTCCGAGCAGGCGCCGTTCTACATCTTCATCACCTTCGTGCTCACCTACGGCACCAAGGAGCTGGGGCTCACCCGCGGCAGCCTGCTCAACGACACGCTGGTGGCGGCGGGGGTCGGGCTGGTGGGCGTGCCGTTCTTCGGCTGGCTGTCCGACGTGATCGGCCGCCGGCTGATGTACGGGATCGGCATCGTCTGCACCGGGCTCTTCGCGTTCCCGTACTTCGGCCTGCTCAACACGACGACGGCCGGGCTCGTCCTGCTCGCGATCGTCGTCTCGCTGATCTTCCACGACATGCAGTACGGCCCCCAGGCCGCGCTGATCGCGGAGACCTTCGGGACGAACCTGCGCTACAGCGGGGCGGGCCTCGGGTACCAGGCCGCGTCGATCATCGCGGGTGGTCCGGCACCGCTGATCGCGGCGGCGATCCTGGCGAGCACCGGCTCCAGCACCGGGATCAGCTGGTACATCGTGATCTGCTGCGTGATCTCCCTCGGCGCGCTGCTGCTCCTGCCGCGGCCTGCGCTGAGCGAGGAGCCGTCCGTGGAGGCGGCGTCCTCGCACGGCTAGGACGGCTACCGTCCTCCTCGTGACCGATCTCTGCTTCCGCACGGCCAGGGAGATGGCGGCGATGCTGCGCCGCCGCGAGATCTCCGCACGCGAGCTGGTCCAGGCCCATCTGGACCGGATCGACGCGGTCAACCCGGCGGTCAACGCCGTCGTCACCCTGGTCCCGGAGCGCGCGCTCGCCGAGGCGGACGCGGCCGACGCCCGGCTCGCCGCCGGGGAGCCGATCGGCCCGCTGCACGGGATCCCGATGGCGCACAAGGACACCCACGAGACCGCCGGCATCCGCACCACCTCGGGCTCGCCGCTGCTCGCGGACAACGTGCCCGCCGAGAACGAGCTGGTGATCCAGCGGATCAAGGATGCCGGGGCGATCACCCTGGGCAAGACCAACGTGCCCGAGTTCGCGGCCGGCTCGCACACGTTCAACCCGCTCTTCGGTGCCACGCGCAACCCCTACGACCTGAGCCGCAGCGCCGGCGGCAGCAGCGGGGGCGCCGCGGCCGCCCTCGCGACGGGCATGCACGCGCTCGCGGACGGCAGCGACATGGGTGGTTCGCTGCGCAACCCGGCCTCGTTCGGCAACGTCGTGGGCCTGCGACCGGCGCCGGGCCGCGTCCCGTCGTTCCCGGAGATGCTGCCCTGGTCGACGATGTCGGTGCAGGGCCCGATGGCCCGCACGGTCGACGACGTGGCGTTGTTGCTGTCCGTGATGGCCGGCCCGGACCCGCGCTCCCCCATCTGCATCGACGAGCCGGGCTCGGTCTTCGACGTCCCGCTCGAGCGGGACCTGACCGGGCTGCGCGTGGCCTGGACGCCGGACCTGGGCGGCCGGATCCCCGTCGACGACGAGGTGCTCGCGGCGCTGGCCCCGCAGGTCGCGGTGTTCGAGCAGCTCGGCGCGCACGTCGAGGAGGCCCACCCGGACCTGCGCGGCGCGGACGAGGTGTTCCGCACGCTGCGGGCCTGGCAGTTCGCCGCGGCGTTCGGCCCGCTGCTGGAGCGCCACCGGGACTCGCTCAAGGAGACGTTGGTCGCCAACACCGAGCAGGGGCTGGCGCTCACCGGTCCCGATCTCGCCCGCGCGGAGACCCGGCACGGGGTCCTCTTCGCGCGGATGCGGGAGTTCTTCACCCGCTTCGACGTGCTGCTCCTGCCGGTCTCCCAGGTGGTGCCGTTCGAGGTGGGAATCGAGTACCCGACGGAGG
This sequence comes from Pseudonocardia sp., assembly GCA_025869365.1. GTDB lineage: Bacteria > Actinomycetota > Actinomycetes > Mycobacteriales > Pseudonocardiaceae > Pseudonocardia. The sequence goes on from JAOZVV010000052.1 coordinate 10,052, forward strand.
TCGCGGGCGTCGCGCAGCCGACGTACCTGGACTGGATGGCGTCGGCGTACCTGATCTCCGTCACCGGGCATCCGGCGATCTCGGTGCCCGCCGCGTTCACCCCGGCCGGCCTGCCGGTGGGGATGCAGATGGTCGGCGCGCACCGCGGGGAGCTGGGGCTGCTGACGGTGGCGAGCGCGTTCGAGCAGGCGACGAGGGTGGGCGAGCGGCGGCCGCCCCTCGGGTGATCGGCTCGCCCCATCGGGCCCGCGGTGGTGTGCTTGTGTCATGGCACCAGACCACGGGCTCTTCGGACCGGACTCCGTCACCTGGCGCGTCCATCTCGAGCCCGTTCTGTGGGTCGCCGGGATGCGGGCCCTGCTGCTGCAGTCCCTGCATCCGCGGGTGATGCGCGGGACCTACCAGAACTCGGCACTGTTCGACCCGAAGAAGGCGTGGAGCCGGTTCGAGCGGACCGTGCAGTTCGTGGGCACCCGGACGTTCGGCACGCTCGCCGAGGTCGAGCTCGCGTCCGCGCGCGTCCGGAAGATCCACTCCAGGCTCACCGCCTTCGACCCGGACACCGGCCGTACCTTCCGGATCGACGCCGCGGACGGCCTGCTCTGGGTGCACTGCGCCGAGATCGACTCCTACATCGACATCGCCCGCCGGGCCGGCCTGGTCAGCGGCGACGAGGCGGACACCTACATCAGCGAGAACGTCCGGGCGGCCGAGGTGATCGGGCTCGACCCGGCCGTCGTGCCCGCGAGCCGGGCGCAGCTGCGCGAGTACTTCCTGCGCATGCGCCCCGAGCTCGCCCTGACCGACGAGGCGAAGGAGGCCGCGCAGAACCTCTTCCTGCCCCGCGGCGACGCCCCGGCGCAGGCCAAGGTGCTGATCCCGACGCTGTCCACCCTCGCCGTCGCGACACTCCCGCGCTGGGCCCGGCGGCTCTACCGGCTACCCGGCCTCCCCACCACGGACCTCGGGTCGTCGCTGCTCCTGAGGGGGCTGCACACGGTCACGGGCCTGCTGCCGGACGTCCCCGCGCCACCGGAGATCCGGGAGGCCAGGCGGCTGGTGCGTGCCGGGCGCTGACCACCTCGGCCACCCCCGAGCGCCGAGAACCGCACCGCCGCCGGGCTGCTCCGGGTCCGGCACGGGGACGAGGACCGGGGCGACCCGCGCACGTCGGGTCGCCGGGGTCCTCGAGGCCCTCCCCGCTACTTGACCATGAAGCCGGCGTCGACCGGCAGCGTGACGCCGGTGATGTAGCGGGCGTCGTCCGAGACCAGGAACGCGATCGCGTTGCTGATGTCCCGGGCCTCGATCATCTCCACCGGCAGCAGGTTGGTCAGCGCCGAGCCCGTCTCCGGGGAGGAGGTGAGGAACGCCTGCATCGCCTCGTTCACCACCATCGGCGTGTTCACGCCCGTCGGGTGCACGGAGTTGACCCGGATCCGGTGCGGCGCGAGCCAGTTGGCGTAGGACCGCATGAGCCCGACGACGCCGTGCTTGGCCGCCACGTACCCGTCCATCGCGCCCGAGCCGTTGCCGCCGCGGCCGGAGAGCCCCTGGGTGGAGCTCGTCAGCACGATCGAGCCACCCGCGCCCTGGTCGATCAGGTACTGCACGGCGGCATGGACGGTGTGCCGGACCCCGGCCAGGTTCGTGGCGATCGTGTCGTCGAAGGCCGTCAACGGGTCCGTCTCGTTCGCCGAGTGCGAGGCGATCCCGGCGTTGGCGAGGATGATGTCGAGGCGGCCGAGTTCGCCCACCCCGGCGTCCACCGCCTTCTTCAGCGCGGCGAAGTCCCGTACGTCCGCCTGGTAGGTGACGATCCGCCGGTCCAGCGCCTCGACCTCCTTGCCCGTCTGCGCGAGGTCCTCCGGTGTGGACATCGGGTAGGGCACGCTGTCGATCTGCTTCGCGATGTCGATCGCGATGATGTCCGCGCCCTCCTCGGCCAACCGCAGCGCGTGGCTGCGGCCCTGCCCGCGCGCGGCCCCGGTGATGAGAGCGACCTTGCCCTCGAGCTTCCCGCTCATGGTCATTCCTTCTTCCGTCGGTGATCCGGCGTTGTCACCGGATCCGAGATCCGGTCTACTCCGATCACCGATGACGCGTCGGTGACCTGCGAGTCACCCTCCTGTCGGTGTCGCAGGTGTGAGACGGCCGTGGTCAACACCGGTGATCACGTGCCACCCTGGCCGGAAATCGACGAGGAGGTCGGATGATCCGCGAGGCCGAGCTGTACGTGATGGCGGAGCAGGTGCTCGTCGAGGTGATCGGCCGCATCCGCCAGCCGGAGTGGCGGATCGTCGTGCCGCCGATGTTCGACATGCCGGGCGCGGACCAGCCCCGGACCCTGAAACAGCTGGTCAAGCACTACGCCTACGACAACTCGTGGGTGCCGGACCTGCTCGCGGGCCGGACCATGGAGGACGTCGGGAAGGACCGCTTCGACGGGGACCTGCTCGGCACGGACGCCGCCGGAGCCGTCGCCGCCATCTCGGACGTCGCCTGCGCCGCCGCGAGCCAGGTCGACGACGGGGACGCGATCGTCCACTGCAGCTTCGGCGACGTCACCGCGCGGGACTACTTCTGGCAGCTGGACATCGCCCGCTGCTTCCTCGCCCACGACATCGCCATGCATCTCGGGTCCCGGGCCTGCCCGCTGACCGAGGAGCTGGCCCGCGGGATGTGGGAGGGCACGGAGCCGCATGCCGAGTGGTGGCGGTCGCTGGGGATCTTCCGGACGCCGATCGAGCCGGTGCCGGCGGACGTGTCCTGGCGGGACCGATTCCTCATGATGGCGGGCCGGGACCCGCATCCGGTCGTGCCCCACTGACGTCGGTATGGCGAGGGGCCCGGCGTCAGTGGGCCCGGCGACGGAAGGCCACGGCAGCTGAACCCGGATCCGCTACGGTCCGCGCATGGCCGGTCAGATCTGGGCGCTGTCGTCGGCCTTCGTCGTGTGCGGGCTGATGGCCCTGGTCGTCCTCGACCGGGTCGGCGTCGCGGTCAGCGGGCGGAGCTGGCTCCCCTGGCGTCGCCACCGGCGGACGCAGGCCGCGCTGGGCAGCGGGATGGATCAGGTCGTGGCCCTGTTCTACGCCACCAAGCATCACGAGCTGGACCAGCGGAGGGCGGAGTACCTGCTCCGCGACGAGTCGGACGACGGTGCGCCCCGCCGGTTCACGCTGGGCCCGGAGCGGGAGCGGCCCACGATCGTGGTGCCGAGCACCGACCCGGAGCACCGGATCTGATCCGGAACAGATGAGTTCCGGGGCCCCGTGCGGTCATCCTCGAGACACCGAGCGACGGAGGACCATCCGATGAGCAAGACCCCGCCCGGCCCCGTCCTCGAGCGGGCCGACATCGACTCGGCCCTGCGGACGGAGCGGTTGAGCCTGTGTGGCTACCTGGACGACCTCGGCGAGGCCGAGTGGTCCGCGCAGTCCCTCTGTACGGCCTGGACGGTGCGGGACGTGGTCGCGCACCTGACCTTCACCACCCGGGCCACCGTGCCGTTCGTCCTTAAGGCCGCGATCAGGGCACGGGGGAGCTTCGACCGCATGGAGGAGACCGTGGCCGCGGACCGGGCGGCGCGGTTCACGACCGACGAGCTCGTCGGCCAGTTGCGGGAGAGCGCGGACTCCTCCCGCCGGATGCCCGGCAGCGGACCCATGGACCCGTTGATGGATCTCCTCGTGCACGGCCAGGACATCGCCAGACCGCTCGGCCGGCGGCACGCGATGCGGCGGGACCTCGCGCTGCCGGCGCTGGTGTACGTCGCGGCCAACCGCTTCATGGGCGGACCCCGCCGCGTGGCGGGCCTGCAGCTCGTCGCGACCGACGCGGAGTGGTCCTCCGGGGTGGGGCCGTCGGTGCGGGGGACGGCGGAGGACCTGCTGCTCGTGGCCGCGGGTCGGCCTGCGGCGCTGGCGACGGTGACCGGGCCCGGCGTGGACGTGCTCGCGGGGCGGATGGCGGGCCGGCGGTCGGGGTGATGTCCGGGTCGGCGTCGGGGCCGTGGTCGGCTTCGTGGTCGGGATCGTGGCCGGGGTCGTGGTCAGGACATCCGCTGGTGCAGGCGGGTAGCGTCAGCTCCCATGGCCGATCAGAGTCTCAGCGAGGAGGCCCGCGAGGCGGTCCTCAGGGCGATCATCAAGGCATCACCCACCGTGGGTAACAGCCCGGCAGGAATCCGCGACCTCGCCGAGGCGTACGCCCTCCTGGAGCGGGATCTCGTCGCCGTCACCGGCATCGCGAAGAACAAGACCTAGGTGTGATGTCCAGGGAGGTTGTACCGCCCGGGATCGGTGAGTCTGGC
>JAOZVV010000053.1 GCA_025869365.1 Pseudonocardia sp.
CTCGGGCGGGCCGAGCTGGTGGTAGCCGTAGAAGCAGTCGATCCAGCCCTTGGCGAACTGCTCCTTGCCCTCGACCCAGTTCTCCTTGGAGGCGTCCCAGAAGTGGCTGTGGGAGTCGACTACGAAGTACTTCTCGCCGTCTTTCTCGTACATGTGGTGATGTCCTTCCGCGTCAGCGTCAGTGCTGGTCAGGAGCTGTGGGGACTCAGGGGACGAGAATGGCGCGGCCGCGTACCCGGCCCGCGTCGAGATCGTGCAGGGCGTCGAGTGCGGCGTCGAGGGGGTACTGCTTGGTGTGCAGCGTGACCTTCCCGGCCTGCGCCAGGACCATCAGTTCCTCGAGGTCGCTGTAGGTGCCGACGATGTTGCCGATGACGTTCTTCTCGCCCGCGACGAAGTCCAGGGTCGGGATCGTCAGCTCGCCGCCGTAACCGATGACGAACTGGTAGCCGGCGCCCGCGGTCATGGCCCAGGCGTCGTTCTCGGCGCCGCCCTCCGCGACGAAGTCGAAGACGACGTTGGCGCCCTCGCCGTTCGTGAGGTCCTTGACGGCGTCGATGTGCGTGCCGTCCGCGAGGACGGTCTCGTCGGCACCGATCTCCTTGGCCAGGGCGAGCGCCTCGGGGTTGCGGTCGACGACGACGATCCGGGTCGCGGTGAGCGCGGCGAGGGTCTGGATGCCGATGTGGCCCAGCCCGCCCGCGCCCTGCACCACCGCGGTGGTGCCCGGGTAGAGGTGGGGAACGGACTTGCGCACCGCGTGGTACGCGGTCAGGCCCGCGTCCGCGAGCGCGGCGACGTCCGCCGGGTTGGTCTCGGGCTTGAGCTTCACGCAGGCGCGAGCGGTGGTCCGCAGGTACTCCGCCATGCCGCCGTCGTTGTTCGACAGCCCGGGGAAGAACGCGTTCACGCACTGCATGTCCCGGCCGGCCCGGCAGGCCGAGCACAGGCCGCAGCTGGGCTGCGGGTGCAGGATCACGGTGTCGCCGACGGCGACGTTGGTGACGCCCTCGCCGATCGCGTGGACCCAGCCCGCGTTCTCGTGCCCGATGACGTAGGGCAGGTCGGGGTTCTGGATGGGCGCCCACTGGCCCTCGATGATGTGCAGGTCCGTGCGGCACACCCCCGCCCCACCGATTTTGATGATCACATCGAGCGGGCCCGTGAGCGTGGGCTCGGGGATGTCGTCGATCTTCGGATCGGAGTGGTACTCGTGCACCCGGACGGCTTTCACGTCCGCACCTCCTTCGTAGAGAACAGCGGTGGTCGGGCGCTGCTGTGGTCCCGGTCACGCTGATCACAAACCCGTGCGGCGTAGGTCACAAGGCCGCCTTTTCCGCCTAGCGAGAAAACGGACTAAACGGTCACAGTGCGATGTGTCGAGGTTGCCCGCGGCGCCGGGACGGCGGCCGGTGAATGGGCTCTGACCTGCGACGACGACGGGTGGTGCGGCCTCTGCTGTCCGGTCGTGCACCCTGTCTCATCCTGCGACGCCTGGTCGTTCGGGCGGGCCCGGGCACCCCGAAAGGGTGAACCGATGTTTCACGTGGAACCGGACCGCCGGACGGGCCTCGCGCGGGGTGTCCGGCCCCCGGCCCACCGCGCGTGGGGTTCCGACCGGAAATACCCCGGGCAGGACGGGGCGCGGCCGGTCGATCGTCGCTAGCGTCGCGCCAATGCGAACTGTCATCGCCGGAGGACACGGGAAGATCGCGCTGCGGCTCGCCACGCTGCTGGCCGGGCGCGGTGACGAGGTGGTCGGGGTGGTGCGCAACCCGGACCACCGCGACGAGGTCGAGGCCACCGGCGCGTCGTGCGTCGTGCTGGACCTGGAGTCCGCGAGCGCCGCGGACCTCGCGCCGAGCCTGGCCGGCGCGGACTCGGTGGTCTTCGCCGCGGGTGCCGGCCCGAACAGCGGGGCCGCCCGGAAGGACACGGTGGACCGGGCGGCCGCGGAACTGCTGGCGGACGCCGCCGCGCAGGCCGGGGTGCGGCGCTACCTGCTGGTCTCCTCCACCGGCGTCGACGACGAGCCGGCCCCGGACCGCGGCGAGGTCTGGGGTGCCTACATCGCGGCGAAGAAGGCCGCCGAGGAGTCGATCCGCGCCCGCACGGACCTGGACTGGACGATCCTGCGCCCGGGCGGGCTCACCAACGGCCCCGGGGTCGGCCGGGTGCTGCTCACCCCGCCGCCCGTCGAGCGCGGCCAGATCAGCCGGGACGACACGGCCGCCGTCCTCGCGGCCCTGCTCGACGCCCCCGGGACCGCCGGGCTGGTGCTCGAACTGCAGGACGGGGACCGGGAGATCGTCGAAGCGGTCGCGGCGGTGCAGGCATGAGCGACGGCGCCGACGCCTTCGACGTCATCGTGCTGGGCGCGGGGCCCGTCGGGGAGAACGCCGCGGACTACGCCCACCAGGCCGGCCTCTCGACCGCGCTCGTCGAGTCCGCGCTGGTCGGCGGGGAGTGCTCGTACTGGGCATGCGTTCCGTCGAAGGCGCTGCTGCGCACGCCGAACGCGGTCGCCGCCGCGCGCCGCCTCCCCGGGGTGAAGGCGGACTTCGATCCCACCGCCGTGCTCGCGCGCCGGGACTGGTTCGTGGGCGACTACGACGACTCGAGCCAGGCCGACTGGGTGGACGGCGCAGGGATCACGCTGGTCCGGGGCTGGGGGCGGCTGGCCGGGGAGCGGACGGTCGTCGTGGACACCGGGGACGGCGGGCGCACCCTGACCGCGCGGCACGCCGTCGTCGTCGCGACCGGGAGCACGCCCACGACGCCGCCGATCCCGGGCATCGACACCGTCCGGACCTGGGGTTCCCGGAACGCGACCGGGGCCAAGGAGATCCCGCCGCGGCTCGGCGTGCTCGGCGGCGGTGTCGTCGGGGTCGAGATGGCGCAGGCGTTCGCCCGGCTCGGGTCCCGGGTGACGCTCGTCGTGCGCGGGGAGCGGCTGCTCGCGTCGCTCGAACCCACCGCCGGCGAACGGGTCGCGGAGGCGTTCCGCGAGGACGGCATCGACGTCCGGCTCGGCCGGAGCATCGACTCCGTCGCGGCGGTCCCCGGTTCGGAGGCCCTCGCGCTGACCCTCGGGGACTCCACGGTCGAGGTCGACGAGCTGCTGCTCGCGACCGGGCGGAAGCCGAACAGCGCGGACATCGGCGTGGACACCGTGGGCCTGGAGCCGGGCACGGCCCTGACGACGGACGACTCCGGCCTGGTCGAGGGCGTCGGCGGCGGTTGGCTCTACGCCACCGGGGACGTCGCGGGCAAGGCCCTGCTCACGCACATGGGCAAGTACGAGGCCCGGATCACGGCTGCCGCCATCGCCGCCCGGGCCGCCGGGAGGCCGGTGGACACCGGGCCGTGGGGCGAGCACGCGGCGACCGCGGACCACGTCGCCGTCCCGCAGGTGGTGTTCACCGATCCCGAGGTCGCGCACGTCGGGCGGACGGCCGGGCAGGCGCGCGCCGCCGGCGTCGACGTGCGGACGGTGGAGATCGACATCGCGGTAGCGGGCTCGTCGCTGCACGCGGACGGGTACTCGGGGGCGGCGGTGATGGTCGTCGACACCACCCGCGAGGTCCTGGTCGGCGTGACGTTCGTGGGGCAGGACGTCTCCGAGCTGCTGCACTCGGCGACCGTGGCCGTCGTGGGCGAGGTGCCGCTGGGGCGGCTGTGGCACGCGGTGCCGAGTTTCCCCACGATCAGCGAGGTGTGGCTGCGGCTGCTGGAGGCGTACCGGGCGGGCCGCTGAGCCGGCAGGTGCGCCCGGCTAGGGGGCGGTCTGGCTGAGCGCCGCGGCCAGGCCGATCGTCACGGCCATCAGGGTGACCTCCAGGCCTGCCCATCGCAACACCGGGACGGTGCCGGCCCGCAGGCGTCCGCGGGCCAGCCCGCCGAGCCCGCCCAAGACGGCGATGGCGAGCGTCTTGGCGATCACCAGCTGACCGTATCCGCTGCTCAGTAGGTCACCGAGACCCGGCAGCCGGAGCGCGGCGTTCACGACGCCGGTGATCGCGGCCATGACGAGCCCGGCGGTCGCGATGCGGGAGAAGCGGGGCAGCGCGCGCTCGAGCAGGAACCGCTGCCGCGCCACGAGCACGAGCATCGCGCCGAGCCCGCCGACCCACAGTGCCGCCGCGCCCACGTGCAGCGCCACCATGACGACGGCGAGCTGGTGGTCCGGGGACGACCCGGTGTGCCCGGTGACGGCCGGGGTGAGCGCGCCGAGCAGTGCGACGACGAGCAGGACCCGCACGGGCACCGAGCCGGGCCTGCGCAGCCGGGCCACGACGCAGCCCAGCACCGCGAGGGCGCACAGCGCGGTGAGCACCAGGCCGCGGCCGGCGGCGAGCCGGGTGGCCCACAGCCCGATGTCCCCGGCGGTCAGCGTGCCGACCGGGCGACCGTAGCCGTCCGCCGCGCGGAACAGGATGGAGACGAGGGTCGTGACCAGCCAGAACCCGGCCACGGGCAGGATCGCCCGGTCCGCGCGGCGGACCACCGCCTCGCCGTCGCGGGCGAACCTGCCCGTGTGCGGGACGAGGATCCCGGTCAGGCTCAGGCCGACCGCGGCGACGGCGGCGGTGTCCATCGCCGACCGCGATGCCAGCGCGCCGACCTCGGCGGACCCCGCGAGCGAGCCGACCGCGACCGCGGCCAGCAGCGCCGCGCCGACCGCGAGGCCCGTCCACACGAACGGCGCGAGCCGCTCGGTGGTGTCGGGCCGCGCGGCCGGGCGGGTCATCTGTCGGAGCCGGTCCGGCCCAGGCGCAGGGCGACGACCACGCCGGCACCGACCAGGACCACCGCCCCGACGATCCAGGGCCACACCGGGGAACCGCCGTCCTGCTGACCGGCGTCCTGCTGACCGGTCCCCGGCTGCCCCGCGGTCGGCTCCGCCCCGGCGGCCGGGGCGGGAGTGGCCCCGGTGGCCGGTGCGGTGCCGGCCGCCGGTCCGGGCGCCGTGAGGGTGAAGCCGACGCTCCCGCTGACCGGGTGCCCGTCGTCGGACAGGACCCGGTAGCCGATGCGGTAGACCCCCGCCGCTCCGAGCGGGGACACCGCGACGCTCACCGTGTCCCCCGAGGCCTTCGGCTCACCGTTCTCGTAGTGCGTCGTCCCGTCCGGGCCGATCACCGTGACCTCGTTGAAGCCCTGCTGCATGGTGTCGCTGAACGTGAGCGTGACGGTCGACGGGCCGGTGGCCAGGCTGGCCCCGTCCGCCGGGTCGCTGCCCTCGAACTGTGCGTGGGCCGACGCCGGGCCGGCGCCGAGCAGCAGCGCGACGCCGGCGACGAGCGCGATCGCGCTCGCGCGCAGCGTGGTGCGGATGGTCACGACTGCCGATCCCCCTTCGGGCCGCTCGTGGCGGCCGACCGGCGGTTGCGCAGGGCCGCGCCGCCGCCCAGCCCGAGGCCCAGGGCGCCGAGCAGGAGGCCGCCGCCGCCGAGCCAGCGTGCCGTGGTGTCCGTCTCGTCGCCGGTGGCCGCGCTGTGCGGGTCGGCTCCGGCGGGCATGCCGTGGGCGTCCGAGCCCGCGGCCGCCGGCGTCAGGGTGACCGTCGGGGCCGGGTGCTGCGGCTCCTCGGCGCCCGGCGCGGCCGTCTGGTCCCAGGCGACGACCGTGCCGTCGTCGTAGGTCTGGGTGGCCGGCAGGACGAGGGTGTCCGTGTCGTCCGGCAGCGGGCCGACCGAGATCGGGAAGTCCAGGTACTGGCCGGGACCGATCTTCGTGCCGGGCTGCGCGGTGAAGGTGACCGTCCGGACGGCCTTGGTGACCGTGGACTCGCCGCGCTGGATCGGCGTCGCCAGCGGGGTGGTGACGACCTCCGCGGTCCAGCCGGGCTGCAGGGTGGTGCGGGCCGAGCCGACGGGGTGTTCCGCGGGGAACGCGACCTGCAGCTTCACGGTGCTCGCGGTGTCCGACTCGTTGGGCACGCGCAGGCTGATGACGGTGTAGCCGCCCTGCGTCGCGGTGCCCGGCTGGGCGGTGACGTGGGCGAGGGCCGGGGCGGCGGCGGCGAGCAGCACGCCCCCGGCGAGGGTGGCGACGGCGGCGCCGCGACCGATGTTCCTGATCATGAAAGTGTCTCCGATGGCGGGTCCGCGCACGCCGGGGACACCGGCGTCACGCGGGATGGGGGTGGGGGATCCGGGGACGGACCCGCACCGGAGGACCCCGGCGGAGCAGCGCGGACACCGTGGCCCGGGCGGTGTGTCCGATCACGCCCGCTGCCGGGACCGGCAGCGTGACGGGCGCGACGTCCACGGCGCGGGGCGTGAGCCGGCGGGGCAGGGCCCGGCGGATGCCGGCCACGACGAGCCCGAGCAGGACGTCCACATCCCGCAGCAGCGCCGCCGTCAGCAGGGTGGCGACGGCGTGCCCGGTGAGCATCGACGCACCGGACGGGCTCTGGGCGGCCGCGACATGGGTGTGGCCCAGGACCTCCAACAGCTCGTGCAGCGCGAACTGGCCCCCGGCGAGGACGAGCAGCAGGCCCACCGGCCCGCGCGTCCACTCGGCGAACCCGACCGTGGCGAAGGCCAGCAGCGGGCCGAGGACGACGAGCAGCCCCAGCTGGGAGAGCGTTCCTCCGCCCGCGAGGTGGCCGAGCGCCGCGAACAGGGTGCCGACCGAGGCCAGCACGGCGGCCCGGACCGCGGGACCGGCCCACGAGCCGGCCCCGGACGGGGAGCTCCGGGCGCGCATGGGCACAGACGGTAGCCGGTGGATCCTGATCTCAGGATGTGGGCCGTACTACTCCGGAAGCACTATGCTCGAACGCCCAGATGGTCCAGTAGCTGGACCTCGATCCGGTCCAGTTCTCCGGAGACGGCCTTGAACGCGGTGCGCCGGCGCGGGCTCGGCATCTGCTCGGCGGCGCGGACCGCGACGGCCAGGTCCGCGAGCCGCGGCCGTGTCTCGGTGGCGAAGCGGCGCGCGGCGGTCGTCTTGCCGGCGTCCAGCTCGCCGAGCGCCTCGGCGATCCGGGAGATCCGGGCGTGCAGCGTGCCCCCGCGGCCGGTGTAGCGGCCCAGCTGGTCCGGCGCGACGCCCAGCCGGCGGGCCCGGTGCAGGTCCCAGCGTTCCCTGGCCACGCCGGCCCCGGCGATCGCGTAGGGGACCAGCAGCGGTGCGACGGCCTTGCCGACGCCGATCATCCGCTTCGCGCGGGCCGGGGTGAGCTCCTTGCGGACCGCCTTGCCCACCTCCTGGGTGGTCCCGGCGACCTCCGCCAGACCGTCGGCCGCACCGGACTTCTTCTTCCGCAGTCCCATGTGCTGCCCGTCCTCCTGGCCGTCGTCGTGATCAGGGGCGTCCGTGATCAGGGGCAGCTTAGGGGCCGGGCCCGGTGATGGCAGGCGCGGAGGTTGTCGGTGGTGGTCTCTACCCTCTTGCCTGTGACGGCGACGATCTCCGGGCCCACGCCCTGGCCCCCCGGGAACGGTGACTCCAACCGGTACCGGACCCTGACGACGCAGGGCGCGGAGCGGGTGGTCTCCCTGGACGCCGCGGCGCTGACCCGCTGCCGCCGCCGCATCCACCTGGACAACGACCCGGGGGCGGTCACCGCCCCGCGGGCCCTGCCGGACCCGGCGCTCGAGCAGCGCCGCGCGGACGCCGCCGAGCACCGCGCCCGGATCGCGGCCGAGCTGGCCGGCGCGCTCGGCGAGGGCTGGCACTCCGTCCCGGAGGGGGACCGGGCCTCCCGGGTGGCCGCCACGGCCGCGCTGGTCGAGGCCGGTGTGCCGGTGATCGGCAACGCCGCCCTCCCGTCGGACCCGGCGGGCCGCCGCGGTGCGGCCGAGCTGCTGGTGCGCGTGCCCGGCGGGGGGTACGCGCCCGTCATCGTCGTGCGGCACCGGGTCACCGATCCGGGCGGCGGGGCCTCCACCACGCCGCTGCGGAAGCCGTGGCCGCAGTACGCGGCACCGGACGCGGCGCGCAAGGTCCGCTCCCAGCCCCGGGACCTGCTCCGCCTCGCCCATCTCGTACGGATGCTGCAGGCGGCCGGCTGGGCGCCGGCGGCGGAGTCGCAGGGCGGGGACGTCGGGGGCGTCATCGGGATGGACGCGGACGTCGTCGTCTGGCAGAACCTGCGGGCCGGGCACTGGCCGGGCCTGCGCAGCACGCTGGACGAGTACGACACCCGGTTCGCGGACCGGCTCGCCGTCGCCCGCGCGGCCGCCACCGGCGGCCCCGCGCTGGCCGAGCCGTCCCGCGTCCTCGAGTGCCGCAGCTGCTCGTGGTGGCCCACCTGCGAGTCGGTGCTCACCGAGGCCCGGGACGTCAGCCTCGTGGTGCGGGGGGAGACGGCCGTCGCGCTGCGGGAGGCCGGCATCCGCACGGTGGACGAGCTGGCCGCGCTGGACCCGGCCGGCGAGCCGCCGGTCCCGCTGCCCGGCATGCCCTTCGCGGACACGATCGCGCTGGCTCGGGGCTGGGGCCGCGGCCTCGCCGTGGTGCGGCGGGTGCCGCAGGTGCCCGTCCTGCGTGCGGACGTCGAGGTGGACGTGGACATGGAGAGCTTCGGGGAGTCCGGGGCCTACCTCTGGGGTGCGCTGCTCACCTTCCCCGGCGGGGTGCGCGAGGGGGATGACGTGCTCGGTCCCGAGGGCTACCGCTCCTTCGCCACCTGGCAGCCCGTGCCCACCGAGGACGAGGCCCGCTCGTTCGCCGAGTTCTGGACCTGGCTGTCCCTGGTCCGTCGCCGGGTCGAGGAGACCGGCCGCACCTTCGCCGCCTACTGCTATAACGAGCAGGCCGAGAACCGCTGGCTGCTGGGCTCCGCGCGGCGGTTCGCCGGGCGGCCCGGGATCCCGCCCGTCGCCGAGATCGAGGAGTTCATCGCCGCGGACGCGTGGGTGGACCTGTTCGCCGTCGTCAACGAGTGGTTCCTCTGCGCGCACGGCAAGGGCCTGAAGAAGGTCGCGCCGGTCGCGGGGTTCGCGTGGCGGGACCCGGAGGCCGGCGGCGAGAACTCGATGCGCTGGTACCGGGACGCGGTGGGGATGGACGGCGCGGCGCCGGACCCGGCCCAGCGGGCGCGGCTGCTGGAGTACAACGCGGACGACGTCGCGGCCACGCACGTCCTGCGCACCTGGATGTGCTCGCCGTCGATCGAGGACGTCCCGCTCGCGAGCGAGCTGTAGAGCGGGCGCGCTCCGACCGCCCGGTCGGTTCCGGGCCGGACGCGTAACCTCATCCGACATGGGGTTGTTCGGGTTCGGACGTGACAAGACGTCGATGGTCGCCGCCGAGGACGCACTGCCCGGGCGGTCGACTCCGCTCGCGGTGCCGGAGACGCATTTCGTGAACGGCAACCGGCTGGTGCCGCCCTTCCCGGACGGCCTGTCCACCGCCCTGTTCGGCATGGGCTGCTTCTGGGGGGCCGAGCGGAGGTTCTGGGAGACGGACGGGGTGTACTCCACGGCCGTCGGCTATGCGGGCGGCTACACGGAGAACCCCACCTACGAGGAGACCTGCACCAACCTGACGGGCCACGCCGAGGTCGTCCTGGTGAAGTACGCCCCGTCCCGGGTGTCGTACGAGCAGCTGCTGAAGGTGTTCTGGGAGAACCACGACCCGACGCAGGGCATGCGGCAGGGCAACGACGTCGGCACCACCTACCGGTCCGCGATCTACTACGTCGACGATGCGCAGCGGGAGGCGGCGGAGTCCTCGGCGAAGGTCTACGGCGAGGCCCTGCACGCAGCGGGCCGCGGGGAGATCACCACCGAGATCGCCCCGCTGACGCAGTTCTACTACGCCGAGGACTACCACCAGCAGTACCTGGCGAAGGAGCCGAACGGCTACTGCGGGGCCGGCGGCACCGGCGTCAGCTGCCCCGTCGGCACGGACGTCAGCGCCCCGGACGCCTGAGGTCGGCGGACCGCGACCCGCTCCGTCCGGCGGGGCCGGCGCAGGCTCGCCTGCCGGGCCCGTGAGCGGGCATGATGGCCTCTGTGACGGTCCACTGGTGTGTGGTTCCCGCGCCCCGGCCGATGGGAGCTCTCACCCTCGTCGTGAGTGACGCGGGGCTGTGCCGCGTGGCGTTCGGGAACCATCCCGAGGCGGCCGCCGCGGCGGCGGTCCGGCTGGGCACCGAGGCCGTGGAGGATCCGACCGGTACCGAGCCGGCCCGCACCCAGGTGGCCGAGTACCTGGCGGGGGAGCGCACGGCGTTCGACCTGCCGCTGGACTGGCGGCTCACCTCGGGCACCCAGCGCACCGTGCTGCAGACCCTGTTCGCGCACGTCCGGTACGGCGCCACCACCACCTACGCCGAGCTGGCGGACCTGTCCGGGGTCTACGTCGGGCACGGCTACACCGCCGCCCGGGGCGTCGGGTCGATCATGGGGTCGAACCCGTTGCCGGTCGTCGTGCCCTGTCACCGGGTGACGGCCGCGGACGGGCTGGGCGGGTTCGGCGGCGGCCGCCCGACGAAGGAGTGGCTGCTCGCGCTCGAGGGCGTCCTCACCCCGGCGTTCGACCTCGACCTGGGATGACCCCCCGGCCGGGACCGTCCGGGCTGCTCGCGGCGCTGCGGTCGCGGGATCCGGGGTGGGGCATCCTGCGTCGCGCCCTGCGGGTGTCGCTCGCCGCGTGCGTCGTGTTCTACCTGGGCCGCTACGTCCTCGACGACCGCGTCGTCGCCGTCTACGCGGTGTTCGGGGTGGTCGCGCTCGGCGCCCTGTCGGACGTGTCCGGCCCGCCGCGGCACCGCACCCGCACGATGCTGGGCTGCCTCGCCGCCGGGCTGGTGCTCGTGACGATCGGCACCCTGGTCGCGGTGAGCACGGCGACGGCCGTCGTCGGGATGCTGGTCGTCGCGTTCGCGGTGGCGTTCGCGGGTGTCGGCGGGCCGCGCTTCACCGGCGTCGCGAACGGCGTGCACCTGTTCTTCATCCTGCCCTGCTTCCCGCCCTACGCCCCGGACACGTTGCCGGCGCGGTTGCTGGGTCTCGCCATGGGTGTGCTCGCCCTCGTCCTCGCGGACCGACTCGTCCTCCCGGATCCCGGGCCGCCCGGCTTCCGGTCCCGGCTGCGCGAGGCCGCGGGTGCGATCGGGCGCCACCTCGACGCCCTCCTGACCGGGGACGAGCGGCTCCCCGAGCTGCGCGCGGCCGCCCGCGGTCCGGTCGAGGGCCTGCGGCTCAGCACGCTGCCCCTCGGCGAACGACCGGCCGGGCCGGGCGCACGGGACCGGGGGCTCACCCACGCGGCGGACGCCCTGCGCGCCGTCGAGGGCCGGATCCTCGCGATCACGGCCGCGGCGGGGGACCCGCCCGCGCTGCCCGCCGATGTCGTCTCGGCCCTGTCCGCCGTCCGGCGCTCACTCGTCGAGGTGTGCGCGGCGCTCGGCGGCGAGGGGCCGCCGCCCGACCTGGCGCCCGTGGACGCCGCGATCGCCGAGGACGCCGCCGATCGCCTGCGTCGCCTCACCGCACCCGACGGCGTGGCGGCGCTGCTGCCCGAGGCGCCGCTGCGGGTCGCGGCGCTCGAGGCGCTCTACGTCCAGCGCACGGTCGTGCTCGCGGTGCGGGCGGCGACCGGTGCGCCCGAGCCCCCGGAGGCCGCCGAGGACACCGGCCCCGGCGGCCCGTTCTGGTACGTCGGCGCCTCCTGGTGGAGCCTGTGGCGCCACCGCCTCGGTACCCACCTGACGCTCCGCTCGGTGTACCTGCAGAACGCGGTCCGGCTCGCGATCGGCCTGGCCGCCGCGCGCTGGGTGGCGGGCGGGCTCGAGCTGCAGAACGGCTTCTGGGTGCTGCTCGCGACGCTGAGCCTGATGCGGACCTCGGTGACGGCGACCCGGTCCGCGCTGGTCCCCGCCTTCGCGGGGACGCTCGTGGGCGCGGTCGTCGCGGCGGGGCTCCTGGCCACGGCGGGCCCGGACTCCGTCGTCTACGCCGTGGTGTTCCCCGTGTTCCTGGTGGCGGCCCTGGCCGGGGGCCCGCTGCTCGGCCCGGCCGTCGGCCAGGGCCTGTTCACGATCCTCGTGACCGTGCTGTTCGCCCAGCTCTCGCCCGCGTCCTGGTCGCTCGCCGGGGTCCGGATCCTCGACGTGGTGGTGGGCGGCCTGGTCGGCATCCTGATCGGGGTGGCGGTGTGGCCCCGCGGCGGTCGCAGCGAGGTGCGCCGGGCCGCCGCACGCTGCCTCGCGGCCGGTGCGGACCACATCCAGCGGGTCGCGGACGCCCTGGCCGGGCGGCCCCGGACCCGTGGCCCCGGCGCGCCGACCCCGGTGGACGAGCGCCGCCTGCTGGTCCTCCTCGACGCCGGGTACGCCCAGTACCGCTCGGAGCCGCACCCACGCCGCGAGGACCCGGTGGACTGGCTGGCCGTGGTCGGCGCCGCACATCGGCTGATCCGCGGAGCGGCCGCCCTGCGCCGCCGTTTCGCCGACACCGAGCCGCTGCCCTGGCCGCCGGTGACGGCCGGGATGCGCGGGGCGGGGCACACGGCGGCGGAGCACTACCGGGTGTTCGCGGCGGCGCTCGCGCGCGACGTCCTCCCGGCGGAGACGGTCGAGGACGGCCGGGGGACCCCTGCCTGGGTCCGGACCGCCGCCCACGAATGCGACCGGGTCGACCACCCGGAGGCGATGCTCCGGGTGATCGACCTGTGGGGCTGGCTGAGCTGGCTCACCGACGACCTCGCCCGGGTCGCCCGCCGCGGGTCAGCCCAGGACGGCCTGGATGTCGATGTCGATCCGTAGCGTCCGGCCGACCGCGAGGACGCCCGCGAGCACGGACTGGTTCCAGCTGATCGCGAAGTCGTCCCGGGAGACCTCGGCGGTCGCCGAGAACGCCGCGCGGGTGCCGCCCCAGAGGTCCGGGCCGGTCCCGCGGTAGGTGACGTCCAGCGGCACGGCCGCGCTCACGCCCTTGAGCGTGAGTACGCCGTCGACCCGCCAGTGCCGCGCGTCGAGCCGGACGAGCCCGTCGCTCTTGAACGTGATCTCCGGGAACACCCCGGTGTCCAGGAAGTCCCCGGTGCGCAGGTGCGCGTCCCGGGTCTCGTCGTCGGAGTCCACCGACGCCGGGTCGATGACCACCTCGACCGAGCTGTTCTCCAGCGGGTCCGCGACCTGGATCTGGCCGCCGAACTTGCGCAGCCGGCCGTGGATCCGGCTCAGCCCCAGGTGCAGGGCGGTGGCCTGGATGCTGGAGTGCTGCGGGTCGATCTGCCAGGTGCCCGGGGCGGGCAGGACGTCCCCGCCGACCTTGGGCAGCTCCAGCACACCGAGCGCCGTGGTCCGGTTCTCGACCAGCGCGACCGTCCGGGCGGCGGGCTCGTGGCCCGCCGCCGCGGCGATCACGGTGTACGACCCGCCGGTCAGCCCCTCGAGGACGAACCCGCCGTCCTCCCGGCTGGCCACGCGGCCCTGCTGCACCCCGGTCGCGTCGACCGCGGTCAGGGTCCCACCGGCGACCGGCCAGCCGTCCGGGGTGACCAGCCGTCCTGTCAGGTCACTCATCGCAGTGCTTCCTTCTCGCCGTGTCGCCCCTCATCGAAGGGCCTCCGTCGCTCCTGCCGGGCTCGGCGCGGGGAACTCGACGTCCGCGGACGTCAGCTCCCCGGCTCCCACCGTGACGATGCTCGCGACCGGTGCGTACCCGCTGGCCGTGAGCGTGTAGGTCCCGCCCGGCAGGTCCTCGAACGCGAACGAGCCGTCCGGGCCGGTGACCGTGGACGCGACGACCGTGCCGCGGGCGTCGATCAGGGTGGCGAGGGCCTCGGCGACCCCGCGCCCGTCGCTGGCCGCGACGACCGTCCCGATGAGCCGGGCGCGGCGCGGCAGCGCGACGTCCCGGTCCACGGTGGTGCCGGTGCCCAGCTCGATCGCCTGGGCGACCGGCTGGAACGCCGGGCCGGTGACGGTCAGCGTGTAGCGGCCCTCGGGCACCCCGCTCAGCGCGTAGCGGCCGGTCTCGTCCGGTGAACCGGTGGCGGCGACGTCCCCGCGCGCGTCGATCAGGGTGAGCGTCGCCTGGCTGACGGGGGAGCCGTCGGCGTCCCGGATGGTGCCGCGCACCCCGCTGGTGCCGGCGAGCGGGACGTGGGGGGGCAGCGCGCGGGGGGGGGCGATCCCCCGCGCGGGCCTCCCCCCGGCACACGACCTGTCGCAGATCAAGATCCCGGTCTTCGTCGCCAACGGCGACAACGACCT
>JAOZVV010000054.1:0-9183 GCA_025869365.1 Pseudonocardia sp.
CGATGAACCCCGTCGTCCTGCTGGACGAGATCGACAAGGTCGGCAGCGACTACCGGGGAGACCCCTCGGCCGCGCTGCTGGAGGTGCTGGACCCGGCGCAGAACCACACGTTCCGCGACCACTACCTCGAGGTCGACCTGGACCTGTCCAACGTGCTGTTCCTGGCCACCGCGAACGCCTACGACACCATCCCCGGCCCGCTGCTGGACCGGATGGAGGTCGTGACGCTCGACGGCTACACGGAGGCCGAGAAGGTCGCCATCGCCCGGGACCACCTCCTGCCGAGGCAGATCGCCAAGGCCGGCCTGGACACCGCCGACGTGGAGTTCTCCGAGGTCGCTCTCGGGATGATCGCCGCCGAGTACACCCGCGAGGCGGGCGTGCGGCAGCTGGAGCGGGGCCTGGCGAAGGTCCTGCGCAAGGTCGCCGTCGGGCTGGACAGCGGTGAGGAGGCGCCGATCCACGTCGACGCCGAGACGCTCGTCAAGTACCTCGGACGGCCGCGCTTCACCCCGGAGTCGGCGGAGCGCACGTCCGTCCCGGGCGTGGCGACCGGCCTGGCCGTCACCGGCGCGGGCGGGGACGTCCTGTTCATCGAGGCCACCTCGATGGACGGCGACCCCGGCCTGATGATCACCGGTCAGCTGGGCGAGGTCATGACCGAGTCCGTGTCGATCGCGCTGAGCTACCTGCGGTCGAAGGGCCTGGCCGGGGACCTGGCGTCGAAGAAGCTCCACGTCCACGTGCCGGCCGGCGCGGTCCCGAAGGACGGGCCGTCCGCAGGCGTCACGATGACGACGGCGCTGGCGTCGCTCGCGTCGGGGCGTCCGGTGAAGTCGTCGGTCGGGATGACCGGCGAGGTCACGCTGCAGGGCAAGGTCCTGCCGATCGGCGGCGTCAAGCAGAAGCTGCTGGCCGCCCACCGGGCGGGGCTGACCGACGTGATCATCCCGAAGCGCAACGAGCCGGACCTGGACGACCTGCCCGAGTCCGTGCGCAGCGAGCTCCGGGTGCACCCCGTCGCGGACGTGGCGGACGTGCTCGAGATCGCCCTCGAGCCCGCGCAGCAGCCCGCCGCGGTGTAACCGACCGCCACGAACGGCACTTTCGCTCAGCCCCACCGAGCGAAGGTGCCGTTCGTGCTGTCCGGGGTATTTCGTGCCGAGATCGTCCGGTCCTCCTCCTGTCGATGCGAGGAGGTCAAGCCATGACGGGTACGGCGCGGCACGACGTCGCGGATCTTCGAGAGGCCCTGGCCGGGGCGGTCGTCCTGCCCGGGGACCCGGCCTACGACGAGGCCCGGTCGGTCTTCAACGGGGACGTCGACCGGCGGCCCGCGGTGATCGCCCGCTGCACCGGCCCGGACGACGTCGCCGCGGCGCTGGCGTTCGCCCAGGACACCGGGCTCGAGATCGCCGTCCGCGGCGGCGGGCACGGCTACTGGGGCGCCGCGGTGCCCGAGAACGGGCTGATGATCGATCTGAGCCCGCTCGACCAGGTCGTCGTGGACGCGGAGGCCCGGCGGGCGCGCTGCGGCGGCGGGGCCACGCTCGCGCAGCTCGACGCCGCGACGCAGGAGCACGGCCTGGCGACGGTCGGCGGGACCGTCAGCCACACGGGTGTCGGTGGGCTGACGCTCGGCGGCGGGTTCGGCTGGCTCACGTCGTTGCTCGGCCTGTCCATCGACAACCTGGAGTCCGCCCAGGTGGTGCTGGCCGACGGACGGTGCGTCCGGGCGAGCGAGGACGAGCACGAGGACCTGTTCTGGGCGATCCGCGGCGGCGGGGGGAACTTCGGCGTCGTCACCGAGTTCGAGTTCCGGCTGCACCCGATCGGGCCGATGATCAACCTGGCGATGATGTTCGTGGAGCAGCCGCGGATGGCGGACGCGATCCGGATCGCGCGGGACGCCTTCGCGACCCAGCCGCGGACGATCAGCTGTGCGCTGGCGTGCAACAACGCCCCGCCGGCCCCGTTCGTGCCCGAGGAGCACCATTTCACCCCGGGCGTCGCCGTGATCATGGTCGGGCTGGGGTCCGCGGAGGAGCACGCGGCCGCCGTCGCACCCGTCCGGGACGCGTTGTCGCCGTTGTTCGAGCTGGTCACGCCGATGCCGTACGTCGCGTTGCAGCAGATGCTCGACGAGGCCGCGCCCTGGGGCGTCCGGGTGTACACCAAGGGCCTCTACCTCGACGAGCTCTCGGACGAGGCGGCGGACGTGATCGCGGAGCGCCTGCCGGGCCGCGCGTCGCCGATGTCCCAGATCCTGGTCTTCCCCCTCGGCGGTGCGTTCGCGGACCGGTCCGACGACGAGACCGCGTTCGGCGGGAGCCGCGCGCTCCGCTACGTGGTCGCCATCGAGGCGACGACTCCGGATCCGGAGGCCTTCGGCCACGACCGGGAGTGGGTGCGGGGCACCTGGGACCGGCTGCGGCCGCTGGCCGTCGGTCCGGGCGCCTACGTCAACCTGAACGCGGAGTTCGAGCCCGGTGCCCTGCGGTCGACCTACGGCGAGGCGAAGTGGGACCGGCTCGCCCGGATCAAGGCGACCTACGACCCGGGCAACGTCCTGCACGTCAACGCCAACATCAAGCCCGCCTGACGCCGCCCCACCCCGGCTACTTGAAGACGACGGTCTTGTTGCCGTGCACCAGCACCCGGTCCTCCAGGTGCCAGCGCAGGCCGCGGGCCAGCACCAGGCGCTCGATGTCCCGGCCGCGGCGGACCATGCTCGCCGGGGTGTCGCCGTGGTCCACCCGGATGACGTCCTGCTCGAGGATGGGGCCCGCGTCGAGGTCCGCGGTGGCGTAGTGGCAGGTCGCGCCGATCAGCTTCACCCCGCGCGCGTAGGCCTGGTGGTAGGGCCGCGCGCCGGCGAAGGACGGCAGGAAGCTGTGGTGGATGTTGATCGCGCGGCCCGCCCACTCCTCGCAGAGGTGCGCGGGCAGGATCTGCATGAAGCGGGCCAGGACGATGGCGTCCGGCTCGTGCGCGTCGACGATCTTGCGGACCTCCTCGAACGACGCGACCTTGCCCTGCTCGCGCTTCGGGTCACCCACCCCGGGGAACGGCACGTGGTGGAACGGCACGCCGTGGGCGCGGACCAGGTCCCCGAGCGAGTCGTGGTTGCCGATCACCGCGTCCAGGACGACCGGCAGCTCGCCCGCCGCGACCCGCCCGAGCAGGTCGTGCAGGCAGTGCGGCTCCTTGGTGACGAGCAGGACGGCGTGCTTGGGCTCGCCGGTGTCCGTCACCCGCCAGGTGGCCTCGGGGCCGAACTCCGTGGCGACCTCGGCGAACCGGGCGCGCAGCTCGGTGACGTCGAAGGGCACCGAGTCCGCGCGGATCGCCTGGCGGGTGAAGAACCACCCGTCCAGCGGCTCCGCGTGGTACGCGGCCTCGACGATCCAGGCACCGACGTCGGTCAGGAACCCCGCGATCCGCGCGACGATGCCCGTGCGGTCCGGGCAGCTGAAGGAGATGACGTAGCGGCGGTCTTGTCCGGGTTCCACGGGAAAATCGTGCCATCCGCCGATCGGCGGCACGGAGAGCGGGTCCGGACCCCGCCGGGCGGTCACCGGGAGTCGAGGTAGGTATGGGTGAACTCGGCCTCCATGGCGAGCAGGCGCTTGATCTGGTCCCCGACCGTCGCCTCGATCTTCCCGCCGATGATCGGGACGTTGACCTTCGTGTCGATGTGCACGTCGAACGCGCTGCCCCCGGCGGTCGGGGTGAGCTTCATCGTGCCCTGGGCGCCGGCCGGGAGCCCGGGGAGCCGGACGCCGACGGTGCCGGCGTAGGAGCCGTCGGCCGCGGGGGTCCAGGTCTCCTCCCGCTCGACGACGATGTCGCCCTTCAGGAAGGAGCGCACGGCGCCGGGCAGGTCCTTCTCGTCGAGCCCGTGCTTGAGGCGGTAGCGGACGCCGGAGTCGTCCGCCGCGTACTCGAGGATCTCGGCGCCGGGGCCGCCGATCTTCGCCAGGCGCGCGGTGAGGTAGTTCCGGTCGACCATGGCCGCGTACACCGCGTCGGCGGGGTGGGTGGAGGTCGAGCGGTAGTCGATCGAGCGAGACATGGGCGGAGGCTACCGTCGTCGCCGTGCAGACACCTGTTCTCCCGGTGCCCCGCCCGGACGTCCCGCTCGCCCCGCTGACGACGCTGCGCCTCGGTGGCCCCGCGCGGCGCCTGGTCGAGGCCCCGTCCGTCGAGGCGGTGGTGGGGACCGTGCGCGCGGCGGACGAGGCCGGGGAACCGGTCCTGGTGCTCGGCGGCGGGTCGAACGTGGTGGTCGCGGACGAGGGCCTCGAGGGCACGGTCGTGCTGGTGACGGGGTCGGGGATCGACGTCGCGAGCGGGGACGACGGCTCGGCGCTCGTCACCGTCGAGGCCGGCGAGGACTGGGACTCCGTCGTCGCCGCGACGGTCGCCGACGGGCTCGGCGGGTTGGAGTGCCTCTCCGGGATCCCCGGCCGGACCGGTGCCACACCGGTGCAGAACGTCGGCGCGTACGGCGTCGAGATCGCCGACCTGCTGGTCGACGTCGACCTCTACGACCGCCGGTCCGGGACGGTCCGGGCACACGTCCCGGCCGCCGATCTCGGGCTCGGCTACCGGTCGAGCGTGCTGAAGAACACGGACTCCGCGATCGTCCTGCGGGTGCGGTTCCGGCTGCCCGGCGGGGGCGCGAGCATGCCGATCCGCTACGCCGAGCTCGCCCGCACGCTCGGCGTGGAACAGGGATCGCGCGTTCCCGCCGGGGTGGCCCGGGAGGCCGTCCTGGAGCTCCGACGGGGCAAGGGCATGGTCCTCGACGCCCGGGACCACGACACCTGGAGCGCCGGCTCCTTCTTCACCAACCCGATCGTCCCCGCGGGCACCGTGCCGGACGCTCCCGGGTGGCCGGCGGGGGACGGCCTGGTCAAGGTGCCCGCGGCCTGGCTGATCCAGCACGCCGGGTTCGGCCGCGGGCACGCCGGGCCGGGTGGGCGGGTCGCGTTGTCGACGAAGCACGTCCTCGCCCTGACGAACCGGGGCAGTGGCCGGACCGAGGATCTGCTCGACCTGGCCCGGGAGGTGCGGGACGGGGTCCGGGACACGTTCGGCGTCGCGCTCCGGCCCGAACCCGTCC
Organism: Pseudonocardia sp.; assembly: GCA_025869365.1. Taxonomy (GTDB): domain Bacteria; phylum Actinomycetota; class Actinomycetes; order Mycobacteriales; family Pseudonocardiaceae; genus Pseudonocardia. The sequence continues at coordinate 5,129 of JAOZVV010000054.1, forward strand.
TCGTCGGCTGCACGCTGTAGCTCCCGGGTGACGCGGCACCGGATGTCACCCGGACGGGGCGTGGCGGTCGGAACGGTCGTATCCACCGCGTAACCTCACGGAGGCCCGGGGTCCCGTCGCGGGCAACCTCGTCCGTGTCCGGACGTCCTGCCGTGGGGGACCGGGATGGTGGGGCCGGCAGGTGGGCCCGGCCGGTGAGCAGAGCCCCTGGGGGAGAGCAATGCGTCGTTTCCTGCTGATCCTGGCCGTGATCGCGGTCGGGTCCCTCGGGGTGGTCACCGCGGCCACGGCGGCGGGCAAGGGCGGCGCCGGGGGCGGCGCGGTCCCGGCCCTGGTGGCCCCGGACGCCTCGGTCACCTATCTGCCCGCGGTCGGGGCCACCGGCGTGAACCCGGCCGAGCCCGTCACCGCGACCGTCGAGGACGGGACCTTCGAGCAGGTCGCGCTCACGACCGGCGACGGGAAGCCGGTCGCGGGCGGGCTCAACCCGGAGCGCACGGTCTGGACGGCGGGCGAGCGGCTGGTCTACGGCACGGATTACACGTGGAGCGGCGTCGCCGGCGGCAAGGACGGCGTGCGGGTCCCCGTCCAGGGAGCCTTCCGGACGGTGGAGCCGACCAGGACGGTCCGCGGCGTGCTCAACATCGGGGACGGCCGGACCGTGGGCATCGCGGCGCCGGTCGAGATCCAGTTCAACAGCCACGTCGAGGACCGGGCGGCGATCGAGAAGCAGCTGAGCGTGCAGACCTCCACCCCCGTCGAGGGCTCGTGGGGTTGGCTCCCGGACGAGAACGGCGGCTCGCGCGTGCACTGGCGGCCCGCGGAGTACTGGCCCGCCGGAACGGACGTCACCGTCACCGCGGCGCTCTACGGCGTCGCCTACGGCGGCGGGCAGTACGGCGCCGCGGACGTCAGCAGCACGTTCCGGATCGGCCGGGCGCAGATCGTGAAGGCGGATACGCGGTCGTTCCGGATGGTCGTCGAGCGGGACGGCCGTCAGGTCGCGAGCTACCCGGCCAGCTACGGCCTCGCCTCGGACCCGAACCGCAACACCCGCTCGGGCATCCACGTCGTCACCGAGAAGTTCACGGACAAGCGGATGACGAGTGCGCAGTACGGCTACGACGTGATGGAGAAGTGGGCCGTGCGGATGAGCAACAACGGCGAGTTCATCCACGCCAACCCCGCCTCGGCGGGCGCGCAGGGCTCGTCCAACGTCACCCACGGCTGCGTCAACCTGTCGATCGCGAACGCCAAGGCGTACTACGACAGCGCGCTCTACGGGGATCCGGTGGAGGTCACCGGCACGCCGGTCCAGCTCTCGTCGAAGGACGGGGACGTGTGGGACTGGACGCTGTCCTACGCCGCGTGGCAGAAGCTCTCGGCCCTCTAGGAGGGTTCGTGCCGGGCCCGTCCGGGTAGGGCTGGGGCATGAGCGAGACCGACAGCCACGACGTGTCCGCAGCGCGCGCCGAGACCAGGGCCGAACCGCTCCCCGAGGAGCGGAGGGTGGAGTTCCCGGGCGAGGACCACCGGGCCGGGGCCCGGGCGATCCTCGAGGAGTCCGAGGAGCGGGTGGCCGGCGCCGTCGCGGGCCGCGGGCCCGGCGACGACGCGGACGAGCACCGCCGCTCCGCGGACACCGTCTGAGCTCAGCCCTCGCGGTAGGCGCGGCTCGCGCTCGCCTGCGCCCGCGGCTTGAGCACGATCTGGTCCAGGTTGACGTGGCTGGGCCGGGTGGCGGCGAACGCGATCACGTCCGCGACGTCGTCCGCCGTCAGCGGCGTGAGGCCCTTGTAGACGTTGTCCGCCTTCTCGGCGTCGCCCCCGAAGCGGACGAGGGAGAACTCCGTCTCGACCATGCCGGGCAGGACCTCGGTGAGCCGGACGGGCCGGCCGAGGAGCTCGCCCCGCAGCGTCCGGTGCAGCATCGCCTGGGCGTGCTTGGCGCCGGTGTAGCCCGCGCCGTTGTCGTAGGGCTCGAGCGCGGCGATGGAGGTGACGGTGACGATGTGCCCGTCCCCGGACGCGATCAGGGCCGGCAGCAGCCCCTTCGTCACCCGGAGTGTGCCGATCACGTTGGCCTCGAACATCCAGCGCCAGTTCTCCTCGTCCGCCTCGGCGACGGGTTCGAGGCCCTTCGCGCCGCCGGCGTTGTTCACCAGCAACCGGCACTCGGGGACGGCGGCGACGAACGCGGAGACGGACTCGGCATCGGTGACGTCGAGCCGGATCGCGGTGCCGTCGATCTCCTTGGCGATCTCGGCGCAGCGGTCCACCCGGCGGGCGCCGAGGACGACGTGGAAGCCTGCCGCGGCCAGGGCGCGTGCCGTGGCGGCGCCGATGCCGGAGCTGGCGCCCGTGACGACGGCGGTGGGGCGGCCGGAGGAATCGGGATCGGTGACGGCGCTCATGTGGCCAGCCTAGGCAAGGCCGCGGCGCGGGTCAGTCCAGGCCGCGCTGTGCGGTACGGGATCCGCGGCGCGCCGCGGCCCGCTGCCAGCTGAAGACCCCCCAGCCGAGGCCGCCCAGCAGTGCGCCCGCCACACAGGTGGCGAACACCACGTCGAGCGGGCGACCCGTGACGAGATGGGCGATCAGCAGCACGCCGACCGCGACGACCCACAGCGCGGTCCCGACCCCGACGACGACGCGGATGTCGTCCAGCCGGCGGGTGAGCGGGGGAGGGTCGATCATCCCGCCAGCCTACGGGGCCGGGGACAGGGCGACGACTGTTGACGTCTCAGCAAGGTTAGGCTAACTTAATTCATGTCGCTTCGTGGTGGGAGCGGCGCGTCAGTTCGGGAAGGTATCAGGGCCTCCGCCTACAGGTGGGGGCCCTGATCCCTGTCCGGGGCAGGGTGTGCCGTCCGGGTGAGTGGTCCGGGTGCGCCACGCGCCGCGACGGGCCGTCCGCAGGTCCCGGCTCCCGGGTCAGCGGCGACGGGTGAGGGCGACACCGACGAGGGCCAGGGCGCCGCCGAGGAGAGCGAGCGGGGGTGGGGCCTCGCCGAGCAGCAGCGCGGCCATCGCGATCGTGATCGGCGGCACGAGGTAGGTCGTGACCCCCAGCCGTCCCGCGTCCATCCTGGCCAGCGCGTAGGCCCAGGTGCTGAACGCGAGGGCTGTCGGGACCAGGCCGAGGTACACCAGCCCGGCCGTGGCGCCGGCCGGGGCACTCGCCAGTCCCGTCACCAGCCCGACGCCGTACGGCAGGCAGGCGACCGTGCCGACCGCGCACGCCAGGAAGGTCACCTGGAGCCCGGGCAGGCGGCCCAGGACGGGTTTCTGGGCCAGGACGCCGATCGCGTAGGTCACGGCCGCGACGACGCACAGCAGCGCGCCCACGAGGTCCGTGGTGTCCCCGGTCGCGGTCGCCGCGCCGATCAGCACGACCCCGGCGAACGCGATGCCGGCGCCGACGACCAGCCAGCGCGGGAAGCCCTCGCGGAGCAGGACGCCGGCGAACAGCGCGATCAGGATCGGCCCGATGTTGACGAGCATGGCCGTCGTCCCGGCGTCCACGCGCTGCTCGGCGGCGTTGAGCGCCACGTTGTAGACGGCGAACCAGGCCAGGCCGCAGAGCACGAGCAGCGCCCACTCGCGGCGGGTCGGCGCCACCCACCTGCGGCGGGCGAGCATCAGCAGGCCGAGCGTGATCGTGCCGACGCCGAGCCGGCCGAGGGCGAGCGGTCCGGGATCGAACGCCCGGCCGACGTACCGGATCGCGACGAACGCGGACGCCCAGGCCAGCACCGTGATCGTCACGGCCCCGAGGGCGCTCCAGCGGTGTCGGGAGACGAGGACGGGGCGGGCTGTCACGGGCCGACACTAGGCGGGTGACGAGGGCGGCGCGCCCGATTTCGGCGGGGGTCTTGTCGTGCTGGGAAGGTTAGGCTAACTTCATACCTGTCGCTTCGTGGTGGGAGCGGCGCGTCAGTTCGGGAACGTGGGCCCCGGCCATGCGGCCGGGGCCCACCCCCTTCCCCGGCCGGGTCAGCGGCCGTATATGCGCCCCCCGTCCACCGCGAGCCACACCACGGGGTGGGTCGTGG
>JAOZVV010000054.1:9193-13462 GCA_025869365.1 Pseudonocardia sp.
GGGGGGGGGTGTTTTGGGGTGTTGGTTGGTTTGGGATAACTCCTCCCTGTGGGCTGGGGGGGGGGTGGGCGGCGTTTTTGGGGCACGGGGGGCCCGGCCCGGGGGGCGGGGGCCCACCGCGTTCCCGGGCCGGTTCAGAGGCCGTAGATGCGCACCCAGTCCACGTCGAGCCTCACCTCGGGTGGCGTCGTGGCGTCCAGCGCCTGCACCCAGCCGCTGCCGAACGGACCGATGTCCTGCTGGATGGCCAGGTGCATCGGGCGCGGCGGGATCTGCGTGCGGTCCGTCGTCCGGAACGTCTCCTGGCCGTCGATGAAGCCCGCGACGTGGTCCGGTGTCCACTCGACCGCGTAGGTGTGCCACTGGGTGAAGTCCCCCGGCACCGTCACGCCGGTCTGGCTGTTGTCCTTGCCGTAGTGCAGCACGAAATGGTTCTCGCTGCGGTCGCCCTTCGGCTGCTCCATGAAGTCGATCTCGCCGCCGCGGGGGAAGTCCTCGGCGTCCGGCCAGAGCAGGATCACCGCGCTGTAGCCGTTCCCGACCTCGGTCCGGGCACGCACCTCCCACCGGCCGTACTGCTGACCCCTGCCCCAGGCCATGCCCGCCGAGCTGTACCCGCGGCTGGTGATGGTCATGACGCCGTCCGCGACGGAGATGTTCCTCGGGTCGTGCCGGCCGACGCCGCCCGTGGTCTTCCCGGTGTAGGTGTTCCACAGCGACTCGTCGAGCGCACCGCCGTCGAACTCGTCGTGGGCGATCATCGGCCAGCCGTTCCTGACCGCGGCCTCGGCGTCCGAGCGGGCGCTCGGGTCCAGGGTCGCGACGCCGCCGGGGCGCACCGGGTCCCCCGGATCCCGCGACGGGGTGCTCGGGGCCGCCCCGGGGGCGGTGGTCGTCGTGACCCGGTCCCCCTCGGGGGCCGCGGGCGTGCTCCCGTAGGTGACGACGGCGGTCAGGACGCCCGCGAGGGCCACGATCGAGACGATCGACAGCACGATCGTCCAGGTCCGGCGGGGGCCGCGCGGGGGTTCGGGATCGGCCGGCGGCGGAGAGGCGGTGAGCTGTTCTGCGCCGGGCACGGGGTCCCCCAGGATGATCGGTGTGGAAGAGGATCACCGTAGGGAAACGATTCTGTGCCGACGCTGAGAAGGGTCACCCGTCCGTGCGATCACCCCTGCCCCGGGCGGAGCCGGTGTCCCCGTCGAGGGAGTACTGGCGGACCCAGTCGACGTGCTCGAGGCCGCCGCCGTCCGCCGACCCGTCCCCGGGGAAGTAGTCCAGCTGGATGCAGAGGTGCATCGGGCCGGGCGGGAGGATGCCGGTGTCCGTCGTCCGCCACCACTGCTCGCCGTCGACGTAGGCGGTGACGCCCTCCGGGGTCCACTCGACGGCCCAGTTGTGCCATTCGGTCGCGTCGATGTCCAGGTTGCCGTGCACCTGCGAGTTGTCCGCGCCGTAGTGCAGGAAGAGGTCCGTCGACTGCCGGTCCGGGTCGCCGATCTCCATGAAGTCGATCTCCCCGCCCACCGGGAAGTTCTCCGCGTCCGGCCAGAGCAGCAGCAGCGAGTGGTACGCGTCCGCGCTCGCCGGTGACTTCACCCGGGCCTCCCAGCGGCCGTACTTCTGGCCGGGGTTCCAGGCCATGCCGCCGGTGTTGCCGTCCTCGTCCCCGGTGATCGTCATGACCCCGTCGGAGATCGACACGGCGTCCGGGGTCCGCCGTCCCTCACCGGCGTGGCCGACGCCGTCGTAGAGCGACCACTGCCCCATGCCGTTCTCGAAGTCGTCCTCGCGGTTCGGGGTGCCCCAGCCGAAGCGTTCTGCCGCGGTGGTGCCGTCGCCGGTGTCGATGGGTGTACCTCCGGGGTCGTCGGACGGGGCGCGCAAGCCGCCCCCGCGTCCGGTGTCGATGTCGTCCCGTCCTGTGTACCCGCCGGTACCGGCGGCGTCCGATCCGGAGCCGCGCGTCCGCGCGCCTGCCCGGGCCTGCTCTCCCCGCTGTGCGCCTTCCCGGGCCCGGCTGCCGGATCCGTCGGTGCGCGAGCGCGGGCGTTCGGGGGCGGGCACGACGAGGACGTCCCCGTCGCGGTAGGGGCCGTCGCGGTTCGAGCCGTCCGCGTCGTCGCCGGGACCGGCGGCGGTCCTGCCCGATCCCGTCCCGGTGTGCGCGTCGCTGCTCGCCCGCCGCGCGGCGGTGTCCACCGTCGCCGACGCGTGCTCCGGCCGGTCCTCGGCCACCACGCCGACGACGGCCGCGGTCACGAGCATCCCGACGGCCACCCCGGCCACCAGGTAGCGGCGCAGCGCCCGCTCGACGTCGATCATCGGGTTCTCCGGTACGGCGTGGCCGGGATCAGGGCGCGAAGCTGACGTGGACGTGGTCGAAGTGGCCGCCGGTGGCGTCCCGGACGTCGTAGACGCTGCTGCTGTAGCGCCGTCCCCAGCCGCCGGTGTCCGGCACCGAGGGATCCCAGTAGCGGCCCTGCCAGATCAGGTAGGAGACGTGCAGCGGGCCGGCGTTCGCGCGCAGCCACTCCGCGAGACGCCAGCCGTTCGCCAGCTCCTGGCCCTGCGGGAACGTGCCCCCGGTCGTCGGGAACAGGTCGCAGGCCCGGCCGCGCGGGTGATCGCTCGCCGGGTTCCACGCGTGGGCGTCCCAGCAGCTCGCCGCGTGCAGGACGGGCCCGCCCTCCAGCGGGCCGAACGCCGTCGCGACCGCGCCCAGCGCGTGCCGGGCGACGTCCGTGAGACAGCCGCGGCCGCTCGTCGGGTCCGTGCCCGTGCAGCCGCCGGGGCCGCCGCGCCACGGCTGCGCCGCCGGCACGGCCACCGCGGTGACGGCCTGCGCGACCGCCGGTGGTGGCCGGCCCGCCGCCGCACGCCGGGCGAGCTCGGTGGAGTGCCCCAGGTAGGCCCGCGCGCCGGACACGTGGTCCGGGACGGATTCCGGCTCGGCCTCGCGTGGGGGGCGCCCCGGGGCCGGGGCACAGACCCCGGGGGTGATCCGCCGCAGCCCTGCCTCGACAGCCGTACCGAGATCCGCCGGCCGGCGGACGACCCCGGTGGGGAGCAGGCCGGGTCCGCTCCCGTCCCGGGTGGTGTGGGAGACCCGCGAGACCGGTGAGGTCTCCGCGCACGGCGGGGCGGCCGACCCGACCGGCGGGAGGCCGGCCCGGGGCGGGTCCGCGAGTGCGGGGCCCGCGCCGGCGAGCATCGTCAGCGGGAGCAGGAGGCCGGCCAGGACCGCGCCGAGCAGGGCCCGTACCGCGGTCCGGGGCGGGGCGCGGAAGGATGTGGGCACGGTTCACCCCGACCGCCGCCCGGGCGTCATCGCCGGGCGCCGTTCACGACGGGGGCGGTGCCCGGACGCGAGCCGGTGGCCGGCGTCGCCAGGATCCGGATCCCGCGAACCGGTCGCAGCCCGGGGACCTCGATCTCGGGCTCGTCGACGGGCCGCGCGTCGGGGTGCCGGGCGTCGGGGTGCCGGGTGACAGGGTGCCGGATGACGGGGCGGGCGTCGGGGAGCCCGGACGGGAGGGCGGCCATCGGCTGCTCGATCGCCGACCGGGCCTGCCTGACCGGGAGCGGTCCGGAGGCGGGGCGCCGCGGCGCCGGGCCGGCGAGCCTGCCGGACTCCGCGACCGCGCGGGCCAGCCTGCCCAACGCCGCCGCATACGCCCGCACCGGCCGCGGCAGCGTCTCCCGTTGTGTCCCGAGCAGGCCTCTGACCTCGGCATACGGATCGTCGAGGGCGAAGCAGCGGGTGACCGTCGGAAGCTCGATCACCGCGCTCCACCCGGGCAGTGCGTCGCCGAGCAGGTCGGCGACACGCCCCCGGCGGGCCGGTCCGCCGGTCACCGCGAGGACCGGGGGAGGCCCACCGCCGAGCGTCGCGGACAACCGGCCGGCGCGGCTCAGCGACTCTGCGGTGCACCGGCAGACCACGACGTCCGCCGCGCCCACCTCGGTGCCGCCGTCACGCCCGTGCAGGGCGAGCGCGACGGTCGTCGTCCCGACCCCGCCGGACACCCCGGCGACGACCGGGATCCTGAACCCGCTCATGCCCGTTCCCCGGACTCGTCACCGAGGTCCTCCTCGCCGGCGTCGACCACGAGCCGCTCGCCGTCGACCGCGATCGCGATGCTGAGCCGCACCCAGTGGGCGGGCAGGCTGCGCCAGCCCCTGGCGGTGGGGGGCGGGGCCGCCCCGGGGCCGCCCGCGGCCCCCCCCCCCCCCGACACCCGGGCCCCCCCCCCCGCGCCCACCCCC
>JAOZVV010000054.1:13472-13978 GCA_025869365.1 Pseudonocardia sp.
GCGGGCACGCCGGCGACACCCGCCCCCACGTCCACCGGGACCCCGCCGCGCTCGCCGACCGACCGGTATGGCGTGACCCGCACGCGGACGTCGACCAGGAGCCGGCCCTCGCCGTCCGGACGGACCAGGCCGGGGAGCGCGAAGTCCGCGCGCTGGCGGCCGGACCCGTCCCACCCGAGGTTCGCCGGGCCCGAGCGGTGCAGGTAGTCCGCCAGGACCTGGGCCCGCCGGGCGGGGTCCTCCTCGTCCCAGGACAGGTAGTCCGACGCGAACGCCGCGGCGAGCGCCGCGGCCTCGGCCGGATGCGGGGCCGGCTCCGGCGGGGGCGGGGCGGTCCGACCCGCGCCGACCGGCGTCCACGGGGCGGAACCGGGGCCGGTGGGCCCGGCCTGGGCGGGGTGGAGCGCGGGGGTGAGGGGAACGGGTGGGAAGCCGACCGGGTCCGTCAACGGGGCCTCCCTGGGGTCGGGGCCGCGCAGGTCCTCGGCGCGGCGGGCCGGGCGGGC
>JAOZVV010000055.1 GCA_025869365.1 Pseudonocardia sp.
CGCCTCCCGGGTAGGGAGGCGGGCCGCCGGGGTGAGCGTCAGGCCGCGGACCTGCCGGCGATCAGCGGCACCGCGTTGTCGATCGCGTACTTCGTGCCCAGCGTGGAGCCGGAGGAGAAGGCCGAGATCAGGGTGGCGTCCTCCATGATCAGCAGGTGCCCGTCCCGCGCCGCCGGGATCTGGTTGAGCACCGGGTCGTTCTTGATCGGGGTGGCGTCCCCGCCGATCGGGAAGACCACGGTCAGGTCCGCGCTGAGCTTCTCGATCTGCTCGCGGGCGAGCTGGGAGTAGAAGCTCTTGCCGTCGGACAGGGCCTGGATCTCCGGCTTGTTGACGAACCCGAGGGACTTCATGAAGTCCACCCGGGCGTCCCCGTCGACGTAGGCGCCGTACTGGTCGCCGAAGTACGCGCCGACGGCCACCGTCCTGCCCGCGAACTGCGGGTCGGCGGACCGGGCGGCCTCGAACGCGGAGTCCACGTCCGCGATCAGCTTGTCTCCCTCGTCCTTCTTGCCCAGCGCCTGGGAGACGAGCTGCATCTGCTGCTGCCAGGTCGTGCCGTACTGGACGGCGAGGCCCGGGGGCGCGGAGACCGTCGGAGCGATCTTGCTCAGCTCGTCGAACTTCTCCTTCGAGTTGTCCGAACGGGTGTTGAGGATCAGGTCCGGGTTCAGCGACGAGATCTGCTCGTAGCTCAGCTCGAGCGTGGGCAGGATCGTCGGCGTGGTGGTGAACAGGGCCGTGGCCCACGGCCCGACGCCCTTGCCGCCGAACGCCAGCCAGTCGCTGACGGCGACCGGCTGCACGCCCAGGGCCAGCGCGGCCTCGGCGTCCGACCAGCCCAGCGCGACGACGCGCTGCGGGTTCGCCGGCACGCTCACCGCCCCGAACATCGTGTCGACGGTGGTGGTCCGGGCAGCCGCGTCACCACCACCGGAGGGGGTGTCCTGGACCTGGCCGCACGCGGCCAGGGTCAGGCCGACGGCGACCGCGACGGTCGCCGTCAGCAGGCGGCGGACCGGGCGGGATCGAGACGGGGTTCTCACGACAGGCTCCTGGTGTCTGGCACGGGATCTCGGAGGGGGGACGTGTGGTGTCGGCCGATCGGCACGATCAGCGGGGTGCCCGACACCGGGTCGAGCAGGACGTCGCAGCGCATCCCGAACACCTCGGAGATCATCTCCGCGGTGACGATCTCCTCCGGGGTGCCCTCGGCGACGATGTCGCCCGCCTTCATGCACACCAGGTGGTCGGCGTAGCGGCAGGCGAGGTTGAGGTCGTGCAGCACGATCGCGATCGTGGTGCCGGAGCGCCGGTTCAGGTCCGTGAGCAGGTCCAGCAGCTCCACCTGGTTGGCCAGGTCGAGGAAGGTGGTGGGCTCGTCGAGCAGCAGCAGGTCCGTGCGCTGGGCCAGCGCCATCGCGATCCAGACACGCTGGCGCTGGCCGCCGGACAGGCTGCCCACGGGGCGTCGGGCCAGCTCCGCGGTGTTCGTCACGGCCAGCGCCTGGGCCACGGCCTCGTCGTCCTCGGCGTTCCACTTCCGGAACCAGCCCTGGTGGGGGTACCGGCCGCGGCTGACCAGGTCGGTCACGGTGATCCCGTCCGGGGCCACGGGGTGCTGCGGCAGGATGCCGAGCACCCGCGCGACCTCGCGGTTCGAGATGGTGGCGATGTCCCTGTCGTCGAGCAGGACCTGGCCGCCGCTGGGACCCAGCAGCCGGGCGAGGCCGCGCAGCGTGGTCGACTTGCCGCAGCCGTTCGGCCCGATGATCATCGTGACCGCACCGGGCGGGAGCGCCAGGTCGATCCCGTGGACGATCTCGCGCTTGTCGTAGGAGAGCCGCAGCCCCACCGCGCGCAACGTGTGCCGCGTCGGTGTGGGCCCGTCCGGCGGGTCGGTGGCGGCGAGCGCCGCGACGGCGTTCCCGGTGGTGTTCCCGGCGGTGTTCCCGGTCATGTTCTCCTCGATCGTCATCCGCCCTGGCCCCCGGAGTTCGTGCGGGCGAGCTGCCACAGCAGGTACGGCGCGCCGATCGCGCCGGTCAGGACCCCCACCGGCAGGTTCGGCAGGCCCGGGGTGTGCTGCGCCGCGACGTCCGCGACCAGCACGATCAGGGCCCCGACCAGCGCCGACGGGAGCAGTGCCGGGCTTCCGTCCCTGACCAGCCCGCGCCCGATCGGCCCGGCCAGCAGTGCGACGAACGCGATCGGGCCGGTGGCCGCGGTGGCCACCCCCGCCAGTGCGACCGCGCACAGGATCAGGCCCAGCCGGACCTGGTTCACCGGGACGCCGAGGCCGCGGGCGGTGTCGTCGCCCAGGCCGAGCAGGCCCAGCACCCGGCCGAGCAGCATCGTGGCCGGGACCAGCACGACCAGGGCGGCCGTCAAGGGCAGGACCTGGTTCCAGTTCCGGCCGGTCAGGCTGCCGGAGATCCAGATCAGGGCGTCCTGCGCGTTGGTGACCTGCGCGCGGGTCATGAAGTAGCTGACCACGGACAGCAGCAGCGCCGAGAGCCCGATGCCGACCAGGATCAGCCGGTACCCGGACACGCCGTTGCGCCACGCGATCGCGTACATCGCGAGCGCGGTCGCGAAGGCCCCGCCCAGCGCCAGCCCGGAGATCGCGATGCCGGTGAGCCCGAACCCGACGATGCCGAGGACCGCCGCAGCACTCGCGCCGGTGCTGATCCCGATGATGTCCGGACTGGCCAGCGGGTTGTGCAGGAGGTTCTGGAACACCGCGCCGGACAACCCGAACGCGACGCCGACGAACAGCGCCGCCAGGGCGCGGGGCAGCCGGAGCTCGAGGACGACGTAGTTCGTGTTCCGGCTGCCCTGGCCCGCGAGCGTGGACAGCACGTCCGGCAGCGAGATCAGGGCCGCGCCGAGGCAGAGGGAGAGGGCGAACACGGCGACCACGCCGACCGTGAGCCCGCCCGCCACCGAGAGCCGCCGGACCCGGCCCCGGGTCCGGGTCCGGGCGATCGACGACGGCGGGTCGACGACGCCCAGCCCCGTCACGGCACGACCTCGCCATGGTCGGCCGGCCCGGCCGGTGGCCGCCGTGTCGAGGGTCCGCCCCCGCGCCGGCTCACAGCTGCGCCACCTTCCGGCCGCGGACCAGGGCGATGAAGACCGGTGCGCCGATGGCCGCGGTCAGGATGCCGACCTGGACCTCGCCGGGCCGGGCGATGATCCGGCCGATCACGTCGGCGCCCACCACCAGGATCGGCGCCAGCAGCACCGAGTACGGCAGCAGCCAGCGGTTGTCCGGGCCGGTGATCATGCGGGCGACCTGCGGGACGGCGAGCCCCACGAACGCGATCGGCCCGACGGCCGCGGTGGCCGCGCCGCAGAGCAGCACCACCGCGAGCCCGGAGATCATCCGGGCCCGGTCGACGTTCTGCCCCAACGCCTTCGCGAGGTCCTCACCGAGCGTCAGCGTGTTGAGCAGGCCGCCCGAGAACAGGGCGATCGCGATGCCGGCCCCGATGAACGGCACCACGGACGTCACGACCTCCCAGTTGCGGCCGGCGAGCGAGCCCACCTGCCAGAACCGGAACTGCTCGAACGCGTCCGTGCTGGTCAACAGCACCCCGGTGGTCAGCGAGACGAACGCCGCGTTCGCGGCCGCCCCGGCCAGCGCGAGCTTGATCGGTGTCGCCCCCTCCCTGCCGAAGGACGAGACGCCGTAGACCAGCACCGACGCGAGCGCCGCGCCGGCGAAGCCGAACCAGACGTAGCCGGTCAGCGCGCTCAGGCCGAAGAAGTTGATCCCGACGACGATGAACAGCGCGGCCCCCGCGTTGACCCCGAGGATGCCGGGATCGGCGAGCGGGTTGCGCGCGAGCGCCTGCATGATCGTCCCGGCCAGGCCGAGCGCGGCGCCGGCCAGCAGCCCGATCACGGTGCGGGGCATGCGCTCCACGCGGACGAAGAGATGGTCGGTGTTCGACGGGTCGAAGCCGGTGAAGGCGTCGATCACGGTGCCGAGGGGGATGGGCTTGGCTCCCACCGCCACGCTGGCGATCGTCACGACGACGACCCCGGCGGCGGCCAGGACCAGCCCGGCGAGCGTCGCGGGGACCGGACGACGGTGGGTGGTCGACGGCGACGGCTCCGCCACGGTGGTCACGACGGACGCTCCGTGGACGCCCCGCGCGGGGCGGGATGCAGTAAGGCGCTCATCGTCTCCCGTTCCGAGCTGAGGCACGCCTAACTTAGGGGAGGTATAGGTGAACCCGCAACGACGGTGACGAAGCCGGGATCACCGCGACGCGTGCAGTGACCGGACGTACTCGCGCAGTGTGGGGACGACGGTGCCGGCGTCCCGCAGGTTGCGGCGGGCCCGCGCGCGCATCGCCACGATCCCCACCAGCGCGATGCCCCACAGCACGTACTGCGCGGTCCAGGCCACCCGGAACGCCTCGGGCGTGTAGCCGCCCAGCGCACCGAGCACGAGCCCGATCCCCAGCGCGAGCAGCAGCGACGCCGAGAACCCGCCGACGTTGACGATCCCGACCGCGGTCCCCTGGCGCCTGCTCGGGTTGAACGTGCGCGCGTAGTCGAAGCCGATCATCGAGCCGGGCGGCCCGAGCGCCAGCACGACGACGAGCACGACCAGCAGCCACGGCGGGGCGGGCGGCGGGATCAGCAGCACGACCGTCCACATCACCGCCGTCAGCACGATCACGGCGATGACCAGGTACGACCGCCGGAACGGGTGGCGGGCAGTGAACGTGCCGAACAGCGGGCCCGCCACGATCCCCACGGCGACGAGCAGCGTCAGCAGCGCACTCGCCGTCCCCTGGCCGAGGCCCTGTCCCGCCACCAGGTAGGGCACGCCCCAGAGCAGCCCGAACACCGTGCCGGAGAACTGCGTGCCCATGTGCGTGAAGAAGCCCAGCCGGGTGCCGGGTTCGCGCCAGGAGGACCGGAGGCCGTCGAGCACCTCGCGCGGGGTGGGGGCCGCGGGCCGGGCGGGCGAGCCGGGCGGGCTCTCCCGGAACACCGCGAGCACGGCGATCGCCGAGACCACGCCGAGCCCCGCCGCGGACAGGAACGCCGGGGTCCAGCCGGGGCCGTGCAGGATCGCGGCGAGCGGGACGGCGGAGAGCACCTGCCCGATCTGCCCGAGCAGCCCCGTGAGCTGCGTCAGCACCGGGACCCGGCGGGCCGGGAACCAGGCCCCCAGCATCGACAGCACGCTGATGAAGGTGAACGCGTCGCCCGCCCCGACGAGCACGCGGGCGCCGATCGCCAGCGGCAACGACGTCGCCAGGGCCAGCGCGGCCTGCCCTGCGGCCATCAGCAGCGCGCCCGCGACCACCATCGTGCGGGCGCCGAACCGGTCCAGCAGCACGCCCACCGGGACCTGCAGCGCCGCGTAGACGAGCAGCTGCAGGACGACGAAACCGGAGAGGATCGCAGGTGAGGCGCCGAACCGTTCGGCGGCGTCGAGGCCTGCCACGCCGAAGGACGTCCGGTGCATCACCCCCACCAGGTAGGCGAACAGACCGACCGACCAGACCACCAGGGGACGACGTAGAACCGACATCAGGCGACAATGGTCTCCGATCCGTGACCACAACGGGGATGGTCTGCGGTCGGAGTCACGTTGAACAGGCAGAACTGTAGTCGTCGAGAAGGCTGTCACCCGGAGGTGCGCACGGTGCTGGATCCCGCGGAGCTGTACCGGATCGAAGAGGATGTCCCGGGCCTCGACGGGCCGGTGCTCCTGGTGGTGCTCGACGGATTCGTCGACGCCGGAAGTGCGGGCGGTCTCGCCGTCGACGCCCTGATCGAGAACAAGGAGGCCCGCAAGGTCGTCGAGTTCGACGTCGACCAGCTCGTGGACTACCGCTCGCGGCGCCCGCCGCTGCGTTTCGACACGGACCACTGGGCGGGCTACACACCGCCCGAGCTGGACGTCGTCGTGCTGACGGACTCGGCGGAGGCTCCGTTCCTGCTGCTCTCCGGCCCGGAGCCGGACACCCAGTGGGAGAGGTTCGCCGCGGCCGTCGAACAGATCGTGGAGAAGTTCGGTGTCCGCCTGGTGATCACCCTGCACGGCATCCCGATGGCCGTGCCGCACACCCGTCCGATCGGGGTGACCGCGCACGCCACCCGCCGGGAGCTCACCGAGTCCCACGAGGCCTGGTTCGCCGAGGCCGAGGTGCCCGGCAGCGCGGCCGCGCTGCTGGAGTTCCGGCTCGGCGAGGCCGGGGTGGACGCGATGGGCTTCGCGGTGCACGTGCCGCACTACCTCGCCCGCACCGCCTACCCGCAGGCCGCGCGGACGTTGCTGGACCACGCCGCCCTCGCCTCGGGGCTGTACCTGCCCACCGAGTCGCTGTCCCGGGCCGCCGAGCGGACGGACGCCGAGATCGCCGAGCAGGTGCAGAACTCCGAGGAGGTCGCCCAGGTCGTGCAGGCGCTCGAGAAGCAGTACGACATGGTCGCGAGCGGGCGGGGCGAGCGCTCCGGCGCGGGGCTCGGCGGTGCGCTCCCGAGCGCGGACGAGCTGGCGGCCGAGGTCGAGAAGTTCCTGGCGGACCAGGACGAGGCCGGGGGCGCGGGCGAGAGCTGACCCCGCCGGGGCAGTCGTCCGGCGGCGGTTCATCGGGTTCGCCACAGGTTCCGCACAGGGATATCCCAGGTTCCGGGCGGAGACTGGGGTCATGGCCGGCGGGGGCCCGACCCCCCTCCCGGGTCCCCGGCCGCGCCACCCGATCCCGGGAGGCAAAGCGTGTCCGTCGCCGATCACCCCACTCTCACCGGCTCCGCCGTCGGCAGGCCCGATCTCACCAGCCCCACCGACGAGCTGCAGGCCGTCCGCCCGCGGGCGCGTCGCTCCCCGCGCTCCGGCTCCGCGTCGGACCGCGGGCTCCGCGGTGTCGCCGCGGACGCGCTCGCCGTCCGCACCGCTGGCGCCGGACTGGCCCTCGCGGTCGCGGACGGCATCGGGGACTCGAAGGCGGCGGCCCGCGCCGCCCGGGTCGCCGCGGACGTCGCGACGCTGGAGGCGGTGCGGCTCGGTCCGACCGGCGCGATCCTCGCCGCCCGCGACGCCGTCCTCACCGATCGCGGCCCGGCGGGGACCGGGGACTGCGTGCTGGTCCTGGCCGCCGGCGGCGCGGCGGGCTGGCGGATCTCGTGGGTCGGGGACAGCCGCGCCTACGCCTGGGACGGCGAGCAGCTCGTGCAGCTCACGACGGACCACACCGTCGCCGAGTACCTGCGCGGGCGCGGGGAGGACGCACCCGCGCGGACCGAGAACGTCGTGACGACGACCGTCGCCACGGCCCGCGGGGAGCGCATCGGCCAGACCCTGCTCCGCGCCGGGGCCAGGCGGCTGGCGCTGCTGAGCGACGGCGTCCACCGCACCTTGACCGCGAACGAGATCGCCGCGGTCCTCGCCACCGTCGAGCACCCCGCGGCGGCCGCCCGCGCCCTGGTCGACGACGCCCTCCTCGCGGGCTCGACGGACAACGCCACCGCCACGGTCGTCGACCTTCCCTGACCGCCGGGCCCCCGCGAGGGCCCGGCGCGCGGGCTAGACGAGATCGAGGGCGGCGGTGAGGATCGCGTCCGCGTCGAGGCCGTGGTGGCGGTAGACCGACTCGAGATCCCCGGACTGGCCGAACGTCGTCACCCCCAGGTGGGTGGCCCTGACCTGGTTGATCCCCGCCAGGAACGCGAGGGTGTGCGGGTGTCCGTCGAGGATCGTGACCAGGGGCGACGCCCGGTGCGCGGGGAACGCGGACTCCAGGATCCAGGTGTCCCCGCTGCCCCGCCCGGCCCGGGCCTGCATCGCCTCGAACAGCAGGCCGGGGCTCGTCACGCACACGACGTCGACGGCCGTGCCCTGCTCCTCCAGCCGCTGCGCCGCCACGAGCGCCTCGGGCACGACGGCACCCATCACCGCGATCGTCACCGTGGGACGGCTGCCCGACGTGCGACGGATCGGGTACGCCCCCGCCACGACCTGCGTGCGCCGGCGTTCCCGGGCCGCCGGGTCCGTCGGGACCGCGGCGAGCGACTGGTCGACGGGCCGGGTCGAGAGCCGCAGGTACGCCGAGGTCCCGTCCGGCTTCCCGAGCCGGCCGAGCGATGCCAGCAGGGTCCACTCGGTGTCGATCGCGAACGCCGGCTCGTAGGTGATGCAGCCCGGCTGCTCCAGGCCGACGGACGGCGTGGTGATCGACTGGTGCGCCCCGCCCTCCGGCGCCAGCGTCACCCCGGACGGCGTCCCGACCAGGATCGACTGCCCGCCGGCGTAGATGCCGAAGGACCAGGGCTCCAGCGCGCGCTCGACGAACGGGTCGTAGAGCACCCCGATCGGCAGCAGCGGCTGGCCCCAGCGCGACCACGTCGCCCCGAGCTCGCCGAGCGCCCCGACCAGGTTGCCCTCGGCGATCCCCAGCTCCAGGTGCTGCCCGGTCGGCTTCTCGCGCCAGTGCAGGATGGTCTCGGGGTCGTCGTCGAACCAGTCCTTGCGTTCGGACGGGGACCAGACGCCGACCTTGTTGACCCAGCCGCCGAGGTTGGTCGAGGAGGAGACGTCCGGGCAGAGGGTCACGACCCGGCGCGCCGCCTCCGGCGCGGAGCGGGTCAGGTCCAGCAGCGCCCGGCCGAGCGCGGCCTGCGTGGTCGCCCTGCCGGACGGCGTGCGCCCGATGTCCGTGGGCAGCGCCGGCGGGGCGGTCGGGGCGAGCTCGGTCCGGCGCAGCCGGGTGGCGACCTCGTCGCAGAGCTTCCCGGCGGGCGTCGCCTCGTCGAACCGGGCCCACGGCGCGTCCAGGCTCATGCCGACCCGCGCCGCCAGCTCGCCCATCTGCTCCTCGGACAGCAGCGACGAGTGGTTCTGCGGATGCCCCTCCGACGCCAGCCCGTTGCCCTTCACCGTGTACGCGAAGATCACCGTGGGGCGGGTGTCGTCGATGGCCGCGAACGCGTCCCCGACCGCCCGCATGTCGTGCCCGCCGAGATTGCGGACGGCGGCGTGCAGGGTGTCGTCGTCCAGCGAGGCGACCAGCGCCGCCAGCGCGTCGGAGTCCGGCAGCCGGTCCCGGATCTGCTCGGGGGTGCAGCGCAGCAGCCGCTGGTACTCCGGGTTGGGCATCTCGTCGATGCGCCGGCGCAGCTCCTCACCGCCCGGGCGTTCGAACAGCTCGTGCAGCAGCCGCCCGTACTTGACGGTCAGCACCTGCCAGCCGGCCGCGGCGAACATGCCCTGCAGGCGGGTGGCGCCGATGTTCGGCACGACCCGGTCCAGCGACTGCCGGTTGAGGTCGACGATCCAGCAGACCTCACCCAGGTCGTTGACCATCGGGTCCAGCAGCGCCTCCCAGACCGCGCCCTCGTCCAGCTCCGCGTCCCCGACGAGGGAGTACTGGCGTCCGGAGCCGACGGACTCGCCGAGCGTCGTCACGTAGCGCCGGGCCAGCGCACCCCAGATCGGGGCGGTCGCGCCGATGCCGACCGAGCCCGTGGAGTAGTCGACGGGATCGGGGTCCTTCGAACGCGACGGGTAGCTCTGCAGCCCGCCGAACGCGCGCAGGGTGGTGAGGGCGGACTCGTCCAGCTCGTCGAACAGGTAGTTGATCGCGTGCAGGACCGGCGACGCGTGCGGCTTGACCGAGACGCGGTCCCCGGAGCGCAGGTGCTCGAACCACAGCGCGGTCATGATCGTCACGAGCGACGCGCTGGACGCCTGGTGGCCACCGACCTTGAGCCCGGTCGGGTTCGGCCGCACCCGGTTCGCGTGGTCGACGATCGCTGTCGAGAGCCACAGCACCCGCTGCTCGATCTCGCGCAGCGCGCCGAGCCGCTCGTCGTCCAGCCCCATGCCGACCTCCCCGATCTATACGCAACTTGCCCAGCCACCCCACCACCACAGACATGAGTGCACAAGCGGGCAGCGCAAAGGAGTGCAGAATGCTCACCATGGACGAGGACGACGCGCCGCGGGCGGGCAAGATGCGCACCACGATCGACGAGCTGGACGCCCGGTTGCTGCTCGCCCTCGGGGAGAACCCGCGCGCCACCGTGCTCGCGCTCGCCGGGCGGACCGGCCTGTCCCGCAACACGGTGCAGTCCCGGCTCGCCCGCCTCGAGGAGCGCGGGGTCCTCACGAGCTTCGAGCGCCGCATCGATCCGGCCGCGCTCGGCTACCCGCTCACCGCCTACGTGACGGTGACGGTGGTCCAGCGGATGCTCGCCCCGGTGGCCGCTGCACTCGCCGCCATCCCCGAGGTCCTGGAGGTGCTCGGGATGACCGGCGAGGGCGATCTCCAGGTGCAGTGCGTCGCCCGGGACGCCGACGACCTCTACCGGATCGCGGGTCGGCTGCTCGCGATCGACGGGGTCGAGCGGACGACCACCGCGCTGGTGATGCGGACGCTCGTCGGCTACCGGGTCGCGCCGCTGCTGAGACGCTGACGTACCCGTACGCGGGAACCGTCGCCCTGGCGAGGTTTTCCGCGCACGAGCCGTTTAGCGTCGACCCATGGCTCCCCCGCTGCTGCCCTCGACGCAACGCACCCTGCTCGCCCGTGTCGCCCGCGCCCAACGCGACGGGCGGTGTCCCTCGCTGGTCGCCGGGGTGGTCCGGGACGGTGAGCTGGTCTGGTCCGCGGGCCGCGGCGCCGTCGGCGAGCCCCACACCGACGTCGCGTACCGGCTCGGGTCGATCTCCAAGACCGTCACCGCGATCACCGTGCTGCGGCTGCGCGACGAGGGCGTGCTCGACCTCGACGACCAGCTCGAACAGCACCTCCCCGGCACCCCGCTCGGCGGGCGCACCCTCGGCCAGCTGCTCTCGCACCTGGGCGGCGCCGGGTCCGAGAGCCCGGGCCTGTGGTGGGAGCGCACGCCCGGCGGGTCGCTGGACGAGCTGGGCCTCACCGACGCGGACCGGGTGCTCCCGGCCGCGCGCCGCTTCCACTACTCCAATCTCGGCTTCGGCCTGCTCGGCGAGCTGGTCGCGCGGGCCCGCGGCCGTTCCTGGGACGACGTCGCACGCGACGAGGTGCTCCTCCCCCTCGGGATGACCCGCACGACCCCGCGTCCCGACGGCCGCGCCGCCCAGGGCTACGCGGTGCACCCGTGGGCGGACGTGCTGCAGGTCGAGCCCGAGCACCACGCGGGCGTCATGGCTCCGGCCGGGCAGCTCTGGGCGACGGCGACGGACCTCGGCAGGCTGGGCTCGTTCCTGCTCGGGGACTCGGACGGTGTGCTGGGCCCGGACACCGTCGAGGAGATGACGCATCCGGCGGGCATCGACTTCTCCTCACCCGGCTGGTCGTCCTACGGGCTCGGCGTGCAGGTACAGCGCCTCGGCCAGGCCGGCGGCAGCGTCACGCTCGTCGGCCACGGCGGGTCCATGCCCGGTTTCCTCGCCGGCCTGTGGGCGGACCGCGAGGAGGGCACCGCGGCGCTCGCCCTGGCCAACGTGACGACCGGGCTCGACGGGGCGCTGCCGTCGAACCTCCTGAAGGACGTCAGGGAGGCGGAGCCCCGCGTCGTCGACGCCTGGTGCCCGAGTGCCGCCGCCGTCCCGCTGGAGCTCCTCGGACCGTGGTACTGGGGTCCGTCGCCGTACGTCCTGCGGGCGGTTCCCGGGGGCCTGCTGCACCTCGGCGGGCTCGGCCGGCCGGGCCGGTCGTCCCGGTTCCGGGCCCGGCCCGACGGGACCTGGGTCGGCCTCGACGGCTACTTCTCCGGTGAGACCCTGCGCCTCTCCGGGACGTCGTTGAACCTCGCGACCTTCGTCTTCACCCGCACGCCGTACGACGACGCGGCGCCGGTGCCCGGAGGGGTGGATCACCGGGGCTGGCACACGCCGTGACGTTCGGGTAACGATCGGTACCCGAACCGGGCCGGATCGACGCAGGTCAGGAGGCCGTTTCCGCAGCTCGTCCCGCCGCGCGACGCGATGCGGGTCGCGACACGGCGGAGACCCCCCGGTTGACGGCATCGCCGACGCGGCCGATGGTGTCGACACCAACGCGACAACCCGGTCCGACGTGCGATAACGCATGAAGGCCCCGAACGACACGAGGGGGACGACCCGCTCCGGCGGGAACGCCGCACATGAGTCTCAAGGAACCCACCTCCGGCCCGACCTCGCCGTCGGACCCCCCATCCGACCCGACCGGCGCCGCGCCCGCAGGCGGGGACGCCGCCGACCGGAAGAGGCCCACGGACCGCGTCGTCTTCGGCGTCGCCGCCGTCCTGGTCGTCGCCTTCATCGTCTGGGGCATCGTCGGCACCACCTCCCTGAGCGACGTGGCGTCGTCCGTGCTCGGCGGGATCATGAGCGGCGGCGGCTGGTTCTTCATCCTCGCCGCCAGCGGCTTCGTGGTGTTCGCCCTGTGGCTCGCGGTGTCGCGCTACGGGAAGATCCCGCTCGGCCGGGACGACGAGAGGCCGGAGTTCCGCACGTCGTCGTGGGTCGCGATGATGTTCTCCGCCGGGATGGGCATCGGCCTGATGTTCTTCGGTGTGGCGGAGCCGTTGTCCTTCTTCACCACGCCCCCGCCCGGCACCGCGGCGCCGAACACGCCGCAGGCGCTGGACACGGCCATGGCGACCACGCTCTTCCACTGGACGTTGCATCCCTGGGCGATCTACGCGGTCGTCGGGCTCGCGATCGCGTACGGCAGCTTCCGCAAGGGACGCAGCCAGCTGATCTCCGCCGCGTTCGCGCCGCTGCTCGGCACCCGGCGCACCGAGGGCCCGTTCGGCAAGGCGATCGACATCTTCGCGATCTTCGCGACGCTGTTCGGCTCGGCCGCCTCGCTCGGTCTCGGCGCGCTCCAGATCGGCGGCGGGCTCAAGGCCGTCGGCTGGCTGGACAACCCCGGCACCGGCCTGCTGGTCGCGATCATCGCGATTCTGACGGTGGCGTTCATCGCCTCCGCGGTGAGCGGTGTCGCCAAGGGCATCCAGTGGCTGTCGAACATCAACATGGTGCTCGCGGCGGTGCTGGCGTTCTTCGTGTTCGTCGCCGGCCCGACGATCCTGATCCTCAACCTGCTGCCGGGCGCGGTGGGCCACTACCTCTCCGACCTGGCCTCGATGGCGGCCCGCACCGCCGCCGACGGGCCCGAGACGGCCGAGTGGCTGCAGAGCTGGACGGTCTTCTACTGGGCCTGGTGGATCTCCTGGACGCCGTTCGTCGGCATGTTCATCGCCCGGATCAGCCGCGGCCGCACGATCAAGCAGTTCATCACCGGCGTCATCCTGATCCCGAGCACCGTGAGCCTGGTCTGGTTCGCGATCTTCGGCGGCGCGGCGATCTCGCAGCAGCAGGCCGGCAACGACCTGGCGTCGGCCGGCACCGAGGGCCAGCTCTTCGGCCTGCTGCAGTCCTACCCGCTCGGCACCGTGCTCGCCGTCCTCGCGATGCTGCTGGTGGCGATCTTCTTCGTCTCCGGCGCGGACGCGGCGTCGGTGGTGATGGGCACGATCTCGCAGCGCGGCTCGATCGAGCCCGGGCGCGGGATCGTGATCTTCTGGGGTGCCGTGATGGGGGCCATCGCGGCGGTGATGCTGCTGGTCGGCGGGGACAAGGCGCTCTCCGGCATCCAGAACATCACGATCATCATGGCGCTGCCGTTCGTGATCATCATGGTGCTGCTGTGCGTCGCGCTCTACAAGGACCTCCGCAACGATCCGATGATCAAGAAGGAGGACCGTGCGGGCGAGGCGATCGAGCAGGCCGTCGAGTACGGCATGACGCAGCACGACGGGGACTTCGTGCTCAACGTCAAGCCGATGAGCATGGAGGAGGGTGCGGACGAGGCGAGGGCCCGGGGCCGCACCGTCCTGCCGGGGGACGGGCCGCGGCACTCGTCGCAGACCTAGCCCCGTCGTCGGCGGGAAGGCCACCTCCACGCCGGAATCCGGCGGGAGGGTGGCCTTCCTGCCGAC